>JAJTFM010000027.1 GCA_021298575.1 Saprospiraceae bacterium | reverse complement strand
ATTTCATTTGCTTCCATGAGATTTACTAGTTTTCTGTGTAAAATCTGCGCAAAACATCTGCGTGACATCTGCGCGAAAAACCATTTACCCGGCCCACCCGTCTCCTGTTTTCGATACTGGGACACCCAAAATAAACATGTTTTTTGACGCAAATAACTGATATACAATATCTTATATTTTTAAAAAAATGTGTCGAAAACAGGTGGAATCATCTCTTGCTATGTGAGAGATACCGGGTGTGTTTCTATCCGTTTTTTCCGCGCTTTTTAGCTTCATTCCACAATACATCCATTTCGGCGAGTGTCATTTCGGCCAGCGGTCGCGGTGCGTTTTTTTCAATGTATTCAAAGCGCGATTTGAATTTTTTATTCACCCGCTCGAGGGCTGTCTCCGGGTCAACGCCTATGAATCGGGCGTAATTGACCAAAGAGAAGAGCACATCGCCAAATTCTTCCTCGATATCTTCTTTGGGGGCGTTCCCGGCGATATTCTCTCTCAGTTCGCCTATTTCCTCTTCCACCTTTTCCCAGACCTGCTCCGCGTTTTCCCACTCGAAGCCCACCTGTTTGGTTTTTTCCTGCATCCTGTAGGCTTTGACCATAGCCGGCAGACTGGCGGGCACCCCTTCCAGCAGTGATTTTTTCCCTTCCTTCAGTTTAAGCTGTTCCCAGTTTCGCTTCACCTCTTCCTCGCCGCTCACCTTTATATCGCCGTAAATGTGCGGGTGCCGCGCGATCAGTTTGTCGCAGATGCCGTTGAGCGCATCGGCGATGTCAAAGTCGCCTGTTTCAGAGCCTATTTTGGCGTAAAAAACCATGTGTAGCAGGATATCACCCACCTCCTCCCTGATCCCTTTCAGGTCATTTTCGAGCAGGGCGTCTGCCAGTTCGTAGGTTTCTTCGATGGTCAGATTGCGGAGAGAGAGGAAAGTCTGCTTCCTGTCCCAGGGACATTGCTCCCTCAGTTCATCCATTATTTTGAGCAGTCGTGCGAATGCCTCCAGTTTTTTTTCCTGCGTGTTCATCAGTCAGAATTTGTCCGGAGTGTATTGCCGGCTGAAAAAATCGCTGATTTTCAGCGATACACCCCGTTTGCAAGTAAAAATGTTAATTAAATCATATAACGAGGCGCAAAATAACATACTTTTGGCGCTTACATCATAAAAAGGGGGAACACTCCGTTAAAGTGGATGTCAGGGATTTTTGCCACCCGCATAAAATCCCTGACATCCACTAACAATCAAACAGCATTTGCACTATTATGTTATCCAGCGCCCTTCTCAACGCATTTTACCTGTTGCAGGCTTCGGCTACGACGGCTGCTTCTGCATCAGAAAAGAAAGATGAGTCAATCCTTGACATCATCATGAACAGCTCTTTTTCCGGACAGGTTGTACTTATTATCCTCCTGATTCTCTCTGTAGTAGCGGTCTATATCATCGTGGAACGCTACCTCACCATTTCGAAGGCCGGTCAGGTTGACCATAACTTCATGAACAGCATTCGTATGAGTGTGGAAAGCGGCAATCTGCAGGCAGCCAAGGCGCTGTGTCAGAGTGTTGATGCGCCTATGGCCCGTATGGTGGAAAAAGGCCTCGACCGTATCGGCAAGCCCCTCGATGATATCAACAAGGCTATCGAAAACGTGGGTAACCTCGAGCTGCTGAAGCTGGAGAAGAACCTCTCGACGCTGGCATCTATCTCCGGCATCGCACCCATGATTGGCCTGCTCGGAACGGTAATTGGTCTGATTGTTGCCTTCCAGGACATGACTACCGCCGAGGTAGTGAGTCCCAAGACGCTTTCGAGCGGTATCTACCACGCGCTCACGGCTACAGCTTCGGGTCTGTTTGTGTCTATCATTGCCATGGCCGGTTTCAACCTGCTGGTTACTACCCTCGACAAGGTAATTTTCAAGATGGAGAATACTGCCATGCAGTTTATGGATCTGCTGCAGGAGCCATCCCGTTAATTGCAACGGAGATTTATCGTTCATTCAAAAAAGCACTCATTCACCAATGGGACTCAAACGACGCCAGCGGGTTGAACCAGAGTTCAGCCTCGCCGCCATGATTGACGTGATCTTTCTGTTGCTCATGTTCTTCATGCTCACTTCCAATTTTGTGACGCCCAACGCGCTCAATCTTCAACTGCCATCCAGCTCTTCCAAGTCAATGGCATCTTCTACGTTTTCGGTATCGGTGAAGGCCGATGGTACGTTCTATGTGGAACGCGACCCTGTTGCCAAAGAGGCACTCGAAAATGCCATCAAAGCGATGATCAGGAAGAAAACAGTCGGAGACGATAAAAGCGTCACATTAACTGTTTCTGCCGACAAGGCTGCTGTAATAGATAATGTGGTATTCATTCTCGATATTGCAAATCGCCTGAAGGTTAAAACCATTCTGGCTACAAATCCGCCCGAAAAGGTGGATGCGCAGTAACCCTCCGGCGATCCCCTAAATTAATGAATATGGAATCTGCCAATCAATCGGAAAAAAGAACCCAGAGCCTGCTGCTGAGCCTGCTCTTCCATGCTGCGTTACTGATTCTGCTGTTTGTTTATCGTATCCCGAAGTCAGACACGGATGAATTTACCGATGTTATACCAATCAGTTTTGGAGGCGGAGGAACTGATGCCGCCCAGGGTGACCCGGAAAGCGGTATGAATGATGCACCTGCACCCGTAGGTGAGGAATCGCCAGCGGCAACGCCGACAGTAACACCTCCTGCTGTAACCCCGGATGCAGCAGAAAGTAATAAACCGGTGCCAAACAGCAATCCGACCCTGACAACTGACGATGCCGATGCCCCCAACACCGGCGTCACCAAACCTGAAACAAAAAAACCTGCCAAAACCAACAACACACCAACCAACCCCGTTAATACCAATCCGACACCTGCACCCGAGACAAAGAAACCGGTAACCAATCCGTTCGGAAAGCCCGGCACCGGCACCGGCGCCGGTGGTGGTGGAAAACCCGGAAATGGCGGTATCTCCGGCGGAACCGGCAATAACCCCTTTGGGAAAGAAAATGGTTCGGGTGGTGGTACCGGCGGTGGTCAGGGTACCGGTTCGGGCACTTCCATCGGTGGTGGCATTGGTAACAGGAATGTTCTGAGAAAGGGCAAGGTGGACGGACAACTTTCTGGCGAAGGCAACGTAGTGGTCTATGTATGTGTTGATGCCGATGGAAATGTTGTTGAAGCAAGGCGTCAGGCAAGTGGCTCCACAACGAATGATGCGAACCTGATCAGCAAGGCTGTCAATGCTGCCAGAGGATATAAATTCCAGAGTTCGGATCAGGACAGAGCCTGCGGAACCATTACCTTCTACTTCAGGTACGGAGGTAGTTCTAACTGATAACAAAACACCCGAAAACAGAGGCCCCTGATCAGGGATTTTTCCTGGTCAGGCGCTTTTTGTCTTCTGATACCATAAAAGTGTCGGGTATGAAAATCCTGGTAGTGGCTATTTCCAGGCACTTGCCGCCATCTTTTTTCTTCACAGGCTTGCGTTCGGTGTATTTGGTATAAATCCGGATGTCTTTCGGGTGCGGATCGGCAGTTGAGTCTGTGGTCAGGTCATAACGGCCCTCTTTTATCAGAAAATTGAGAATTTCTTTGGAGGCGTCCCAGATCTGTACGTTTGTTTCAACCAGCAAATTACTGCCAGCCCAGCTCTTGATTTCATATTCTCCTGTGATATCAAGATTGATAACGCGGGCCGAGTCCACCTCGAACGTCTGGTAGGTGGTACGTTCCATCTGGGCATTTGCCGTGAAGGAGAACATGGCCATTGCGGCAGTGAACAGTATTTTTCTCATCCGTTGTGATTGTTGCCTTGCCCCGGATGATTCCGGGGTGTTTGGATCCGCAGAGCAGCGGTCAGGCTGCAAAAGTAAATAACGCCGTACTCAGTTTCGTAGTGCTTGAGGGTTGCTTTCAATACAGGAAAATATCCCGGTCATGTTATTCCGACCTGAGAATTTCTATTTCATATTGATATCACACTGCAACTTGCACCGGATACTTACCTTAGCGGCAAATTTTATCCTATGCGCCGGATTCTTCCTCTGCTTTTCCTGTTTACGCTCACTCTCAGCGCGCACGCGCAGCATCACAAAAAAAAGAATGTCGGCAATATGGCTGCTCCCGGTACCGCCGGACTACAGAGTGGCCCTATGATTGGCTACGTGGATATGTTTGAGGCACTGGTGTGGGTGCAAACTAAAGGGTATGCGACCGTTCATATCGAATACTGGGAACAGGACAAGCCTGAAACAAAGTATAAAACAGACCCGGTAAAGGCTATGAAGCCTGCTTTTACGGCCAAATGTATAGCCAACAAGACCCAGCCCGGGAAAAGCTACAGCTATGAGGTCTATATCAATCAGAAAAAAGTGGAACTGAATTACCCGACTACTTTCAGGACGCAGACCCAGTGGCAGTGGCGTACGGATCCGCCCCCCTTCTCTTTCGTGGCGGGCAGCTGCTTTTTCATCAACGAGGCAGAATATGACCGCCCCAAACCGTACGGATCCAATTATCAGATATGCTCCAAAATATACGAAAAAAAGCCTGATTTTATGGTCTGGCTGGGCGATAATGCCTATTACCGCGAACCCGACTGGTTCACGCAGACCGGTATGGTACACCGCTTTACGCACACTCGCTCACTCCCCGAGCTGCAACCGCTGCTTGCCTCCACAGCGCATTACGCTATCTGGGATGACCACGATTACGGCCCCGACAACTCGGATGCCACCTGGATTAACAAGGAAACGGCCTGGCAAACCTTCCGACAATTCTGGGGCAATCCCACTTTCGGAGTTGACGGCAAAAAGGGATGTACCACTATGTTCTCCTGGAATGATGCCGATTTTTTCCTGCTCGACAACCGTTTTTTCCGTACGCCCAACAACTGTAAAACCTGCGAACGTACCGCCCTCGGACACGAACAGATGGAATGGCTGATAGGATCCCTGTCCGCCAGCAAAGCACAGTTCAAGTTCGTTGCCATAGGCGGACAGGTACTCTCCACCGACAACCACAGCGAAACAGCATTCTATGATTTTCCGCAGGAACGGGAAGAGCTTCTGCGCCGAATCGAAGAAGAAGGTATCAAAGGGGTAGTTTTTCTGACCGGCGACCGCCACTTCACCGAACTGAGCTCTTACCAGAACAAGGCCGGAAACAGAGTGTACGACCTGACATCCTCTTCACTGACTGCCGGTGCGTTTAAAGATGCGCTTGCCAAAACTTCCAACGACAACCGGGTGCCGGGTACCGTCGTTCCGGAAAACAACTTCTGTTTGCTGAGCATGAGCGGCCCCTTCCGCGCGCGCACGCTTACAATCACCTGCTACAATGCGCAGGGAACGGAAATGTGGACCAAAGCGATACAGCCTGATTACAGCTGGAAGTAATCAGTTCAGTTTGAAAGGGGTGTGCATCCTGAATTCAGGAACAGGAATATAAAACAGGGAACCCTCGTCGTGCGAGAGCATCTGATACTTGCCCTTCATCTTGCCCATGTCGGTATTGAGGTCGCAGTAGGAGGCATACTGGTGTGATTCGCCAGGCTTCAGAATTGGCTGCATCCCGACTACGCCCTCGCCTTCCACCTCCCGGATGACTCCGTTGGCATCAAAAATGAGCCAGTGGCGGCGCATGAGCTGTACCGTCTGGTTGCTACCATTGAAAATAGTGATGTAATATCCGAATATGAAACGGCTCAGCCTTGGTGCCGACAAGCCGGGCAGGTAGCGGTTTTCAACCGTGATAGTGATACTGTTTGTTGTCAGCGTGTTCATCGGACATAATTAACTGAAACAGGCGGATTTGGTTGAACAAACCTGCCGATTTTGCCGATATAAATGTTGTTAATCGAGGAAATGCGGCTTTTTGGTACAAAAGCACCGAAATGCTGTTTTATTTGCAATCTAAAATTTTCAGGCATGACAAAAAAACTGCTTACGAGGTGTGTTTTGATGCTGGCGGCACTCTGGATAACCGGAGTCGCAGCGGCCCAGACGAATCCCGCAAAGTCTGACAGCACAAAGGTAAATCCCAAACCGGCTTCGGCGGCAGCCGACAGCACCGGCAAGGAAAAAAAGAAGGGGCCCAAACCCTATGTGGATATCATCACCGCCAAAGCCGTCAGTTCAAAGGGTATGGTGTGGATTCACAAGATCGAAGACAAGTATTTCATGGAGATACCCGATTCGGTATTCGGCCGTGAAATGATGGCCATTACCCGACTGGCCAAGGTGCCCACCGGTGCCGGTTACGGAGGTGAAGAGGCCAACGAACAGGTTATCCGGTTTGAGCGCGGACCTTCTGACAAGATTTTTATTCGCGCCGTGGATTATCTGAACGTAAGCGCCGATACATCCCAGCCGATCTACAAAGCCGTCAGAAACTCCAATGTGGATCCTATTATTGCTGCCTTTGATATCAAATCTGTACGGAAAGATACTTCCGTAGTGATTGAAGTGACCGATTTTTTCAAGGAGGCCAATCAGGTTTTCTCGATTCCACCGAGATCCAAACAGCAGTATAAACTGACGGAATTACAGAAAGACCGCAGCTATATTTCAAGTATCCGGGCCTACCCCATCAACCTGGAAATCAGGAGCGTCAAGACGTTCAATGTCTCTCCGCCTTCATTGAAGAGAGAGCCGTCCGATCCGCCCGGTCTGCCCGGCGGTGTCGCAGCCGGAGCCGTTACTTTCGAGTTAAATACGTCTATCATCATGCTGCCGAAAGTCCCGATGCGCAAGCGACTGTTCGACCCGCGCGTCGGCTTCTTCGCGACCGGTTACACGGTTTACACCGATGATTCACAAAAAGCGGAGGATGAAACTTTTGCTGTGCGCTGGAGGCTGGAACCCAAAAATGAGGCAGATACCAAAAAGCAGCAGCAGGGTCAGCTGATAGAACCGGCAAAGCCCATTGTATATTACATTGATCCGGCCACTCCTGTAAAATGGCGTCAATACCTGAAGCAGGGTGTGGAAGACTGGAAACCTGCATTCGAGCAGGCCGGCTGGAAAAATGCCATCATCGCCCGCGACTGGCCGGAGAACGACACCACGATGAGCCTCGAGGACGCCCGCTTCTCGGTTATCCGATATTTTGCGTCAGACGTACAGAATGCATACGGACCCAATGTGAGTGACCCCCGTTCCGGTGAAATCATCGAGAGCCATATCGGCTGGTTCCACAATGTTATGCGTCTGCTCAAGATGTGGTACACCGTGCAGACGGCAGCCGTTGATCCCCGTGCACGAAAGAACGAACTGGATGAAGCGCTTATGGGTAAACTGATTCGTTTTGTATCGGCACACGAGGTCGGTCACACGCTGGGTCTTCGCCACAACTTTGGTGCAAGCAGTGCTACGCCGGTTGAAAAGCTCCGCGACAAAAAATATATGGAACAGAACGGGCATACCTCCTCTATCATGGATTATGCGCGTTTCAACTACGTGGCCCAGCCCGAAGACGGTATCACCGATTTGTTTCCCCGGGTAGGCGATTACGATAAATGGGCTATAGAATGGGGTTACAAGCCATTTTATGGTACGTCAAGTGCTGAGGAAGACAAAAAACTCCTGAACAAGCTTTACCTGGACAAGGCTTACGGAAATCGTCGTCTGTGGTTCCTCACCGAGTCGAACCCGCAAGACCCGCGCGCGCAAAGCGAGGATCTGGGTGACAACTCCATGATTGCCTCCGACTACGGAATCAGAAACCTGAAGCGTATTCTGCCCAACATAGCTCAATGGACGAAGGAGGAAGCGGAAGACTACGACGAGGTGAATGAACTTTACAATAATATCAGCGGACAGTATCGCCGGTATATCGGCCACGTCACCAAATGGGTGGGTGGTGTGTTTGAAACACCCAAAACCTCCGATCAGGCAGGCGCAGTTTATGAAGCAGCTCCGGCCGCTATGCAACGCGATGCCGTCGCCTTCCTGAACCGGGAACTTTTTCAGACACCGGAGTGGCTTCTCGACCAGTCTGTACTCAAACTTGTAACACCCTACAATGGCGTGGTAACTCTGTACAAGTTGCAGGAGGGAACCCTGAACAGTCTTTTCTCATCCGACAGAATGCGCAGAATCATAGAGAACACAGCCGTTGATCCGAACGCCTACACCCTGAACAACCTGTTTGATGACCTTCGCACAGGCATCTGGTCTGAATTGGCCCAGAGCAAACCCGTCAGTGTACACAGACGCAACCTGCAAAAGGAATTTATCAAACAGTTGACCAATCTGTACAAGGTGTCGCAGCCGCCCGGTGCAAGTATAGATCCGCAGATGTCGGACGTATCGTCGCTGGCCCGCGCAACCCTGCTCCAGCTGAAGGCAGATATTTCGAGGGCCATCCTCGGCACTTCGGACAGCATGACACGCTATCATCTGGAAGATTGCCTGGACAGGATTGATTCTGTGTTTGAGAAGAACTGATAAATCGCCTATTCTGTCGCTTTTGTCGCAGGATGGCACACTTTTTTCCCAAATGAGCGGCAGGAACGTTTCTGTTCCTGCCGCTCAACCTATTTTTGCACCCCCTACCCGAACAAACACAGCACACACTTACTTTTGATTCGATGAAGAAACTTACTCATTACTTTCTGTACCTGGCTTTAACGGCCATTTCCTGGCCGGTTTTTGCGCAGGACTACAATTTTCAGTTGCGTTCAACCATGACATTCCCCGGGCAGACGCTCGCCAACATCTGCGGCTATACCCAGGACGGGCGCGAATATGCCCTGCTTGGCGGTTCAAAGGGGCTTATTATTGTGGATATCACCAATCCCGATGCTCCACAGCAGATTGTTCAGATACCGGGCCCCGATAACCTCTGGAAGGAAATCAAGGTGTATGGTCACTACGCTTATGTCACGTCAGAGGGCGGACAAGGTGTTCAGATTGTGGACATGAGCCCTCTTCCATCGCCGGATCTCCCCCACAAGAATTACAAGGGAGACGGAGCGATTGACGGACAACTCAACACCATTCACGCATTACACATTGACGTGAAAAAAGGGTATTTGTATGCTTACGGCAGCAACCTTTTCAGCGGAGGTGCGGTAGTACTCAGTCTTGCCAATCCGTACAATCCGACTTATGCCGGAAAATTTGATCAGCTCGGCTACATCCACGATGGTTACGCTGACAATGATACGCTGTATGCGGCACACATCTACACCGGACAGCTTTCTATCGTGGACATGTCGAACAAGAGTGCACCGGCCCTGCTTGGCACGGTACTCACCCCGGCAAAATTTACCCACAACGCCTGGCTGCTCGACGATCACAAACACATTCTGACAACTGACGAGAAGACAGCTTCATTTGTCGCAAGCTACGACATCAGTAACCCGGAAGACATCCGCGAACTCGACAGGGTTGCCACTACGGTATCGGGAACGCCCACTATCGGGCACAATACACACGTACTGAACGACTGGGCTATTACATCCTGGTACACCGATGGTGTGACCATTGTTGATGCGCACCGTCCCGATATTCTCGTTGAAGTAGCTCGCTACGATACCTGGGCACCTGCTACCAACCCTAATGATCCGTTTGAGGGCTGTTGGGGAGCATTCCCGTATTTCCCCTCCGGAACGATAGTCACTTCTGATATTGATCCGGGAAAACTGACGGTACTCACGCCCACGTACGAGCGCGCGTGTTATCTGGTGGGTTCGGTCACCAATGGCTGCGATGGCAATCCGATGAACGGAGCAACTATCACGGTGAACACACCCGATGACCGGGTGAACACCACGACTGATGCAACAGGCACTTTCAAAACGGGGTATGTAAATCCGGGCGACTACGTTGTGACCATCAGCAAGCCCGGGTTTGTCACACAGACCATACCTTTCACCTTTACCCGTGCGGTAGCAACAGAAATAAATGTAACGCTTGCTCCCGAAAGTACTGCCGATGTTACCGGTGTTGTCACGGATGCTGAAACTGGAAATCCGATACCCAGTGCAACGGTCATTCTGACATCTCCGTCCCAGAATTTCAGCGCGGTTACAGATGCCAGTGGTCAGTTTACGCTGAATTGCATAGCGGCTGCCAACTATACTGCTACGGCTGGTGCCTGGGGCTATCTGCCAAAATCTGCACAGCCAAACAGTAATGGTACTTACAGTATTGCGCTGGAGCGCGGCTATTACGACGACTTCCAGCTCGATCTCGGCTGGACAACCTCTGCTGTCTCTCCAACGGGTCTGTGGGAACTTGGAGAACCTGCAGGAACCCAGTATCAGGGAAGTCCTGCAAATACTGATTTTGACCTAAATTCTGACAATAACGACCAGTGCTATGTCACCGGCAATGGCGGCGGCGATGCCGGCTCCGACGATGTGGACAATGGCTCGGTTACCCTCACCACCCCGGCCATGAAACTGTCTGGAGGCAAAGCCAAACTCTCCTTTTATTACTGGTTCTTTAACAACGGTGGACAAGGTACCAGCCCCAACGACAAGTTCACAGTAAGCGTGATCAGCAGCGGACAGACGGTTACCATATTTACCGAAACCGTTTCATCCAGTCAGTGGCGCTATTCCGGAGAAATCGAACTCAGCAACTATGTGCCACTCAGCGATGATGTGCGTATTCAGTTCGTGGCTTCCGATGATCAGCCCGGTCACCTCGTGGAGGCTGCCGTGGATGTCTTCAGGGTCGTGCCGACAGCAGTCAGCCCGGTTGTTGAGCCCGATGTCAATGCTGTATTAACAGCTGCTCCGAATCCGTCATCATCATCGTTCTCCCTGCAGTACGCCTGGGAAACGGTGACTGAGGCACCCGTTCTGGAGGTGCGCAATATCCTGGGTCAGGTTATTCTGAACCGGCAACTCGAATCGCGCACAGGCGTGGTGCAGGTTGGAGCTGACTGGGCGCCCGGACTGTACTTTGCTGTGCTGAAAAGCAGTAAAGGTGGTCAGAGCCGTGTGAGCAAGCTCATCAGGAACTAAGAGCTTGTTCAGGATTCTCTCACCGAGTCAAAAACGGCTCATTTTTCGCCATTTTTCACCTTTTTTCAGTTACGTAGCTCCGGCTATGCGCCTTCAAAAAAGCAAAAACTGACAAAAAATCAGCCTGTTTTTGCCACCGGCAGAGAATCCTGAACAAGCTCTAATACACTGCCGCAGTCTTTTTTATCCGGTCAGTTTTACCGTCCGGATGAAAAAGTTCAACGGCTGCGATATAAATACCCGGCGCTACCCGTGAACCGCTTCCGTTGTCACCATCCCAGCGAAGCGTTCCGGTGGTTCCGGGTATTTCTGTTTTCATCAGTCTTTTTACAGGAATACCGTCAGAATCATAAATAGTGATACTGGAAAAATAGCCTGCTCCGGGCAGCTCGTAGAATATTTCAAGAAAATCATCGCGCCCGTCGCCATCGGGTGAAATAACTGAAGGAGTGATCAGGACTACACTTCCTGTGCCGGGGCTGTCGGCAACTCGTTGAGTGTTGGGCAATGCGGGCGTTCCGTGTGCCCCTGTTCTGTTTGCCGAGGCTGAAGTCCAGTTTGGCGGGTCATTTGAAAATCCCCGTATGCGCAGGCGCTCCAGCGCGACCCCTTCGCGCTCTTCATAAGAAAGCAGCGCATTGTGCCAGTCCTCATCATAATTAACCTCGTCGAGGACAGTGGTATCGGTACCCGACACCCAGTACAGAGTCAGATTGCCACCGGAGTCATATATGGAAGGAAGGTCGTTTTTCAGCAGCTTATCCCTTGGTATGCCCTGATAGATGGTAGCGAGGCTGCCCGTGTCTGTGGTAATGGCTACATATTCGCCCGGGAGTGATAACCTTTCTGCAATAACCTGTTTGATAGAAATATTGCCCGACAGATTGGCGATAAAACACTTGTTCCAGTCAATAACCTTGTTTCCAGCGTTAAATATTTCCACGTAGCGGGGTTCACCGGTTTTGGGGTTGAACATGATTTCGTTGATTATCAGGTCATTTTTTTCCGGTGAACTAGGTATTCCGAACCGGATTGTATCCTGTTGAATCAGTGTGTTTCCTGCGCAGTCAGACAATCCGGAATCCGGTATCAGTTGATAGACGAATACTTCATCCATTGGTTCACTGAGTATCAATTGTACAATGGCCGGATCAACTGTGAGTTTTATTTCATCAATCAACAGAGTCGGGTAAGAGAAATAATTGGCAGTATTCGTCGCTGATTCCGGCGACATGGCTTTAGAAAATGTCAGCGTAATGACCTGGTCGGATTCGGGGTACGCGCGCAGGAGCGCAGGCGCTGAATAGTCGGCGATACGCCCGAAGGAGGCGTTTCGTTTGCCTGGTGTACCACCGGGAAGTACCGGGCACGATTGCCAGTTGACAGCGCCCGGACAGGGGAAATCGGGATCAATCCTTTCCAGAGACCAGCCTCCGTCCGATTTTCCGGGTGTTTTATGCCAGTCGGCGCTGTATTCCAGTCTGTCAACAGCGGTTCCGTCGGTGCGGGAGAGCAGGATTGCGTCGCCATCGTCGTTCATCATGACTGTACTCAGGGGGGCTCCTGTGGAATTATGAGTAACTGATTTAATCAGGCCTGCATTTGACAGTGCCGAGATAACGACGAATTCTCCGGGACCGAGCAGGTATTCGGGTAGAGATACCGGAGAGCCCGTTTTGTCCTGAATTTGCAGTGCCGACAGATTTACGACCCTGGCTGAGCGGTTATACAGTTCCAGCCATTCTGCGACGGGCAGTCCGGCAGAGGGGAAAGCATCGGACATTATTTCATTGAGGATGACATCGCCCGGCTCCGGTATTTCGGCGCGTCCGAAGCGAAGCGTATCAGTAACCGGCATACTGTTTCCGCTACAATCCGAAAGATCGGGTGCTACGAGTGAGTACATGATACCGGTTTTCAGACTTTCTGACAACTCCAGTGACACGGAAGACCTGTCGTCGGAGGAGACAGAGGCAGAAATGACCGTGACCGGTGGGTAAAGAAAATAGGCATCCGGGTCAGTCAGGTTGTCCTTCGCCATGCCTTCGGAGAAAAAAACTTTCAGCGATTCGGGCGACATGACGGTGATGCCGGAAAATTCAGGGGCTATATCGTCGGGTGTGAGAGAGAGCAGAGAATTGGGGGTGCCGGGCGTGCCGCCGCCGGGTGCGTTGCAGGAATTCCAGTTGGAAGAACCCAGGCACGGCAGTCCGGGATTAATCCTTTCGAGTGACCAGCCGCCATCGCGCTTTGCGGCGCTGGTATGCCAGGAAGAAGAGTAACTGACCCGGTCAATGACAGTGCCAGTTGAATCGGCGAGCGTGAGTTCGTCGCCGTCGTTGTTGAGGAAAGTGGAAGAAACCGGAATACCGAGTACCGTTCCGGATACTGTGCCCTGAAGCGAGGCTGCGCTGGTATTTGCGGTGAGCGTGACGAGTGCGCCGGGAGACAGGGAAAAGGCGGGAAGCGGGAAAAAAGCGCCGGTGGCATCTTTCAGCCGGAGAGAAGAGAGCTCGACCGGGGCAGAAGACCGGTTGAACAGTTCGAGCCACTCAACGGCCGGAAGACCCTGCGGAGGCGTCGGGTCGGCCATGATTTCGTTGATGAGGACATCGAATTCGGCGGTTGTTTGAGCCTGCACGGCAGGCAGGATCGCCAGAAGACCGGCAATCAGGAGAGATGGTTTGAGGGGCATGGTTTTCAGCGTTTAGAACATAGAGGCAATTTTATATAAAGGTACAGGGAATGGAGGGTAGTGTCAAGGGGGGAGGGATTAATTCTTGTTCAGAGAGAGTTGGTCAGGGCGAGTATCGTTCTCTTGAGACCATCATTGAGAGAAACAGATGGTGACCAGCCGAGTTCCCGGGATACACGGGAGGTATTCAGAATATTGACAGGTACATCGTATGGCCTGCTGTTCATATAGTTCTTTTTCAGGGGTTGACCGAGTAATATTTCCAGGATTGAAATAATTTCGTTCAGTGATTTACCTTGTCCGGACCCGATATTAAAGATCCGTTCGGGGCCTTCGTAACGAACTGCCCTTTCGAAAGCTGTTGCGACATCGTCAATGAACAGGTAATCCGGACGACATTTCCATCACCCCAGATTTCCAGTTCTTTATTTTTAAGAGCGCGGTGAATAAAAGTACTTATAGCACCCTGCCCCGATTCCGGGCGTTGTCGGGCTCCGTAGGGGTTGGAAACCCGGAGTATAATCCCTGTGATTCCATACAGGTGCTCAAACATCTGGATATACTTTTCTGCGCTCAGTTTAGTGATACCATAAGGGACGATGGGGTTGGCAGGGTGAGACTCATCCAGGGGCAGATATTGGGGGGTGCCGTAAACAGCTCCTCCGGAAGAGATGACGACTTTACCCATTTCCGGGGAATTATTCTTCATATTTTTGGTGCAATACCACGGTTTCCGTATTGGTTATCACCATACAAAATTGTTCCCGGCCAGTTTCTGCAGCAACAGACCGTCATCATGGAAGTAATCCTTCAGTTTATCCTTGACTGAAACCGGGAGTTCCGGGTATTTGTTTGAGTTTACAGGAGAGAGATTGGCTGGCGGTATATCCCGGATACCCAGAAATGTATGAATCTGTTGCATCCATAGCAGCGTTGAAGAAAAAAAGTCTTCACTCCGGATGATTAGGAATTGCTCTCTCGGGAAAAATCCGAGCCAACGCTGGAGTTGTTGCCCGTACAGGCCTCGTTTCATATAACTCCAGTTTTGGAATCTGGTTCCCGATTGAATTTCACCTCGCAGAATCTTTTGCTCTTCCTCGTAAATACGTTCAACTTCCAACTCAACAGCGTGCACGAACGATGCCAGGGGTTCAGTGCCTCTTTTTCGCTCCATCTGAAAGTGTGAATAAGCTCTGTCAACCGGATCTCTGAGCAGAATAATCAATTTTATTCCCGGGTAGTGATACCGGACGTATTCCGGGACGAGCGGATGGAACAGATAGTAGGGAGAGGCTTCACCGGTAATCTGATTTTCGTAGTTAATACCTTCAGGAAACAGGCTCTCATACCATTCAATTCCCTTGTCGTATCGGAGATCGAAAAAGTGTAACTCCTTTTTTGACGGTAAAGTGATATCAGGATGTTGGCCCAAATAGTTAAACAGCGAACTGGTACCTGCCTTTTGAGCTCCAATTATAAGAAAAGACGGTTTGAGCCTGTTTATTGACATGTAGTAATAGTGATTGATTAACTCTCGGACAATACCGATTCGATTTCTGAAATACTGTAAAAATGAGTGAAGTGGCCACCAGTGTTTTTCAGACGCGCTGTAATTTCGGGAACCAGTTCTCTGGTATAAAGAGAGCTGGTATTTCGGGAACTGAGTTGTCCGGACGATAAACAGGCACCGGGGGTTATTTTTGTCAGGTACGTACTACCCTCTTTTACAAGATCTTCGTATCTGATTATATTTTTTTCACTGAAAAACTGGTAGTACCTCTCGAAAAACCAGTTTAAAATAAAAATCTGTCTGTCGAGATGATCAGTCAGGCGGTTCAGATTTCTGTGTAGTTCAGTGTCTATTGCCTCTGCTACGGGCATCCTGCCGCGATTGAGAGGGATATCTACTGTCTGCCATGAAAGAAGAACCGGCAGTGGATTTCTTATCACGGCAAAACACCTGTACTGATGAACGAGGTGATGGGCAACAGCGGTGAATGCACCATTGTGTTTGATGGCAAGCAAAAACTGATCAGTCAGATTTTTTTTAACATCCAGCAGGCCCAGCGTTAAGAGAGAAGGTCTAAGGCCGCGCGAGTTTATCGACTCACTGAAGGAGTTATCAACAAAGTTTTGATTAACATGATTGGTCATTACCCTCCCGTCGCGTATTAAACCAGAGCGATAACTTTCCACATTTGAATCAATCCAGTGGTATAACTCATAATCAGACTTTCCGGCTATCTGCATCACAGGCATAGGTTCGTTTAATGCCACCACATCCGGGATGCCGTTCAGTAACTTTGTCACCAGGGTTGTTCCTGATCGAGGAATTCCGGTGATTAGTGCGAGGCTATTCATAGAATACTAGTTGAAGTGTTTACGGTATACAAGAACAGGAATTAAACCCTGACAGCACACAGCATTCTCTGACATTCCTGTGCTTCTTGGGATAGTCTGGGATGGAAGTGACCGAATTCCTGCAGATGTCCAAGGTCAGACACAGTCATGTTGTTTCTTTCAAAAGCGGCTTTATAAAAATCGAAATTGCGATAAACCACAGGGAATCCCTGCCATGATCCGTCCGGTTGAGTGCTGATATTTACATTCGCATAGAATACACCCTTTTCGCTCAGGTGACGGCTGACGAAATCTAAAACTTCCCTGAGAATATTGTCTTTCAGATGGTGTGCTGAAATGTACGGTATTGGCCAGAGATTGTGCATAATGACTCATCAATATATCTCTGTCTGTAATGAAGGTGTTTGAATTCATTTTTGAAAAATATTTGCGCTCCGGTACGTCGGAACTACTTCGAAAATTCATTGCTGAATGCTGCCCGATTATTCCAAAGTTGTCTGACATTATTCAAAATTTCCAGGAAATCAGTTCGTTCCCGACTTAGCTCATGTTTAAGAGCACTTCGGGCTGCTTCTGCGATTATCATATTTAATTCGATGACAGACATTTTGCGTGATGTGTCAATGGCTTCAGCTATTGATTCGGGATTATATTCGGGAACAAGACAGTTTTTTCTGTGTTGGTACAACACTTTATTGCCTTCAAAACGCGGACAAATTACCAGTGTTTCGAGGGCCATACCTTCCAGCCCGGGAAGGTAGAATCCTTCTTTTTCAAAGGGCAAGCACAACACGGTGAGGCTATTGCCTATCAGGCGTAATAATTCCTGGCGTGGTACCTTATTGTCCAGACAGGTGACACGTATTTGCCTGCTCTCGGAGAAAGACGCAAAATATCGAGCCATTTCAGGGCTCTTCACCCCGACAATCAGTAGTTCGATCTCCCGTTTCTCCCTTTTTTTATGATACTTCCGAAGTTCGCCAAGGTCGGTTCCATTTGGTATTACGAAAGAGGGGCCGTTGATGCGCCCGGTATTTCGCACTGCGTCTGCAGTTTCCTGGCTGACAAATATACGTATGGCCGGATGGGTCAGATAATCATACAGGTGATGTCCCGGGTCGGAATGTCGTAGGCCTTGTATCAGATTGATGACTGGTATAGTTCCTTTTTGCCTGAAATCCGGGGAGAGGCTTGCCCAGTCATTCCCGGCGAGAAACAGGACGTCGGATTTTTCGGGCTCCCATTTTTTTACATGAAATTCTGTCAATTGGTTCCACGGATTCTGAGAGTCCAGAATGCTTTCTGGAGTAAAGTATATTGTTGGGCTGTAATTATCCGTAGTTTTTACGTGTTCAAAGTAATTGAATACCTTCAGGTGACCACCGGTGAATCCGGTGAAATGTCGGTGAAAGACTATGTTTAAGGGAGTGTTTTTAACTGGGCAATCAGAGTTCATTTTTATTGATTTTCCGGGTGTCAGGTTATGTCTGGTCAGATGAACTTACATTTCCTGCAGGCAAACAGACACATTTTCAGTAAAATCAGTCCGTGTCTGAATCGGGAGATATTTGTAGTACCGTAAGTTCGCTCCCCGTATCTGATGGGCACCTCCAAAATTTTCAGGTTCAGCTTGTGTGCTCCGAAGAGCAGATCGAAATCACCAAAAGGATCAAAATCGCCGAAATAGGACCGGTTTTTTATCAACTTCCGGTAGTCGGACCGGAACATGACCTTTGTTCCGCAGAGTGTGTCCCGGAATCGCTGGTCGAGCAGCCAGGAAAACGCCTGACTGAAAAAGAGATTTCCAAGGTAGTTCAGGAAGCGCATGGCACCTTTTTCCATCGGGTACACGAGTCGTGTTCCGTTGATAAAATCGCCCTTCCCCAGGGCTATTGCATCGTAAAACTTGACGAGATCCTCGGGTGGCACAGTGAGATCGGCATCCAGTATCATGAGGATATCTCCATTCGCCATGTCGAAACCCTTCCTTACGGCATCTGCCTTTCCCTTTCCCTCCTGCTGCCCTATCCTGATGTTGAACTTGCCGGCATATTTCTGCTGCATCTTTTGAATTACCTCCCAGGTATCATCCGTACTGTTACCCTCAATGAAAATGATTTCCGTCTCTTTTGAGAATTCAGGCATGAGAACCGGGAAAACGAGGGTCTGGCAAAGCTGTAAATATTCAACCCCAGCAAGTTGATTACGGGAAGCCTGGCAACATACTGATTGAGTACACGGGACAAAACGGGTATATACAGCGGGAATATCAGTCGCCTGGAATTTCGGTACACGTCAAAGCCCGACAGATACAAGAGATTATTGATATCGCGTGTTCCAAGCCAGTTTTGAGCAGGAACCGGTTTTTTCAAACCAGTCTTTTCTGCCAGTCTGATGACTGGCTCCCAGAGTGTGTTGTAGTATTGAACAATGATTTTGGTGCTTTCATGGCAGCATTTCCTGATCTGGTTGAAAATATGCTGTATATCATCAACATAACCAATCAGATTGCTAACAATAATGAGATCATATCTGGCAGTGAGTGTGATCTGGTTGGCGTCCATCACGAGAAACTCTATACTAGCATCGGGATGCCGCTCTTTTGCCCATTCAATGAAGGTGTTACTGAAATCTATACCTGTTTTGGCAGATGCAGGAATGGAGGCAAGGAGGTCGCCGTTACCGCAGCCTATTTCAAGAACACTGGAGTCTTCATGGGAGAAATAGCTGATATAATCAGAAATTTCCTGCCAGTAATAGGCATTAATACGGCGCGGTTTGCGTAACGCTGCGAGTTGGTTGAAATAGCTTTTACCTGAGGACATGTTTGACTGAAGAACTGACTGACCACCTGGTCATATTATTGATTATCCTGAATCCCTCTTTCGGATTTGCCGGGTTTCTTGCTTATTGTAATTGAGCAGAACAATCCCAGATGCTTGTGCAGTGGTTCGACCAGTTGTTCCAGCTTTGTAATGAGGTCAAATGTGAATGCTGGCAGCAGCTGTACAGTGGCCATGCCTCCGCTTATCAGATACCTGAACGGGGTATGGTATCTGATTTCCTCTATCTGCAGTCCCTGAAATTCATTTTCCAGCCAGTCACGGTCTCTCTGAAAATAAATATACGGGAGAGCCTGATTGGCATTTTCCTGCTCCGCTAATTCCCTGCCGGCGTCTTCCTGAAATGGTTCGTGATGGAAATTCTTGTAAATAAACCTGCTGAATATTGAATTGGCGGGCTCAATCATGAGAATTTTTCCTCCCGGAACAAGTGTTCTCTCTGCTTCCTTGAGAAACAAGTAGGGCCTGTGTATGTGATGAAAGACATTAAGCATCATAATACAAGCGAGCTCTTCGTTCCTGAACGGGATTTGTTCTGCATTGAATACCATATCCATCTTCGGGAATGGCAGTATATCAGAAGTAATGACCTCGGGAAAAACAGATTTCAGGAATCCTCCGCCCGAGCCTATTTCGAGATACTTGCCCCGGGAAACAGACTGTATTTCTGCTGCAAAACTGTTATACCATTCTCCGTAAAGACGCTGGACATACGCTTTCCTGAAAAACGCACTATGGTGTTTTTCTGCCGATTCAGGGCTGGTCAGATCAGGGGTACATAATATCCGCTTGGGCATTTCTGGAGGCGTAAATGTTATAATAAATATTTTCAGGTGTACTGTCTGATATTCTACCGACTGAACTGTTGAACGGTACCCATCGGTTATTTATCAGAATTCTGATGTGAAATCCCAGTTTTGTCAGGAACTCCACAAGCTCACTACCGGAATTTCCCGCCATCTTCAGTCCGTATGGCCAGTATTCCGACAGCAGGTTAATATCATCATTGTCCCGCAGTATTTGTTGCATTCCCTGCAAAGCCTGTACTTCGAACCCCTGTATATCCATTTTAACAAAATCAACAGGTTGTCCTTGCTCGATCAGGTCATCCGGACGATACATACTTACTTGTTGGATGCTTGTGTAGGCCTCCGGCTCGTATGTCCGATGGTCAACATTGAGCATATTGGACAGATAGATATTGGTTGTACCTGTGACAGGTCCCGCTGCACCGTGGATTAATTCAACATTGTCAAGATTACCTGTCTGCAGAGCCAGGTAGCTGAAGTTGGTGATGTCGGGTTCAATACTGACGACTCTACCGCCGGGTCCGGTTAACCGTGAGAATAAAGTGGTATAAAAGCCGATATTGGCGCCAATATCCAGAATAGTGGATCCGGGTTTTATTTTTTGTCCAAGCAAAGATATTTCCTGTTTGTCCTTGCGGAACTTATAGGCAAAATACAGGGGTTTATACAGTGGAAATGCTTTGTTGTATAATAAATTGCCCAGTCTTACAGAGAATGACATCATTTGCTTGTTGGTGAGGTCTGGATTATATTTTTGGTAATAAACAGCAGATTCCTTTTAGGCTTGATAATTTTTCCTTCCAGCAGCATCGAGGAAACATTCTTCATGTCTGTTTCTCCAACAAGTCGTTGAGGAATAATGATAAATGGCAGTCCGGTCGGATAATCAGGAGGAGAGAGGAGATTCAGTGCACTGTAGACATAGAACCCTCCTGTCAGGGTATCACAGAGGAGGTTGTTATTGTCAAATTTGGCCCTTGAGGTTACCCTTGGATCTTCCACCGGAAAGTGACGTGCCGTATCAACAAAAATACCCTGAGAGTGGTTGGGTGCGATCAGAAACCTTTGAAGTGATGTGTCTGTAATATTCAGATCAGAGACTGGCGTGATTGGCAGCACCGGATCACGAAGCTGGTCAATTATTACCGGCCCTGTAAATACAAGGCCGATTATGGCAATACTCAGCCATGCAAGGGTTCTATCACCTGTTTTTACAGGGGTTTCCGATGCCAGATCAGATATTAAGAAACCGGGCGATCGAACCATCTTTGTCCTGACGTAATTGAGAAATTGCTTTTGGAATATCAAGGTCTTCAGGTGGCCGGCCAGTACCAGTGCATTAACGGTTGCCAGGGAGAGACACAAAGCATTAATGGAGACGGTAGTGGCGTACGTTCGTCTTTTTACCTCTTCGAGCATCGGGCTGGACAAGAGTGCACCAATGACCATTGCTGCAAGAAACCAGAATAAAACTTTCACCTTTGAATTGTGCGCATGTACCCACGGGGTGAGTGCCAGCAATATGAATAGCAGAATACCGGTTATTCCTTCGCCCATTCCCCAGAAATGGAATAAAAAATCCCCCGGCTTTCCCGCTGTCTTCATCATCATGTTGCAATAGTTGATGAAAAAATCGGCAGGAGATTCGGAGAATTTCTGTCTGGCATATCGGAGAGCCGTGAGTGCTCTTTCCTGATAGGTAAGGGAAGGTAGAAATTCATCCGGGTGATCAATTATGACCTGTCGCCAGGTCGAGCTGCCTGTTTGAATCTGGTATAAAAAGTAACCTGCGTTGCTTTGTACTACAGACGGTTTTTTGAACAGATTCATTTGCACCGACTGCAGAGCCATTCCCGATACAAAGAGTATGGTGAATAGCGCGGCATTTCCGGTCATCCTTTTCCAGCCGGTACCACCCATGCGGTATGTTCCGGCGATAATCAGTACCGGTGCTGCGAAAACAGCCCCCATCCGAATCTGCATGGACAAGGCAAAGACGGCCAATCCCAGTCCAAAAACCAGGATATTTTTCCTGAAAAAGCCCTGTATCAGTGCGGCAATGGAAAACAGAGCAATGATTCCGCCGGACAGCTCTGTCATAAAAGTCGCCTGAAACCTTGAAAAAAACAACAGGATAAAAAATGAACACAGAGCTCCCAGCCCGGGAGAAACCAGCGTAGCTATGACTCTACTGAGTAAGGTTGTTGCAGTTACAAGGAGAAAGGTGGTCAGGTAAAAGAAGTAAATCATATCTTCTCCTGATATTTTGAATAGTACCGCGTTCAGCGTGTGAGCGACGGGACGATAGAGGGTGTTTTGTATGAGTATACCGTACTTGAGAAATGATTGAATACCCAGCAAGTACAAGGCTCCGTCTCCGTTGGGGATAAAGCCCGCATTGGTTGCTGCTCCGTCCAGTGTATTGTGTTCTGCCGGTAAAACATCGAATAACTTCTCATTCAGCGCTCCGATTGCAAACAGCGTGACAGAAGACAGTATGATCAGTGTCAGATACCGGTGAACTAAATCCTTCACCCATGTTGTTTTTGCTGCGACCAACGGGAAAAGGTTATTGTAATGATCAAGTATCAGTATTGTCATTACTGTGACAAGACTCATATTCCGCCCCAATTCATACGTGAATATGTGAGGAAAAGAAACGCAGAGTCCCGTAATGAGCAGATAGAAGGTTATCTGTAACCATACTTTATCTGAAAAGTCAATTTTCATTGCCAAGTTGTTAATTGAGCACTGAAGCCCATTTTTCCTGTATGAAACAAATGTCTTCAGGAGCAAATATGTCTGACTGATAACTCTGGTGGCGGCCGATAGTGGGGGGTGCTGACACCAGAGTTGATAGTTTTTCCAGCGTTTCTTCTTCATAAGGTATCCGGCAAAAATCCAGTATTCTGGCTATTTCTGCTATTGGACTGGCACAGAGCGACTCAAATTGGACAATCAGTATATTATCGGGATAGATTTCTTTGCAGTGTAATATTCTGCGGTGTACGGCACACCAGTACGACAGAGAGAAAGACGGTGAAGAGTCGTAAGGTTGACCAAGTATATCGGCGCCCCAAAGTCTGGGCTGATTCTGATTTTTACTGTATGCCATATCCAGTCCGTTCCTGACAACATGAATATATCTTGTTTGAGGTATATATCTCATCAAAGCGGGGATGATAAAGTGGGTGTTGGGCTCTTTCCAGCCCCATCTCACCGGAACCGGTTTGTTGGATTCAAATGCACTGGAGATATGGCTGTGCAATGTAGTTGCCAGCTCACTATCGGGGTAGCTATGTAGCTGATTCATCAAAATACCGTTGAAAATCTCCTTTTCTTTGACTGAAAGTGCTGTTGCTGCGCCTATATTGGCTCTGACAAACAAATCAAGTAACATCCACATCTCGTCCTCGCCGAGTTTCAGCAGCTGGCGGTACTTGAAGAAATAGGTAAAGAACAGGTTGTCGAACTCTTCATTGATTGTTGAGCCCATGAATACATTCATTTCTGACATTATTCTGGCTATAACCCGGGTGCCGCTTCCTCCAATAGCACCAATGGCGATGGGTGCGTTATCGTAAGTGTAATTATTTGTCACGGTGCTCCTGGTTTGACTGGTTTTCGGGTCATACGAGAGAGTCCTGGACAGACACCAGGTTGTCAGGTAAATTCATATAGAAGACGGCTTATCCGCTGACTCATTGTGAAATGAGTTTGTTCGGATATTTCAGGTGGTTTTTCACCGTCATTAACAGGCATTACATGCTCGCAAGTCCTGTCAAAATCATGTCTGAGTGTATCCGCCAGTTCGTTACTCCATTTTCCCGGTGTTTGCAGGGCGGTTTCAATTCGGCGGTAGGGATCAAATACCGAGCTATGGGTACTGAATGCTGGTTCATCCTGACTTCGCTGGCGCCGCATTTCAGGTGCGAACAATCCGTCTATCTGATTTTTGATATCCCCGGAGATATATGGAATGTCCCAGCCTGTCGATTCGAGAAGCCGCTCTGCTATCTTGTTCCAGTCACTGACAATATCTGTGTACCCAATGGTAGCGCGATTATGCTTCCGCGAGTGATATTCTGCGTCGAGTACATATCTGAGCCACAACAAAGCGCTGTGTTCGGGCTGCGTAATGGCTGCTGGTCTGAACTCGGGTCTTGCCGACCGCGCAGCAAGAGATCGAAATACATCCTCGGGGTCACGGATAATCATCACAGTGGCGATATCATAACCGGCATTACGGAGGACAGCCTCCCAGAAAGGAACTAGGCGGCAAATCCTGGGGCACTTTAATACAATCAGTCCGGATTCTCCAAACTCCTGATGTAATATATCTGTTGCCAGATGGTGAAACCGGCCGCTATAAAGTTCATCAAACCGGAACTCCCGGATAGGGAAGTATGTTTTCCAACTGTTACCCGAGACAGACAGCAGTTCATTGTTGAACTTCATTACGGATTCAGACTCCCAGTATCCACCCGGATTTTCCGATGTGGGAGGGAGCAGATTTCTGGGAGGTTCTGCACCCAGCAAACTCAGTATCCTTGTTAACAGAGACGTGCCGGAGCGATGCATTCCAAGGACTAAAATGACTTTTTTACTCATTGGTACTGATGGATTGATACATTTCGTAGAATTTTTCTGCCGACTCGGACAAAATTTTACTGAACTCCGGTGTGACAGATCCGAATAGCAAGGGCTGTTTTTCAGTTGAACAAAATGGCTCGTTTCTGATATCTTGATATTCTTCTAAAAACGGGAGAACTACACCCAGATTTGTAGAATTAGTGACTACTCCGCCATGTATCTGATGGAAGGTACATTCTCCGAGTAGTAAGATACTATCATTACAATACTGAATAGCCCTCTTGTAGTAATCAAGATTAACCAGTCCACCACCTGCAGATCTGAACCGCTCATCCAGCCCGCCCAGCTTCCTGAATGTATCTCTTCGTACAGTCAGGCAATTGCTTTCATGAATATGGCAGAAACAGCCATTATTGCTCGATCCTGCCAATACTGATATTCTGAAGAGTTTGTATCCGTTACTTCTCCAGTCTATCGACTCGAGCAGCTGATCCTCTACCTTACTGTCATAGCCTTCAAGTATTGTTTTTCTTTGAATACCGGGCCCCAGGTGCATAGAAGCCGTTGCTGTGACAGGATTTTCGAATGCACGAAAAGAGGCCAACGTAAGCCTTAAAATTCCCGGGCTCAGCATTCTGGCTCCATCAATACAGATTGTGATGAGCTCTCCGCGGGAAGATAATGCCGCCCGATTGATGGACGCTGCAGGAGAGGGATTGGGTGGCATGCGAACGAGCCTAAACTGTTTCCCAAAGCTTCTGACCATCGCCTCATCCAGAGGAGTATCCGAACCGCAATCAACGGCAATCACTTCGTAGTCAGATTCGCTTACCCCCCGCTGATAGGTAGATGATAACGTATAAAGCGTCCTGGGAGCCTCTCTTTCCATGTTATAGAAGGCAACTATCACGGAAAGGATGGGCTTTTTCTTCTTTCCAAACATACTAAAGACTTTTTTCGGAGTTTATTGGCCCTGGTTATTCCTGAATTTGGTCCAAACCGAGACTGTTTGAATCAGTGTAGCCATCATACGCAGCGGGCGTGTCAATCTCCACGACTTTGATTGAATCATTACATATAATTCATGTCTGGCATCAGCCAATTGCCTGTTCAGAGACTCTATGGTTTGTTGTTTTTTTTCAGATTCTGCCATCGCTGCACTGATGGTTACATTGGCCTCGTTTTGTTTTTTTTCAAATTCGGCTGCCAATGTACGGATAGTTACATTGGCCTCGCTGACCAAATTGTCCCTGTGTGCATTCTCGTTCTGAAGCACATTTACCACTTCCTGAACTTCCGAGATAATTCGTTCCAGGGCTTTAATATTGTTCCCCCTTTCCCGGAGCAGGTTATGTACCTTATCGAAGGAATACTGCAGCATCCAGCCTGATTCTGCGCGAGGCAGCCCCCAAAATACAGGGTCATAGTCCGGTACAGCATACGATTGGTTGAATAACTGCTCATATTCCTCACAGAATATTTTCCAGGGGTGCTGTTCCTGGGGAGTATTGGTAGAGACCCCTCCGTGAAATTGGTGGAAGGTTCCTTCGCTTGCAAGAATGTGTATAAGCTTGTTTTCAGAGCATACATTTTTAAAAAAGTCGAGGTTCACGAGGCCGCCCCCCGGAGAAGAAAATCGTTCATTATAGCCCCCTATTTTGTCAAACAATTTTGCGGACACGGTAATACAATTACTTTCATGCAGTGGCAGAAACCATCCATTTTGACTGGATCCGTCCAGGGACGAAATTTGAAAAAGGCGATATCCATCCGTTTCCCACCCACTTTCCTGAAGAAGCCTGTCTTCAACTTCCTGACTATAACCTTTGGAAACAGAAATGTTCTGCATTTCATGGCCGATGTGAAAGGCTGGTGTGGCAATAACAGCATCAGGTTTTTCCTTCAGTATGGCACAGGTTTCTGCCATAATTCCGGGAGACCATATCCGGGCTCCGTCTATGCAAATGGTCAGGTACTGTCCGCGAGCCTCTTTGGCAGCGCTATTGATTGCCCGGGCCGGGGAAGGAGCCGGGTCCGTCCGCACAAGACGAAAATTGGACCCGTACCGGCTGATCTGGTCCTGGATCAGCGGAATTTCGGAACCACAATCAACGGCTATGACCTCATAATCTTCGGGATTGGAACCTTTTTGATACCCGGACGACAGGCTGAAAAGCGTTCGGGGTGCCTCTCTGGCCATATTAAAGAAGATAACTATTACAGAGATAAGGGGTTTTTGCTTCATACTATGACACTATATGTAAGTTTGTTCTAGCACTTTATCGGATTATACCTCTGAATATTCTGGTCAGGAGGCCACTTTTCCGGGATCGATGATCGCGGATGATGTCCTTGAAAACCAGCCGGCTCAAGGATGCCCCTGATTCAGGACCAAAATTTTGGAGGATATAGGCATTCGATTCTGTGCCAAACTTCTTTCTCAATACCACATTTGAAATCAATGTACGGATACACGGGTACCATTCTTCATCATTGCGTGCGACCAGTCCATACTTTCCGTCGCCGACTGCTTCAAGCAGCGGCTGGGTAGGGCTTACAATGGATGGCGTTTCAACGGTACCCGCCATAATGCAGCGCAGGGCACTTTTAGACTCACAGAACGGGTTACCCGATTCCAGAGGTGAAAGATGTATATCAAAACGGTGTATTTCGGATGCCAGACTGGTAATATCAACCAGAGGCCGCTTTTCAATTTGATCAGGATAGCTCTTTAGCTCAGGGTATTGGGCGGGGTCAAGAGCACCAATTATTGTGAGTGTCACATTTGGATTTTCCTGCAGAATCCTGCAGATACCCGCAACGGCCACTTCAAAGTCTTTTTTATGTGTTGGTGTGCCGCTTGCAAACCCTATCCTGATTTTTCCGTCTGATTTTGAAGGTTTTTCTCTTTTTAATGCCTGCTTTGCCGATTGTATGAGCTGATCATCCAGCGTATTGGGCAGAAGGTACGTACGAGGACAGAGCGTTGCTGCGGCTGTCTGGAGAGGAGCTGTTGAAAGAATCGCCGCGTCACACTGTTCCATGGTTTTTCTGTAACCCAGTACCTTTTGCTGCCACATCCTCTGTTCATTTTCAGTGATATATCCATAGTAAGCCCAGTGGCCCTCAAGTAATACATGAACATCAAAAATCAGGTCATCAATATCGAAAACAACAGGGGTATTATTTATTCTGCATCCTTGTACAAGTCGTTCAAGATGTAGATTCCACTCTGCCCTGAAGATGACCAGCATCTCGCATTCGCGTAACGAGAAACGGTCGGTAATATCGTTCAGGTCATACTGTTCGGTCCGGTATCCGTTTTTCTCCAGCGCATCTGCCGTATGCGTAACTCTGAAGCGGTGGCTCACGGAGTTGGCACTACCTGAAATAAAAATGATTTTTGGTTGATGCCTCATGAGGGGTTAACGGGGAGGTATGGAGCTATCATGTCAGATGTCAGTTTCGGAAAACTTGTGTGTTCATCTGATTTAAGGCAAATGAAAGGCTGCTTCAGTATGGCGGCGAGCATATGTTGTACTCCGTGGGCGGGCATTCCTGTTGGTTCAATCATAAGTACCTTTGTCCCGGGGTTGGCCCATATTAAATTGGAAAATTCTGCACCACGTATCCCAATAAT
Source organism: Saprospiraceae bacterium (assembly GCA_021298575.1). Classification (GTDB taxonomy): domain Bacteria; phylum Bacteroidota; class Bacteroidia; order Chitinophagales; family Saprospiraceae; genus M3007. Next base: position 4,534 of record JAJTFM010000027.1, on the reverse strand, counting down.
TCCTTCAGATCTGTGAAAAACATTTATCTGATCTGCCAGTAATGCCTTTCCCGGTTCGAATGACTGAACCCGTAACCCCCGCTTTTGGAGTTCCTGAACTGTATCTTCAACTCCTGTAAGGGCTCTGCGTGAATTGCCGTACGTTGGCCGGATTGCTCCCCCGTCTGGTTTGTAATACGCTGGTTCATCCGATCTTTTCATAATCAGAAACCCGGAAGATTCTCCCTCTGTATTTGTAGTGCTCAGAAACGCATTTCTGACAGTGTATATGTCGGATATGAATTGTTCTCCATCGGATCTTACTTCCGGTGGCAGTACCGTTTCTGTGTCGTAATCGGGCAATGGTTTTTGATTCCGGATATACCAGTCTGTACATTTTCTGAGAATTTTATCCCATCGTGGAATATTAACCCAGGAGTTTGGTTCTGTTTCCCGGACTTCAACAATTCTGATATTCAGATTCAGAATTGATGCTGCTTCCAGGGTGATGTTATCCATAACCGGACCACAGGTTTCCACCTCAAATATAATTTTTTCACTATCAGAAACTCCGAGTCGCAATATCTCCCTGATAGAGGGAAACAAATAACCCCACATAAAATGGAAAAAGTGTTCTCGCCAGCCCGAATTCTGTTTGTCTGATCGCTCGAATAATAGCGTGATTCGCATTTTCGTTACACTCTTTTGCCTGCTTATAATGGTGAATAATCCAGGGTTACGATTGCCATTCAAAATACTGCACGTTAAAATCTCGTATTAACAACGAACATACAGCTCTCAGTTGAATGCTGGTTATGTTAGACAAAGAAATCAGTTTTTTTAACAGTAAGTCAGAAACCCAAAACTGATTTTCCGCTGCAGGATAGTCGTTTTCTACCCGGACAATACTGAATACAGAGGTGTGATGTATAAACCGGCCACCTTCATCAGACTGTTCGAAACTGATGATTGTTTCACCGGGTAGCGATTTTTGGCGGTCTTCCTGATATTGCTGAATTGTCGGACCGATGAGAGCACCGCCTGAAATGCCCTCCTCAGAAAGTATACTCAACAGATACTCTTTCCCTGAAGGTGTTTCCCGAAAGAACAAAGAAACGGCTCCTCTGCCCGGTGCAACCATGAGAGGCTGTACCCACGAACCTACCTCTCTGGTCAGGCAGGTTGTCCGATAAAACTGTACGGACACGGGCTGATTATGTTTGGGTATGATTCCTCCTTCGGCAATCTCCCAGCCGGTCAGCTTGTCAAGCGGTGTGATGTGCCAGTGGCTTTGTCCTGTTTTTATACTGTTGAAGTAATAGTTCAAGATGCCTGAGTCAGGTACAGGAGGTACGGGCTGATTCAGGAAAACAGTATTATCCCAGTTCATGACTGCTGACATGGATCTCAGGTCTGTATTCAGTACGTGATCAATGGAGGCCAGTTCAGAAAGTGCATCGAGTGAAACCCAGATCATCTGTTGGGTACATTCAAGCAGGTGAGGAGCCTCGACATACAGGAGTGTCTTGATTTTTTGGTAGTATCTTCTGCCAATATCTAGTTGTGAACTGACAGATACGGGTTCTCCTACACCATTGTATGTATTAAAGTATTCTACATATGGCGTTGCATTCCCGCCATGCCAGCGCAGGTAGTTTGCCGGGGTAGACTGGATAGTGGGACCATATTGCCCCACACCGACGTTGCCCGGTTCCACCCTTGCCTGTAGCAGTACATATATTTTTGAGTTTTTCCGGCAAAACAGGATACCTGTGATAGCACTTTGAGGTTGTAGCAACATCAGGCGCTCTTCCCCCGTTTGTGAGTTTGTCAGCCCGGCGACACTAAAAAAACCGTTTGTACGGTGTGACAGCACACCATCTCTGATTTGCCAGTCCCGCTGCTCCTCCATGGGTATTCTGACAATCTCGGTTTTTGAAAGCCTCGTAATCCTGTTCAGAAATTCGAGTGCCTGCTCTCTTGTTTCAGCTATGTTGACGTGCATAAAAGAGGTTAGGATTTGTTGTCAAACAATCAGGGAATCGCCATCATGGTATTTCTGAGCTGATTCCTGTAGTCATTTATTTTGTTTCGGGTTGATCTGCTAACCGGATACCTCTCGGCCACCCAGTCCTGTATGCTGACTATTTCATCGAATAGCGCCCGGCCCTGATTTGTGGCTGTCACACTACCCTGATGTCTTCTGTGTATGTTCGCGCTTTTACGGCTGTAAGCCAGTTTCCCTCTTCCCAGCAAACGAACATAGAGTGCATAGTCGGCAGCCATTTTAAAGGCGCCAATTTCTTCCGAATGATGAGAAATCACCTCAAGGAGGTCTTCTCTTCTGAAAAGGACCGCACTCACATTGGGTATGGAATTTAGTACGGCAAGCGCCTCTGTAATCTCGTCGGTTCCATTGGTCACCCTGTCTTTTTCCCAGCGTGTATCAGATACATTCCTGAGATAATAGTCATAGTCCAGTGCCAGTAACGCTCCTGCTCTGTCGGTCTGTTTACTCTCGCAGTAACTGAGCACGACTGACTGGTCAGCGAGCATTGGAGTGAGTACAGTTTCCAGAAAATCAGGCTCACACAGGTCGTCGGCCTCTGCTATCCATACATACTCACCTGAGGCTGCCTCAACTCCCTTTTTCCACTGGGCAAACACAGAGCCCGAATTCATTTCATTGTTGATAATCCTGATTTCGACATTCTGGTGCTCCATCCAGTCGTATAAAACCTCAAGACTGTTGTCAGTTGATGCATCATCCAGCAGAATTATTTCGAAAACTGCCCTTGTTTGAAAAATGATGGATTCCAGTCGGCCTTTCAGGTAGTGACCGTAGTTAAAATTGGGAATTACAACGGAGATTTTCGGCAATTTCAGTCCGGCCTCCTCACAAACAAAAAAACTGTACTGCCTGAATGACCAGTTTGTATCAGCGTATTCCTGCGCTGCACGACCGAGCGCTGACCGGAGTGATGAGTTTTGGGTCAGATTCAGTATGGATTCAGCAAAGGTAGTAGTATCGTTATCAGGTACTGCCACACCTCCTGTTGTTTTGAGCAAGGTGCCTGCACCCCCGCTATTTTCAAACGCTATTACCGGAACACCGGTATTGAATGACTCGATGACAACATTGGGGAAGGGATCTTCCCTTGATGTCAGAGCAAAAATATCGGCAGCTGAAAACCATAATGTAATCTCATGGGTGAATGGAATGAACCTGATGACGTTTTCCAGTCCATATTTTGCAACCGATGCTTTAATTTCATTTTCAATTCTGAAATCAATATTTCCAACCCATAAAAATACGGTATTTGGGTCTCGTGCCACTACCTGACGGGCAATTTCGACGAATAAATCCACGCCCTTCCTCTTATCGGCATAGGCGACGTTCAGCACCAGACTGACATCAGGATCCACGCCGAGAGATTCCAGTATCCTCGCTCTTGCCTCTTCCCGATGGTATCTCCATTTATTCATACGGATGAGTCCCTGCGGACGGATACGTGCCTTGTTTTCATTCAAGGTGCAGAATTCCAGGAAGCCATTATTAACCACTTCCGAAGGAAACACAATACAGTCTGCCGAAGCTGCAATATCACGGACGCAATTTTCAATGCCGTGTTCTCTGATGAGTTGTGGCAATTCGTGTACCAGGCTCACACACTGCATACCCAGTTGCTTCATTGCCGGAATCACCCATCCGGAAACAGTAGTGTTTACGATGGCCCGCGTGTATCCCTGAGCCCGCAGGTCGTGGAGGATATGCCGAATTGACTCCACAGGATGCTGAGGGTCGGTGGAGTGTACTTCCGTAACGGCTTCGAACCGTTCTCTTAGTTCTCCGTTTCCGAGCAGGATGACCTGTACGCCGATTCCGAGGTCCCTGACGAGCATTCTGGTTAGTTCGAGTGCTATAAACTGTGCGCCATGCGGGTATGCATCATGCGATACCACTATCATTTTGTGGTTTGCCTGATGTGCCAGCCTTTGTGTATTTCTGAGTGCGTCGTATGTTGCCTGAAGCCAGGCATAGCCGTGTTTCGCATCCGGTTCCAGATAGGCTCCTTCTGCCCATTCATTCCATGCGTTTACGAAAACGAGGCGCTTGTCGCGCTCGGCGAACCGGCTCAGCGTATCGCGGACAGCATTTTCGAGCCACTCTCTGTATTGTTCGGGGGAGTTGTTCAAGAAAACAGTCGCCCGGTTTTTTCTCCGGGCGGTATTGTCCCAGGCGGGACATACACCCCTGAAAATCATACTGCCGGGATTATCGTAGTATTTACTGCGCTGCCAGAGGTGTCTCCACTCCAGTATCCTGCCGGAAAAACTATCTGATTCCTCCCCCGGGTGAAGCACATCATTGGTGCCCATGTTGTTGGGAGGAAACTCAATCATTGCATCCAGGCCGTGTAAATGCGGATTGGGCTGATCGAATGAAAGTGTTCCGGATACAAAAATATCACCAACGCCGTTATCTGCGCACCATGTTCGCCATCTCAGTACCGTTTCTTCCGGAGCTGGCAGGATGCCGGGCCGGTAAATAATC
>JAJTFM010000205.1 GCA_021298575.1 Saprospiraceae bacterium | reverse complement strand
CGGAAATCAGGTCACACAGGCGGGACAGTTCTGGCTGGAAGTGCCCGGGGCAGCCCGTAATGCCATTCAGACGCGCAGTGGTGAGCAGACAATAAACTTTGAGTTCAGGGTATTCCCCAATCCGGCACCATCCCGGGGCTCGCTGCAACTGACAACTGACAGCCAGGAGCCTTGTGTGTTCCGGCTTTTCAACGAGAAAGGACAGCAGGTGCGGAAAACAGAGTTCCTCGCTGCCGGAACACTTCAGCTATCAGATCTGCCTGCAGGTGTTTACGCCTACAGGGTGGAAAACGGACAGTTCATGCGATTCGGTAAACTGGTGGTGGAGTGAACAAGCTCTTAGTTTACGCCGCACTCAATCCCCAGTATTTCCATGGCTGCGATAAAATCGTTGCCGACGGTTACCTTCCTTGCACCGCTGGTGAAGGACAGTTTTTCCTTGTTCTGCCGGTCAACAAGTTCTATTTTCAAGGTGTGCTTGCCCTTGTGAGCCAGACACAACTGTTCAATTTTGTTGAGCAGGTCGCGGGAGATTACTTCAACCGGAATCTTCAGCGTGATGGAACTTGTTTTCTCGTCGCCGATGGTTTCCAGCAGTCTGACATTATTTACCCTGAATTCAAACTCGTCGGAATTGTATCGTTGTTTGAATTCTCCCTCCACGTAAACGCTGGTGCCTTCTTCAAAAAATGTTTTGAATTTGGCATAACTTTCTGAAAACATGGTGATTTCCAGCGAACCGGTATAGTCTTGAATAGTGAATCGGCCCCAGCCGGTCCCTTTCTGACTGATCCGGTGTTCGGCTTTTGTGACAAATCCGGCCACATTGACTTTTCTGCCCCGGTAGTTCTCCACTTTTTCGAGCGGAGTAGCGAAGTTTTCCCATTCGTAACGAAAATCGTCGAGTGGGTGACCGCTCAGATAGAGGCCTATCACCTCTCGCTCTTTCTGCAGCTTCAGCAAGAGGCCCCACTCAGTAACCTTGGGAACCGTTGGCTCGGGGATACTCACGGAGTCGGAAAGGTCACCGAACAGAGAGTTGGCCGACATAGTTTTGTCTTCCTGCCAGGATGATCCGTATTTGAGCATTCGTTCAAGAAAAGGAACGTCTTTGTCAACCTCTGTGAAAAAAGTGGCTCGTGGCACTCCGAACCCGTCGAATGCTCCGGCATAAACCAGATTTTCCATGACACGTTTGTTGATGGTGCGGAGGTTACAGCGTCGCATGAAATCGAACAGGTCGCGGAATGGGCCGCTTTTTTTGCGTTCTTCAATGAGTGACTCCACAGCCGCTTCACCCACGCCTTTTACCGACCCCATGCCGTAGCGAATCTCGCCCCGCTTGTTCACCCCGAAATTGATCATGGATTCGTTCACATCCGGCCCCTTCACATTCAGCCCCATTCGTTTACACTCTTCCAGGAAAAAAGTGGTTTTTTCGATATTCCCCTGTGAGTGAGTGAGTACCGAAGCCATGTACTCGGAAGGGTAGTGTGCCTTCAGATAAGCGGTCTGATATGCTACAAACGCGTAACAGGTAGAGTGCGACTTGTTGAAGGCATAAGATGCGAACGCTTCCCAGTCGGTCCAGATTTTTTCCAGTTTATCGGCCGGATGCCCTTTGGCAACGGCTCCGGCAATAAACTGCCCTTTCATTTTATCCAGAACAGCCTTTTGCTTTTTACCCATAGCTTTTCGGAGCACGTCGGCGTCGCCCTTTGAAAAGCCGGCCAGTTTTTGTGCCAGCAACATAATCTGTTCCTGATAAACAGAGATACCCAGTGTTTCCTTCAGGTACTCCTCCATTTCGGGAAGGTCGTAGGTGATGGCCTCGCGCCCGTGCTTGCGTGCGATGAAATTCGGAATGTATTCCAGTGGCCCCGGACGGTAGAGCGCGTTCATGGCGATCAGGTCGTCTGGTATCAATATCTATCTTGATTCCGTGGTTCTGTTCGATCATCCGCAGGGCATCCCGTATGATCGTGAGCGTCTTCAGGCCCAGAAAGTCCATCTTGATAACACCGGCATCTTCGATGGTACTGCCTTCGTACTGGGTAACCAGCAGATCAGAGTCCCTGGCTGTACAAACGGGTATGATTTCCGTCAGTTCCTTGGGGGCAATGATGATACCCGCGGCGTGAATACCTGTTCCGCGGACTGATCCTTCCAGAATCAGGGCCTCCTTCAGTACAGTGCTTTCAAGCGTTCCACCTGTATCCATGTATTCACGCAGGCGCTTGCAGTTTTCAATATCTTCGGTTACGAGATTTTCCTTTTCCGACAATGAGCCATCGCCCTGGAGGGGTGCTGTGAGTACCCTTTTGAGGGAAATACCCGGCTTGTCGGGCACAAGTTTGGCCAGAGCGTTCGACTGGTCGAGTGGCAAATCGAGTACACGAGCAACATCCTTGATAGACATTTTGGCTGCCATGGTGCCGTACGTGACAATCTGGGCCACCTGCTGTTTTCCATACTTGTCCACCACATAATCAATCACCTTTTGCCGGCCCTCATCGTCGAAGTCCGTGTCAATATCGGGCATGGACTTCCGGTCGGGATTGAGAAATCGCTCGAACAGGAGCTGGTATTTGATGGGATCAATATTGGTAATACCTATACAGTATGCAACGGCACTGCCTGCTGCAGAACCACGTCCCGGACCCACGAACACGCCCAGATCCCTGCCTGCCTTGATAAAATCGGATACGATGAGGAAGTATCCGGCAAATCCCATTGTTTTAATCGTATTCAGCTCAAAATTCAGGCGTTCTTCCACTTCCGGGGTGATTTCCCTGTATCGTTCGCGGGCACCTTCGAAAGTGATATGCCGCAGGTAGTCGTCCTGTGTCAGGAATTCCCGTGGTATAACAAAATTGGGAAGCAGAATATCCTGTTTCAGTTTCAGATGATCGCATTTGTCAACAATCTCCAGGGTATTGTCGAGTGCCTGCGGGACGTCGTGAAACAGTGCACCCATTTCAGCCTGTGTTTTGAAATAGAACTGGTCGTTCCAGAAGGCGAAACGACCGCCCTTCATCACAGTGCCTTCATCCATAAATTCACGGATGGCCGGCGTTGCCTGCTTCTCTCCGGTATTGATACAGAGCAGAATATCGTGTGCATTGGAGTCTTTCTGGTCTATGTAGTGCGAGTCATTGGTACAGATAACTTTCACGTTGTACTCCTTTGCCCATTTGAGAAGTACTTCATTCACCTGATCCTGTTCGGCCATCTGGTGGCGCTGAATTTCGATGTAGTAGTCTTCGCCGAAAAGATCGAGCCACCACTCAAACTCCTTCCGGGCGTCCTTTTCACCTTTTTTCAGGATGGCCTGTGGCACCATAGCACCGATACAGCAGGAAGTAGCGATCAGTCCCTCGTGGTGTTGAAGAATCAGCTCCTTGTCAATACGCGGATACTTTCCGTAAAGGCCCTCCATATAGCCGAGTGAGCACAGTTTCACCAGATTTTTGTATCCCTCGGCGTTTTTAGCCAGAAAGAGCTGGTGAAAGCGCTTGTCCTTGTCCTCCTTGGTAAAAGTACGGCGGTGCCGGTCCTGCACTACATAGAACTCGCAGCCCACGATGGGCTTTACACCCTCGTGTTTGGCTGCTTCAGCCACGAACTGAAATACACCGAACATATTCCCGTGATCGGTGATGGCGAGGGCTTTCATGCCATCGGCAGCGGCTTTTTTGAACAAACCGGGAATAGAGGCGGCACCATCGAGCAGCGAGAACTGCGTATGGCAGTGCAGGTGAGCAAAATTCGGCATATTGAGAGGATATTGGTCTTGTCGCCCCCAAAGTTACGCGATTTTACATAATCTGGAAACGCGGCAGGCCACTTCTTCTGCTGTTTGTTGATAACTTTTACTTCACCGGCTCGAGGGCGATCTGTATTTCAATAACGGGCTTTTCGGTAACGGCCTCAATTTCCATTGTAACGGTGATATCATCTATCAGGTTGTCATTTTTGAGAGCAAAGAACCAGGTTCCCTCCAGCGGGGTATATCTGCGCTGAACATCTATATTTATATTTCCCTGATGAACAAATGCCTGATAGGGTTCTTCTTTCGAGAACTTTTGCCAGTTTTCCCAATCGGTGATTGCATAAGTTACATCTTCCCCGGTAGTGGAAATAGTCATGTCTATGGCTGCACCAAGTGCAAAGGCCGCGAGTGCCGTTTCGGGCTGGAAGGTCATCAGTTTCATGGAGCCGCTGCGGAGTACCTGACTGAGCTTGCGTGCATCGAGCTGCCGTGCTTCACTGGCGCCCTGACCCACAGAAATCCGGTAGGCCCACTGCCGGGTGCCGGGCGGCAGGGTGAATTGCCAGGCGTTGACCGGATTGGTTGTGTACATCTTTTTGGCGCTCACGGTAACCTGACCGCTCATGGAAACCATGACTGTGTCCGTGCCTGTCTGTACGCTCGTGCGTACCTCCCTGAAAACAGGAAATTCATTCGGATCCCAGGGGACTGCGGTGGAAAAACGGGTGGTTTCCTTGCCCGCAGGGGTTCGATGCAGGGTAAAACGACATATTTTTTTCCCGGCGCCGCTTTCGTTGAAGCGCAACTGATAGATACCTGTATGTGGTATGCGTATTATCTGGCGTGCAACGGAATCGGTCTCATACCTGCTGAAGATGGTTTTCCCGGCAAATGGTATGAATTCGATGTTTTTTATCTTTTTCCCGCTGAGTTCCGCAGCGGTCAGTTCCACAGCATCCCCCTCGGCAAAGGCATACACGAAAGTTTGCTGTCCGTCCATCCGGAAGGTTTGATCGGCTATCGGAATGGCTTTCTGTGCTCCTGATAGCAATGGAAGATGGATGCATGCAATCAGTGTAAATTGCCGGATAATGGCTGTTTTCATCTTTCCTGGTCCTCTTTTTCAAAGTGATAATTGCGCAATTTTGGGGCTTTCCACCAGGTGATACCAACTACCAGCATGGTCATCAGACCCCCAAATACAACGGAAGGAACCGTTCCCATCGCTCTGGCGGCCAGTCCGCTTTCAAAAGCCCCCAGTTCGTTGGAAGACGTGATAAACATGGAATTCACGGAAGACACGCGCCCGCGCATGTTGTCGGGTGTCTGAAACTGAAGCAGGGCTGCCCGTATGAATACGCTCACTTCATCCAGCATTCCTGCTATCATCAGTGCGCCAAACGACAGGTAAAAGTTGGTACTCAACCCGAATACGATGATACAGACGCCAAATCCGGCCACACAAGCCAGCATAACTTTTCCTGCACCCTTGCCCAGCGGACGGTGTGCCAGAAAAAGAGCCATGCTGATGGCCCCTACCGACATGGCAGCCCGGAGTATGCCGGCGCCCTCGGGGCCGACGTGCAGTATGTCTTTGGCAAAAACCGGTAATAAAGCCACGGCACCGCCAAAAAACACAGCAAACAGATCCATGGCAATGGCAGCAATAATCAACTGATTACTGAATGCAAACTGTAAGCCCTCCGCAATGCGCTTTACCGCCGATTCCCCTTCCACCGGTTTGGGTGAAGGACGCGGCGGAATTTGCATGCAGAAAACGAGGGCCATCGAACAAAGTACAGTCATGACGATGAAAGTGATTTTTACCCCAGCAAAACCGTAAATCAGTCCACCAATACCCAGTCCCGTGATACTTGCCACCTCCCACGTGCTGCTGTTCCACGAGATGGCATTCTGAAGCCTGTCCCGATCCACAATCTGTGATAGAAAAGCAAAATTGGTGGGGCTGAAAAATCCTCGGGCAATCCCGGTGAAGAATATGATGACATACAATGCCCCGAGAACTGCTGATTTTGTCCCATTCTCACCCCAGTATGCCAACGTGAGCAATGAACCCGAGCACAGCACCAGCACAGAGAGACATATGGCCATAATATTGCGCTTGTTGTACTTGTCGGCTATATGGCCTGCCCATAAACTGATACTTATCGCAGGAACAGCCTCTGCCAGCCCGATCAGTCCGAGCATGAGCGGATCGTTGGTGAGCTCATATACGTAATAGCCAACCGAAACCGACATAATCTGAACGGTCAGTGTGGTCATCAGGCGCATCAGCAGAAACCAGCGGAAGTCGCGGACCCGAAGTGCCGCATAGGCGTCATTTTTTTGTTTTGTCATTGTTTCAATCTGCGTGCAAAAGAACAAAATTTTTGTTGCCCTGTTTTACTGGCATGGAACGAATCTCTGTTTTTGATATCTTTAAGGTCGGCATAGGCCCGAGCAGCTCTCACACGATGGGCCCCTGGCGCGCCGCACAGCGTTTTCTGAGAGAAATCAGTCTGGACAAAGTAGCCGCCGTTCAGGTTGAATTATACGGCTCTCTGGCCAAAACCGGCAG
>JAJTFM010000204.1 GCA_021298575.1 Saprospiraceae bacterium | reverse complement strand
TTTCGGTACACTGGGGGTAGGCTATCAGTTGCTGTCACTGGTTGTTGACAGTTCCGGAACCAACCGTACAGTTACGTTATACAAGAATGGCGAACTGACTGGCAATCATACTTTCACTGGCGTAACTGGAAATTGGTCTGATACTACACAGACATGGATATTGGGGGGGTATTTTAGTGGAAGTACCTTGCTTGATAGTTATGGGGGCTTTATTGATGAAATTGCTGTTTATGATACAACACTGAGTCAGACTGCTATTCAGTCGCACTATGATGATCCACGTGTTTCTCCCGAGGTGGGTCTTGTGGTTTACTTCCCTATTAACGAGGGGAACGGGAGCAGAATCAGCAGCAATGGATCCCTGCTGTTGCCTCATGGTACCACATATGGAACGGAATGGTCTTCGTTTGCCAGCAGGCAAGAAATCACTCCGCACGACTTTTCACCTGATACCAGACAGGTAACCCTGAATCCGAGTGTCACTTCTGTTGACCTGGTTGACTTTGTTGATTTGTCAACAATACCCGTTTCTGGTTATGTAAGATATAAAAATACCGATTGTTTTGCGAAAAATGTTGAAATACTGGTGAATGGAGCTTCTTTTTCACCCAAAATATTCACCGATTCGACAGGCAGGTTTGTAGTGGAACTGAATCCCGGGGATGATGCTTTATTATCACCATCATTTGAGGACCATCAGTTTACTCCAGCACAATGTCAGGTGACAAACGTGAACAACCCTATTGCCGGTATCCTGTTCAACGATATCACTGTGAGATCTGTAACAGGTCAGGTGGCAGGAGGTAATTGCAAAAAATCTATCATAAAAGCGCCTCCCGGAATGGGTCAGGGGACGGTGTGTACCGTAAAGGTCAGGTCTTCAGATGGCTGTCTGGAGCGGCAGCAGACTATAGATAATCAGGAAGGTGATTTTGAGTTTCTAAACCTTCCACCGCTGGAGGGAATGATTGTTTCTGTTATTGAGCACTCCGATCCTGACATAAAAAATGCCTTTCAGACAGCAGGTGGTTCAACGGTTGATCTCAGGAAAAAGGACACCATCATCAACTTTATATACTATGGAGTACCCGAAATCGAGATAACCGGTTTTGATCCGGAGCCCGGTTGTTCACCCGAAATTATTGTTTTGGACAAGGGCCAGCCAGTCACTATTGATATCAAACTGAAGGAGGTATATGAGTCTACACCTTCGGATGACGGAGTTTGCTATCTGGATACGGCCAATACCAAAATTATCAATTACCTGTCGGAGATAGTATTTGATACGGTGATGGGTGATGGCGTTTTGACATACAGTTTCGTGGTCGGGAACCCCAATCCCTCCCCGCCTTATCTGAAGAACTTTCAGGTGGTTGCCACCGCACTGCCATCGGGCAGGGAGGTTAGTACCAACAAGCAGATTGTTGTGACCGGAATCAGAAACAAGGAGAGTACATTCACCTCACTGATGCCGACCATGCCCAGCGTCATCTTGCGCGATCCTCCCGGAGATGGCAGCTATGCCTATCTGGAGAAGGGCACATCCATGTGCCATGCCTATTACGCAACCCTGGATATCGAAACAGGTTTCGGCGGTGCACTCGACCTGAGTCTGGGGGGAGATGTTACGCTGGTTACGGGTATCGGGGTAGCGACAGTGCTGGAAACCTCCACTACTTACACGATTGGTACCGATTTCACCCTGACATGGCAAAAGACTTCAGACTCAACGTTCCAGACCTGCACTACGCTCAATGAGCGCTTGTCAACCAACGCCGGTGATCTGATTGTAGGAGGTGAACAGGGAGGTGATATCTATATGGGAGAAGCCTTCAATTTGATTTTCGGATTCGCTGATGTTGTCAGTTTCAACAACACTACCTGTTCTCCTGAAATTGAAAGCATACTCAACGTGGAACCCGATGAATTTCCCACGGTTTTCATCTACTCTGAGTATCAGATAAAAAATTATATCAACCGGTATATTGACTCTCTGCTCAATAATCCTGACTTGACACAGGATGAAATCAACAGATATCAGGAGTCAAAAGAGCGCTGGGAGGCAATTCTCGAGAGCAATCAGGCACTTAAAGACAGCTCTGCTTTTGTCAGAAATCTGTCGTTTGACGCACTGGTGGAATACGAATATTCAGAAACAAGCGATACGACCTACTCGCCTGAACAGGACATTACCCGTACTTTTAATAATGATGAGGGTTTTTATATCGCCATTGGAGGTGATATAAATGGTCTGGGTGTTGAAGGTCAGGTAAATTTTATCAGGAGCCGTTCAGTATCTGAAAAAAATGAGGAATTGGAACAAAAGGGAATCACGACAGGTTACGTTTTCGCCGACGATGATCCGGGAGATGCCTTTTCTGTGGATGTTTATATGGATTCTGTGTATAAAACGCCGGTATTCAAAACCAAGTCGGGTCAGTCCATGTGCCCCTGGGAACCGGGAACTGCTCACAGAGAGGGCAATACGCTTGAGTTCAGAGATGGTAGCGTAGCACTTCTTACGGATGTCCCGCCCGATGAGCCTGCTGTTTACAAATTCTACTTCGGGAATAACAGCCAGACGAATGAAACTCGTTCCTATGCATTTACGGCCGGACCGGAAAGTAATCCGCATGGAGGTGTCATCAAATTGAACGGTGCCCCCCTGGATCACCCGGTGATGTATGCTATCCCTTACGGGGAGTCCATTCCCGTAACTGTGACGCTGGAAAGGGGACCTGAAGAGTACAATTATGACAGCCTTGAGGTAGTACTTTATTCCGATTGTGAAGATACGAGAGCGAATATTCTGGGCATACTGCCGGATGACGACAGGGTCTGTTATTCAGCACACTATATTAGTGCCCATTTTACCCGCCCCTGCAGCGAGGTGGATATCATCGTTTTCCCGGATCCGAATACCACCGGATCGGATGATGTGTTGAGGGTTACCGTAAGTGGCTATGATACATCTGCTACTGATTTTCAGCTTGTCAGATTGCAATACAGACCTTCTGACGGCGATGGTGCCTGGATTAATGTAACCCCTCTGTCGGATATTTACAATCCGAACTGGTCAGGGTATGACGCGCTGCCTGATCCCAAACCAGCGACTCTTCAGCCCGGATTTACACAATATTTCTGGCAGACTGCTGGTCTTGCAGATGGTCCTTATGAGATAAGGGCGGTATCTGTGTGCTCTGGTAATGCTTCCGACAAACCCGGATACTCTCAAGTAATAAAAGGCCGCATAGACCGCGAACCACCTTCCCTGCTCGGAACTCCCGAGCCAGCCGACGGGGTTTTCTCCAACGGTGATGAAATATCCTGCAGTTTCAACAAGCTGATCAACTGCAACCTGATTCAGGCCGATCAGATGAACCCGAACAATGTCGGACTGTATGATGCAGTTACTGATGCACTGATTGATGCCACTATTTCGTGCTATGAAAACAAACTCATTATTGTACCCAACGTGGACAACCGCTTCATCGAAAACAAAACCCTGCGGGTCGAACTCCACGACATTGAAGATAAAACCGGAAACAAACGCGATTATCTGGCATGGGATTTCAAAGTGGACAGAAACGAACTGGCCTGGCTGACTGACAGTGTGGGCATGACCAAGGATGTACATGAAACCAAAACGATGACGGCCAGTATTCACAACCGGAGTGGCTCCACCGTGCCTTTCAAGATTATCAACAGTCTGCCGTGGGTGCGGGTGGTGCCCGATACAGGTGTACTCGTTGCAAACGAAATAAAACCCATACAGTTCATTGTGGATTCCACCCTGGCAATCGGTTCGTGGAGCGGTGTTGACACGCTGAAAACGATTCATGTGGGTGGATATATCAAAGGTGGTTCGGAACCCATTAAAATTGGTGCCCGCGTTTTGTGCGACAGACCAAACTGGAATCTGAACGCCGGTTTGTACGAAAATACCATGAACCTGGTACTCAAGGTGAATATTCAGGGCCAGTTCAGTGTGGATCCCGAAGACATGGTGGCCGCCTATATCGGCGATGAGCTGCGGGGTCGTTGCAATGTGGAGTATGTGCCCCAACTCAATTCCTACCTGGCTTACCTGACCATTTACGGAACTTCCAGTGACTTGCAGGCTCCGATTGAACTGCTGGTATGGGATGCCCAATCCTGTCTGGTCTATGCATCCGTACAGGAAACTTTCAACTTCGTTCCCGATCAGGTAATCGGCACACCGACTTCGCCCCAGGTGATACACACCAACAGCTATATTCTGCGCAGGATACCGCTGGGTATCGGCTGGAACTGGATCTCGTTCAACCTGAAGTTCCCGAATAACAGCATCAACAGCGCACTGGCCTACCTGCTGTATCCCGAAGATGGTCTGATCAAATCGCAGTCTGCTTTCTCTTCGTATGTTACAGGAACCGGCTGGGCCGGATCTCTGACCGCGGTGAATAACACTTCCATGTACAATTACAAGTCTGATGTGCGTGATACGCTCAAAATGATTGGCAATCTGATCTCACCCGACACGCTGCCCATAACAGTTGTGCAGGGCTGGAACTGGATCGGCTATGTGCCCAATTACTCGCTGCCTGTCAATGACGCACTCGGATCCTTGCCAGCTGCTGTGGGCGATATCATCAAGAGTCAGGAGGCCTTTGCCCAGTACATAGGCGCACCACACGGCTGGATAGGAAATCTGAAATTCATGGAGGCGCCGAAGGGCTACCAGATCAAGGTCGCCAACCCGGGTACGCTGACATATCCTGAAAACACCCAGTTCAAGGGAGGCGAACCTGCAGACCGCGGGGAAAATCCTGTACAGGCTTCTTTCTGGTCGGTCAATCCGGCGCAGTATGAGTATGGTTCCACATTCATCGGTATGCTGTCGGTTGACGGTGCCAACGCCACAACGGCCAGCCTGGAACTGGGAGCTTTCCACGGCGACGAAGTGCGCGGATCGGCACAGGCAGTTTTCATTCCGTCCATGAATATGTATCTGTTCTTCATGACGATGTACTCGAACGTATCAGGTCAACCAATTAATTTCAAACTTTACAACGCGGCAACGGGAGAGATCAGCCAGCTTTCGGAAACGATGACTTTTACACCTGACCTGCATCAGGGTACGGTGGCCAGTCCGGTGCCGTTCACCCTCACATCCACCGGAACCTCCGAGGGCAGCCTGTCGGTTACATCATTCAGTGCGGTGCCCAACCCGTTTCATTCGGAGACATACCTGCAGTTTGTAACCGGCAAGCGGGAGTCTGCAGAAATATTGATCACTGATGTTTGTGGAAACCTGGTTACCAGAATAGAAGTAAATACTGTAAGCGGACTGAATACTGTACAGTGGAATGCCGCCGGCGGAAATCCGGCAGGGGTTTATCTGGCACAACTCAAGACCGAATCAGGCGTACTGAGTTGCAAACTGATTCTGCAGTAAAAAGAGGCGGCGGGGCTGTAAAAAGAAAACATACAGCCCCTGCCACCGTCAGAAAATTATTGTGATCATTTACCGGAATCCGTGTGTGAGGCCGGTTTAACCTATCATATATGCTGAGTTGTCTGTCATATCCCGGAGTGCTGGCAACCCCGAACCGGGCCGTTTTGCCCGGATGGGTACTCCTCTCGTTGATGCTGCTTTCTGCAACTAAAATGGCTGCTTCCATCGAGTCGTTACCTGACTGGAGTGTCAATCCGGCTGCCTATCAGTACAGTATGCAGGTGGTTGCCCGGCTGCAGTTCAATGGTGTGCCCGTGAATGATCCCGGAACAATGATTGGCGCCTTTTCGGGAGCAACCGTTCGCGGTACAGCAACTCCTGTTGTCATAAACGGGAATGCCTTTTTTTACATGACCGTTTACTCCAACTCGGCATTTGGGGATACGCTGAAATTTCGTGCCTATTATCCGGCCACAGACCGCGTTTATGGCACTACTGCTGTCACCACATTTCTGGCAACCAAAACGCTTGGTTCTGTTTTTACTCCTTTTATCGTCAATATTGATCCAGGTATTGATTTCGTACCTGTTCTGACTGCCTTCCACCCTGACACGACACTCCAGTATATTCCTTTCAGTTCCGTAAACTTGTCAGATAATCTTATTTCACAGGATGATGACCCGGTGGTCTGGAATGCCATACCAGGCTCATCCCTGAATGTTGCTCTGTCGAATGATGTGCTGAGCGTGACACCTGCGGTTACGGGCTGGACCGGAACTGACAGTGTGCTGGTAACTGTAACGGAGTCAACCTCAAATGGATATTCGACAAGCAGATATATCAGATTTACAGTGCAGCAGGATTATGGTGCACCCGTCTTGTCTGCTATACCAGCACAGGTGATTTTACCAGGTAATACTTTTTCGCCGGTACCGCTGAATCCTCATCTGACATTCAATGGACCGGATCATCAGTACGATTTCGATGTTTTTCCTTTTCAGGGATCCGAAACATTGCCCGACTGGTCGGGTATCCCGATGGTCGGCCCTGTGATGAAAATGGTGGTCAGACCGCTGTTCAACAGTTTGCAACTGGCCGGCACTGGCTCCCGACTGGCAGTTTTTGTGAATAATACCCTCGCCGGAGTTGCCTCCCCAAGTGGTATTCCTCCGTACGTAACTTATACGCTGAATATTCAGAATGTCGCCAGCGGCAGTATCTCATTTCGCTTCTATGATGCTGTAAATCAATATATTTACCAGAAAAACACGGCTTTGAATTTCGCTGCGGGGACAACTGTCGGAACGGTTTCAACACCCTTTAACCTGCAGCTGTCTCCCCTGACATTCAGTCTTGGAAGTGACGATATCCTTCGTGCGACGGTGGCTGATACTTCCTGGAGAGGTATCACGTCTGTAGATGTCATGGTGGAAGACAGTCAATATCCGCTCGAACGCCGCGATACCAGCCGGGTATTTTTTTCGGTGACGTCAACTTCGGTTGATCCGGTATTTACTTCGCTGTCCACGGTCAGTTTTCAGGAAAACACCTGTATGCAGCTCTATGACGCGCAGTCAACGGCGGGTTTCTTTTCCGAGGGCAACGGACTTGCCTACTCGCTGGCCGGAGGAGCCGATATGTCAAAATTTCAAATCAATTCGTCAACCGGTGTCTTGTCCTGGAATACTTTCACCCCGGATTTTGAAAATGCCGGAGACAGTGATAACAACAACATGTACCAGGTTGTCCTGAGATCCACTGATTTACTGGGGAAATTCAGTGACCTTTCCCTGACGGTCACCGTTACGGATAATCCGGTGGATGTAACTGTTGTTCAGATCAGTGGAGCTACAACCGTGTGTAACGGTACTTCCACAACGCTGACGGCCTCCGGTTC
>JAJTFM010000203.1 GCA_021298575.1 Saprospiraceae bacterium | reverse complement strand
CCTTCGAGTCGGATTTCGGCATGAGCGTGCGGTATTCCAACAACGACCTCAATGAACTGGCCTTGCGCGCAGGCGCGTGGGCACGCGTGGGCAACCGCCTCGATAACAATATCCAGGCCGATGCCGTAACCATCGTGGGCATGCTCGAACTCAACCGCTGCGTACTCGGAATCAGTTACGATGTTACCGTGTCGAACCTTTCCATCGCCAATAACTCCCGCGGCGCATTCGAACTTTCATTCAGCTACTATCACCCGGGCACGCGCAGAACACGTGTACAGTGCCCTAACTTCTGAATCCTATGAAGAATTATTTCCTGCTGTTTCTGCTCATGCCTCTTTTTTCCAGCGGGCAGGGTCTGAAAGTACAGCCACAGAATCCTCAGGCCAGCGAACTGCTGCGCGTGGAAATTGATTTTACTGGCAGCGCGGCTGCGGGCGCAGAAAACGCCATCCTCAACATACTCGAATACGCAGACGGAAAGGTGCAGGCTGTGGACGCCGCTGTTTCCAGAACCGGAAATGTCATCACAGGCATCTTCAACCTGAGTGCCGACTCAAAGGCACTCATGCTTTACGTACAGGATACCGACAAAGACGACGCGTACGACAACAATAAAAAACAGGGCTATTTCGTCAATATACACGACAAACAGGGCAAAGTGCTACCCGAATCGCTGGGAGGACAGGCCGCACTGCTCCAGTTATATGGCGGACTGGCCGGTCTCGATAAAAACCCGGGCCGCGTGCTGGAATGGCTGAATGAAGGAATCCGGCAGAATCCGGAGGTAAAAGCCCGGTATGCCATGGCGCTGCTCAACGCCACCTCGGCACTTTACGGCGGCGACAAAGGTACCGGTCAGGTGGAGGCACTTACCGCTGAGCTCGATAAATTGTCGGGAATATCGGAGGCTGACCTGCTTATGCTGGTAAAATTCTACGAAAGAGCCAAACAGGCTGACCGGGCCGACAATATCAAAAAGCAGATCCGCTCCCAGTACCCGAAAGGCAGCCTCGTCAGACAGGATGCCCGCACTGCCATCGAGATGGAGGCCGATCTGGGCAAAGCGGAGTCCCTCGTGAGCGATTACATCCGGAATTACCCTGCCAAAACCGAAAAGGAGATTCAGGAAACGAACGGACTTTACACCATGCTGGCCGGGAAGTACGGCGATCAGGGCAACTGGGAAAAGCTGTACAGCATTGCAGAAAAGGCTTCTTCGCCCGCGCGCGCTTCGATGTACAACAATTTCGCCTGGGAACTCGCTCAAAAAGGCGAATCACTGGAGGAAGCGCTGAAAATGGCATCCGTTGCCACGGATATATCGCTCAAGGAGATAAACACCCCTTCACAGGGCACCCGCCCGTCTCCCTACATGAGCGCACACGCGTGGGCACGCCAGCGCGAGTACAGTTTCGCCATGTATGCGGATACTTATGCGTATATCCTCGGAGCCAAAGGCGAGCACAGCAAAGCAGCAAAACTGCAGGCGCAGGTCATTGAGATAAACAAGGGCTCCGATGCCGATATGAACGAACGGTACACCAGCTACCTCGAGAAAGCAGCCGACCCCTCACTCCGCTACAAACTGGAGGAGTTCATCATCAAGGGACAGGCAACCAGCGGCATGAAGGATATGCTGAAGCGTACATATATGTCGGAGGACCATACAGAAAATGGCGCCGGCGCCTATGTCAGCAAACTGGAGGAGGCGGCCAAAGCGGCTAAAAAAGAGGAGATGCTCCGGAACATGGGCAGCGACCCCGCTCCCGCTTTTTCACTCACCAATATGAGCGGAGAAACCGTTTCACTCGCGGCACTGAAAGGCAAAGTAGTGATTGTTGACTTCTGGGCTACCTGGTGCGGCCCGTGCAAGGCTTCCTTCCCGGGCATGCAGAAGGCAGTAAACCTGTACAAGGACGACGCAAACGTGGCATTCCTGTTCGTGGACTGCTGGGAAAGAGGAGCAGACAAACTGAAAATTGCCACTGATTTCATCAATAGCAAGGGGTATTCATTCAACGTACTGATTGACGCAGACGACAAGGTGGTATCATCCTTTGGTGTATCAGGTATCCCCACCAAGTTCGTCATTGATCCCGCTGGCCGCATTGCCTTCAAGGCCGTTGGCTATGAAGGCAGTGAGGATGGTCTGGTGGAAGAGATGCAGGCTATGATCGAAGCCGCAAGGAGCCGGGCGAACTGACCAGCTCTCTCAGAAATAACCGGGTGCGTTCCATATCCGTGCTGATAATCCTGTCGGCCTCCAGTTTGGGAACCACCTGTCTGTAACACTCCAGTACGGCTTCGATGGCCGTACCGGAGTTCAACGGGCGCCTGAACTCCAGCGCCTGCGCTGCCGTCATGAATTCGATAGCGAGCAGCCTTTCCAGATTCATCACTACCCTTCTGGCCTTTGTGGCTGCATTGGCCGCCATACTCACGTGGTCCTCCTGTCCGTTACAGCTCACAATGCTGTCGGCGGATGCCGGAGTGCACAGCGTTTTGTTCTGACTCACGATAGAGGCAGCCGTGTACTGGGCAATCATCAGTCCCGAATTAAGGCCCGGATCAGGCGTCAGGAAAGCGGGGAGCCCGCGTTGCCCGCCAATCAGTTGGTAAATACGCCTTTCAGCGATACTTCCCAGTTCAGACAGGGCCAGTGCAAGATGATCGAGGGGCAGTGCCAGCGGCTGGGCATGGAAGTTCCCACCCGACACAATCAGATCAGCCTCCGGGAAAATATTGGGGTTATCGGTCACCGAGTTAATTTCGGTCACCACCGCTCCGATTATGTATTCGAGGGCATCCTGACTGGCGCCATGCACCTGCGGCACACATCGAAAAGCGTACGGATCCTGCACACTTGTTTTGGCCGAGGCGGCAATTTCGCTTCCCTTCAATATATCCAGAATGGTGGAAGCCGTTTCAACCTGTCCCCTGTGCGCGCGCACCTGATGAATGTGTGCATCGAGCGGCGAAAGCCGGCAGTTGAAGGCATCATACCCCAGTGCGGCATTGAAATTGGCCTGATCGAGCAGGCGGAGGCTCTCCAGCATACACCAGACGGCGTAGGCAGCAGAAAACTGGGTTCCATTCAGGAGGGCCAGTGCCTCCTTGGCTTTGAAATGAAGCGGCTTGAGGCCTGTTTTTTCCTGAATTACCTGTGCGGGCAAGCGCTCGCCGTTCATCCAGACCTCACCCAGGCCGGCCAGAGGCAGACTCAGGTGTGCCAGTGGTGCCAGATCACCGGAAGCACCCAGCGAACCGAGTTCATATACGACCGGGAGAATATCATGGTTGTAGAAGAAAACCAGCCGGTCTATTACCTCTTCCGTAACCCCGGAGTGGCCGTATGCGAGACTCTGAATTTTCAGGAGCAGCATGATTTTCACTATCTCGGGGGGTACCGTATCGCCGGTACCTGCAGCGTGGCTCATCACCAGGTTCATCTGGAGCGCCTCGATATCGCTGTCGGAAATCCGGATATTGCACAGCGAGCCAAAACCGGTGTTGATACCGTAGATAAGCTCATCCGTGCCATTGATCTTGTTATCCAGATAGGCGCGGCAGGATTTGATGCGTTCGCGGCTTTCGTTACTGATGGAAATACGTTGTCTGGAAGAGATAATCCGGCCTACAAGAGAGATGGACAGATGGCCGGAACTGATTTCGTGGTCAGGAATCATAGTGTGGTGGAGAAATTTGAGGCGCGAAGATAATCAGTACTCCGGTAGCAACCACTTGTTAAACTTTTGCAAACCGAAAAGGAGGCTATGTAATCGGACTAACTTTGCGTCGGGAATTCAGTTGAACAATTAACACCACATCAAAAAAAATAACATGGAAAGGAACAAACAAGTTCAAATCGGTCTGATCGCGCTGCTGGCAATTCTGCTTGCGGTCAACCTGTACACCGGAAGCCTGAACAGCCTGTTCGGCAAATCAGACGCAAAAGACATACGCGAAGCTGCTGTGAACACACAAGGCGGTACAATGCAGGGTAACGGCAACATCCCGGGAACCAACGTTACTGCCACTGGGATGCCTACCGGTGCATCCGACGTTCCTCAGGGGCCAACCACCACTATTCAGTACGACCAGTCGGATTTCGACTATGGCACCATTGACGAGGGTGAAATAGTTAAACACACTTATAAATTCAAAAATACGGGTGATATTCCGCTTGTTATAAGCAACTGCAAGGGTTCATGCGGCTGTACGGTGCCTACCTGGCCGAAAGAGCCAATCGCTCCTGGTGCTTCCGGCGAAATAAACGTGGAATTCAACTCCAAGGGCAAACCCGGCCAGCAGCACAAACAAGTAACTGTAACTGCCAACACCACTCCCACAGAGACGTTCCTCGTCATCAAGGGTACAGTTCGCGGCAAAGAGCAGCCGGTATCAAAAGGAGGCAAGTAATTTATCCCGGACCAACTCTGA
>JAJTFM010000026.1 GCA_021298575.1 Saprospiraceae bacterium | reverse complement strand
ATGTGACGGGGTTCGGTTTGCTCGGGCACCTGAGCGAAATGTGCGAGGCAAGCAACACATCGGCAGTGGTAGAACTGGCAGCAACACCCACTATTGATCGCTCAGTTCTGGACTATTACCTCGACCACAAGTGTGTACCCGGAGGAACGAACAGAAACTGGGACAGTTACGGGCACAAGATTGCCGGGGCAGAGGAGCCACTCGTCCGACACCTGCTGGCTGATCCGCAAACGAGCGGTGGCCTCCTGGTAGCAGTACATCCGGATCACATCGGTGATTTCATGGGAGTGGCTGCCGAAGAAGGATTCCAGCTTCAGCCGTTCGGGATGATGACGGAGCGTCAGGCAGCCCTTATCACAGTAGTATAGGCAGGGCTACAGCGCTTCCGGCTTCATTTTTCTTTTGAAGTGGAAATACGTTTCCAGCTGGGCGCGTACAGGCAGGTCGCCTGCTGTGCGCCTGTATTCATTCTGATCATCCTGATCCAGAATACGAGCCTTCACATTGTCGTTGAGCTGCAGGTCAACAAGTCCCCTGATTTCGGCCTGAATTTCGGGGTCCAGTACAGGAAACGTCGTTTCAATCCGGAAGCTGAGATTTCTTTCCATCCAGTCGGCACTGCTCAGGTACATCAGTTCATTCCCTCCGTTGTGGAATATAAGCACCCTTGCGTGCTCCAGGAACCGGTCAACAATACTGATAATTTCAATATTATCGCTGATTCCGGGCAGTCCGGGTACCAGGCAGCAAATACCGCGAATGATGAGTTTCACCCTGACGCCAGCCTGAGAAGCCTCGTACAGTTTTCCGATGATCTCGCGGTCTTCCAGACTATTGAGTTTGATAATCAGACCGGCTTCACGGCCGGCTTTGGCCGCCTCTATTTCATGGTCAATCAGTTCGGTGATGCCGGTACGAAGATTGAATTTGCCTACAAGCAGATGCTGGAACGGATGTGCCGGCGGTTTTACATTTTCAAGGAAACTGAAAACATTACTGACTTCACTGGTCAGGCGCTTGTCGGCGGTAAAGATGGCCAGGTCAGAGTATACCTTGGCTGTTTCTTCGTGGAAATTGCCGGTTCCCAGGTATGCGTACATGCGCGCGTGGCCGTGTTCCATGCGCCTGACGAGCGCGAGCTTGGAGTGTACCTTCACACCGGGGAACGAGTAGTGCACCCGAACGCCGGCTTTTTCCATTTTTTCACCCCATTCGAGGTTGGTGGCTTCATCAAACCTGGCCTTAATTTCAACAAAAACCGACACATGTTTGCCTCTTTTCACCGCTTCCATCAGCGATTGAAGGATACGGCTGTGGCGTGCCACGCGGTACTGTATGACTTTGATATGAGTCACATCCGGATCAGCAGCAGCTCTTTCAAAGAAATTAACAACGGCATTGAATGACTGGTAGGGTACGTGCAACAACTGATCCTTCTCCATGATGACACTGAACGGATCTTCCACGGCGTGGAGTGCAGGATGTTGCAGAGGAGGGAGAGGCTTGTATTTCAGGTGCTGGAGCCCGAAATCGGGAAACTTGAAAAAGTCAAAGTTGTTGTGATAGCGACCCTCCGGGAGCATATCATTTTTCCGCAGATCAAAAGTCTCTTTCAGATAGGCGAGGAGGTGATCGGGCATTTCGCGGTCGTAAACGAAGCGACTTGCAGGGCCTACCTGCCTTTTCTGCAGACTTGATTTGATTTTTTGTACCAGATCGCCTGAATACTCATCGTCAATATGCAGCTCTCCGTCGCGGGTAAGCTTGATGGAGTAGGCATCCTGAATATCGTAGCCCGGGAAGAGACGCGTGACGGAGTGCCTGACAATATCGTCGAGCATGATTACATCGTGGCGGTCGGAAGGAGAGGGGAGGGTTATAAACCTCGGCAGCTGATCTGAAGGAATTTTAACAAGTGCATACTCACTTTCCAGCAGCGGACGTTTCTTTTGGCGCAAGTGAACAGCCAGATACAGGTGTGCGTTGGCCAGAAACGGGTTGATTTTGTGCTTGACCAGCAGTACCGGCATCACGAACGGAAGAAGGTGATTCTCGAAGTAATTTTCAACGAATTTCTTTTGCTCTTCATTCATGTCGAGCCTGCGCAACAGGTGGATATTATGCCGCTTGAGCTCGGGGATAATCACATTCAGGAAAATTTCAGAGAATTCACCCTGCTGGCGATTGACAATGCTGTGAATCTGCTTCAGGAGAATACTCGGATCGAAGTCCAGCTTGGCCTTCGTTTTTTTTCCCACCTTCTTGAGTTTTCTAATACCGGCGACCCGGATCCTGAAAAACTCGTCGAGATTGGAAGAGTAAATAGCGAGGAACTTCAGTCGCTCTAGCAACGGAACGGCGGGGTCACTGGCCTCCTGCAAAACCCTGTGATTAAAAGAGAGCCAGGAGACATCCCGATTGGTATATGGCAGGATACTCATAATCTGACAGCAAAGAAAAGAAGAAAATGGAAACGGAGCGCCGATATACAATAACTTAACGCAGGCGCAACTACAAAGGGAGGTGATATGCTGTGTGCGGGAAGCGAGACTCGAACTCGCACGACCGTGAAGTCACTGGTGTTTGAGACCAGCGCGTCTACCATTCCGCCATTCCCGCGGTCAACATATTCAAAAATCGGACGCAAATGTAGTCAGATTTTCTTTCACGCGCAATAAATAACGCTTTTTGTGAAAATAATCCCTGACGGCGTTCAGGTCATCGATAGTTCCGGTTGCATCATTCCATTGTTGCAGCAGGCCGGCTACACCCGATTCAATTTCTTTTTCCAGTGCTTCCGCTGCGTTCTGTGCTTTTTCAAGAGCTTCAGCCGACGGCTCCATTTGCATATCCATTATCTGCTCGTTCAGATCCATCATTTCCATCAGGAAGGCCTGAGGAAGTTTTTCTTCTTTTGAATCGGAACCGAGCAGCCCTTTCAGTTCGAGCACATATCTGATTCTGGAATCGGTATCTGACAGTACCTTGAATGCCTCATTATTCAGCGAAGACAGTTCGAGCGCTCTGTCCTGTTCATCTGCGGCTGACAGCGTATGAAAATCAGGGTGAAAGCGACGGCTGTTTTCCAGGAAGGCCTTTCGGAGTATCTGCTGGTCAACGGAAAGAGAAACAGGAAGCCCAAAAAAACTGAAATAACTGCTTGTGTCAGGGGGATTCATCAGGTCAGAACAGTTTTTCGAGGAAGTGACGCCATATATCCAGTCCGAAAGCCAGGATCATCAGTCCGAGCAGAAGCATAAAACCGATGGTTACGGCCTTTTCCATGAACTTGTCGCTCACCTTTTTACCTGTGACGACTTCCCAGATCAGGAACATGACGTATCCGCCGTCGAGTGCAGGTATTGGTAGCAGGTTCATGAATGCCAGGATGATACTGAGTGAAGCGGTTACGCTCCAGAATACTTCCCAGTTCCAGGTTGGGCTGAACAGTTTGCCGATACTGATAACACTGCCGAGGTTGTCTTTCACTGAAATTTTACCGGAGAACATCTGGCCGAAAGCCTTTACCTGTCCAGTAAGGAATCCCCATCCCATTTCTACTCCCGCGGGCAGTGCGCTCAGGAGAGAGTATTTTTCTCTCTCGATGGTGAAATAGCCTTCTCGCTTTGCCATCACACCGATTTTACCTTCAGGGGTGATTTTGACGGGAAAATCCAGCGTTTGTCCGTTGCGTTCGATACCGAGGATGACGTTATTACCCCGGTTGCTCCACGCCATTGCGGCAAATTCATCGAAATAGGCAGTTTTCTCGCCGTTGAACATGACGATACGGTCGCCTTTCTGGATACCGGCATCTCTGGCTGGCCCCTGTGCCACTTCTTCAACAACGAAAGGAACCCGCGGTGCAAAAAGCGATGACTTTGATATTCGCTGGCTGGTTATCTGTTTCCCGAGGTCATCGGAAAGTATGATAGTCGTATCGCGCCCGTTGCGCGTGAGCGTGATATTTCTCGTGTCGCCCAGAACTACCTCCTCGATGAAAACGCCGGGATCAACCCTGTTGAAGGGCTTGTTTCCTATACTGGCAATGATATCGCCCTGTCTGAGTCCCTGATTAAGCAGCACCGAATCGTAGGCAAGGCCATATTCCTTCACGGCGGTGGTTGGCACATACGCTTTGCCGAAATACCACAGCATCATGGCGAAAATGAAGAAGCCCAGCAGGAAATTGACAGTAACCCCGCCGATCATGATGATAAGGCGTTGCCACGCCGGTTTGGAGCGAAACTCCCATGGCTGAGGTGGTTGTTTGAGTTGTTCAGTATCCATACTTTCGTCCACCATACCGGATATTTTGACATATCCGCCGAGAGGCATCCATCCGATTCCGTATTCTGTATCGCCTCTTTTGGTTTTCCAGAGCGCCTTGAACGGTTCGAAGTCGAAGAAGAGATAAAACTTTTCCACTCTCGTATTGAACCACCGTGCAGGAGCGAAGTGACCCAGCTCGTGGAGGGTAACGAGAATGGAGAGGCTGAGAAAAAACTGAACTATTACGGAGATACTGTCCATGGTTACGATTTGTCTTGCTTGTTGTGAGCTATCAGGATCCTATTTCCCTGTATCGCTGGCTGTTGGCGGGGTCAATACGTGTCATGATCTGGATGACGCGTTCTTTTTGTTGTTTGGTTCCGAGTTTCCAGAGTTCCACCAGTTCATCTCTTTTTGCATAAGAGAACATCTGAACAATCATACAGTTCAGGTAGGCCACATAAACCTTGTCCACTTCTTCGAGGGCCTGCAGTATTGCCTCTCTTCCCTGGTCGGGACTTGAGCTGAACATGTCGAGGCCATTTCTGTAGTAGTTGTGCATGGCCGCCCTCATGGGTTTCACTCTTGGGTTGAGCAAATTTTCAATAATCCAGTACCTGTTTCTGTTCTTTCCTCCGTCGCCGGGTCGCCAGCCTGAGGCACTGTTACCGGAGTTTTGTACGTTGGTCACGATTCGCTCGGCGGTGGCGTAGTGCGGGTCGCCGCCGAAGGGTGAGAAAGAGTCGTAATCCATGCCGAGTATGATATAGACATAGAAGGCCAGCATGGCGGGCAGGTTCTGGTTGTCAGCGGCATCGCGTATGAATTCGATTGGCTGATTTTGTTCATAAATGAAAACCAGATCCTTGTCGAGATAAGAGATCATTGGTGTTTCATATCCGCTGCCATAAACCGGGCGTGTGGATTGTACGGCGAGTTCTCCCTCGAATACGTTGTTATCGGATTCTTTGGCGATTGTGATGATAAAATTGCATTTAATGCGTTCATCAAGCTCGAACACGTCATTAGTCCACTTGGTATTATTCAGAAAGTCGCGCAGAGAGGCCTCCAGCTGATCAAACACCCGGCGGTCTGTTTGTTGTAATTGCGGTGTGTTAATGCGAACGGTTGCATTCAGCTCCCCCTGACACCATGCGGCAAGTGAGAAAAGCAGGAAGAATGCGGAAGAAAACAACTTTTTTACCATGATCGTGCAGGTGAGTTGGATACAATATCTTCTATGACGCATCAGGAGCGTTTCTGGTTGGCCAGACGAATAATTTGGTTGACGATGTCGGCGGCCACGCTCTTTTTATGTTTGAGTTCATAAGATACGATATCTCCATTTTTGCTGATAATAGTGACCTTGTTGGTATCGTGTCCGAAACCTGCGCCGGCATCCTGCATGGAGTTGAGCACAATCAGGTCCAGGTTTTTCTTGATGAGTTTCGTCTGGGCATTTACTTCCTCGTTGTCTGTTTCCAGTGCGAAACCCGCCATGATCTGCCCCTGTTTTTTCTGTTTTCCCAGGGCAGCTGCAATGTCAACCGTTTTTTCGAGTTCAAGCACCAGATCGTCGTCTTTTTTCTTGATTTTGGTTTCTGAGAAGTGTCGGGGTTTATAGTCAGCCACAGCTGCGGCGAATACCGTGATATCGGATTCGGGGAAGAACGAACTGCACGCATTGTACATTTCGAGTGCTGAGCCGATTGACACGGTGCGGATGGAGGCGTCGGAGGGTTTTAGTGCTGTTGGCCCGAGTACCAGCGTTACCTCGGCACCTTTGGCAGACAACTCCTCAGCAATGGCTATACCCATTTTACCGGTGGAGTGGTTACCCAGGAAGCGCACTGGGTCGAGAGGTTCGAACGTAGGGCCTGCGGTGACGAGGGCTTTTTTGCCTGAAAGAGACAGGTCTGATTTGTTTTTGAACCGGGAATCCAGGAAGGCGACAATATTTTCGGGCTCGGCCATGCGGCCTTCTCCCACGAGTCCGCTGGCGAGTTCGCCATGCTCTACCGGGATGATTTGCACACCATATTCGCGCAGGAGTGCGATATTTCGCTGTGTTGCCGGGTGTTTCCACATATCAAGGTCCATGGCGGGGGCAACAAATACCGGGCATCTGGCCGACAGATAAACGGCGCTCAGTATGTTATCACAAATACCGTTGGCCAGTTTTGCGAGTGTGTTGGCTGTAGCGGGGGCAATAACCAGTGCATCACCCCAAAGACCCAGTTCGACATGATTATTCCACGCTGTTTCAGAGTGTACATCCGACAGCGCTGGTTTTTTTGAGAGTGTTGACAGCGTAAGCGGACTAATAAAATCGGTTGCTGAGCGGGTCATGAGAACCTGTACCTCGTCGCCTCTTTTAACAAACAGCCTTGTCAGGTGTGCCGACTTGTAGGCGGCGATGGATCCCGAGACGCCGAGAATAACCTTCATGATAAAAGTCCGAAATAGTAATTAGTCCTTGTCCTCCACGAAGCGCCACTGAATATCGTTCTGCAGGAATTCCTGGGTTGCGATTATAGCAGTATTGGGAAGGCGCTCATAGAACTTGGAGATTTCGATTTGCTCCTTGTTCTCCTGAACCTCCTCGATAGTGTCGGTATTGACAGCGAACTCTTCGAGTTTGCGCTGAATTTCCCATTTCAGGTCGCTGGAAATCTGGCGTGCACGTTTTGAAATGATGGAAATCGTTTCATAGATGTTGCCTGTGTCCTTTACCATTTCGAGTACATCGCGTGGCTGTACGTTGGCATCGAGGCCCTGGGCCTTGGTTTTGATATCGCTCATGAATGTTATTTTAACTTTTGAGTCGGTTTTTGACAACTTTGATGGCCGAATCGGCCTGTTTTCTGAATTGCTTCACCTCTTTGGTGTATTTTCCTTTCGGGTATTTTTCTTCAAATTCCTTACAGCGTATTATACACTCATTATAGCGCTCCACCTTTTTTTCGATGATCGAGTTTTCGCTGAGAAGGAAGCTTGATTTGGCGATGAGGTAGCGAACGCGTTCCGCATCCGGACTTTCCGGGTACTCGCGCAGCAGGTTGTTGAAGGAAATCACGGCGGACTGGTACTGACGCAGATTGAAATACAGCTCTCCTTCAGCAAAAGCCTTCTCCTCCAGTTTCCTGCGCAGTTCATCAATCAGTTTGTTGCACTCTTGTACCCGGGTCGAATTGGGGAAAAGATTGACAAACAACTGAAATTCATCAATTGCCGCCTGCGTGCTTGCCTGATCCAGTCTGTGAGTCGGCGAAAGCAGATAGTTGCAGTAGGCCGACATGAAGGCTGTTTCTTCGCGCTGGGGAGAGTTGGTGAAGGTATTGGCGAAGTTCTTGAAATAGAAAGCAGCGAGCGTGTACTGTTTGGTATTGTAGTGGCAATACGCATACTGATAGTAGGCCTGTTCTGCTCGTGCATCTCCGCGAAGGGCGTTAAGTACCAGATCGAAAAGCGACAAAGATCGCTGATAGTCTTTGGCCTCGTAATACTTGAAAGCCTCTTTGAGAATCAGTTCGGAGTCGCCGCTGGTGCGCACTACCTCGTACTCGCTTTTGCAGGAAGCGGCAACGAAAAGAGCTATGGAAAGAATGAGCCAACCGGTCTTGTGCTTCATGGCGCAAAAGTACATCTTTTAATGTAAAGAAAATAACAATGGTCGCAATACGCTGATAAAAACACGCAAAGCAATCCCGTTACTTACGAATTAAAAGTGTTTTTATTGTAATCAGAATCAGGATGGGTATGATTTCAACCGGGAGTTGCTGCGGGAGCCAGTACCACGCTGCCAGTAATAAAGCAGCTGTTACGCCGGTGAAGTACAGATATCCGGTTTTCCAGGACGATGGCTTCAGGAAGGGTAGTGCCAGGTGGGTGGGCAGCATCCAGAACAGATTCAGATTGACTTTTGTAGCCGTATGGTCTGTTGCAAACCACAGCAGCGCAATAATAATCCCGCCGACTCCCAGAATAATCCAAAGGGCCCCGTCAAAGTATTTTCTGCCTTTTTCCCGGAACAAAAAAAACATTCCGGACAGGGAAACGAGTATTGTTGCAATCAGTGGCGGAGTAATGATGCTCCCTTGTGGCAGGGGAGGATACACGCCTCCCGATGGTATCATACGCTCCTGCCGGGTAACAGGATTGCCATTGGATGTGGCTGATTTCCCGAGAAACAGATACAGGTAATCGGGCAGAAACATGTAGTCGCGCACTGATGCCTTTTTATCAGCCGGGATGCCGAGTATCAGGTTGATACCGAAACCCAGCCAGGGTTTTGCAGGCAGGTATTTGTGCAGCAGTTGCCGCATGGTAATACCTTCTTCCGCAGCAGCCGTATTGTAGCTCAGGTTACCGTCGAGTGTGTTTTCCAGTATATCCCGGACGCGGGTAGCGCAATTGTCGTAGAAAAAGTCGTACTTGTAGAACCGGTTTTCCTGTTTGTAGTTGTCCCGGAGCAACGAATACAGTTTTGCTTTTTGTTCAGATGACAGACTTAGCATTTGCTCGATCATTGGTCGCCGGAAGTACAGATTCCCGAATTCAAAGTCGCGGTAATACTCTATGTCGAGCATGTACATCAGTTTCCCCTGACAAAATTTGAGTACAAACCCTGGCTGATCAAAGTCAAAAGTGCCGTAGTTGAAACATACATCCACTCCGCTTGCAGGGTCTTTCAGTCGCAGCGCAGTGTGGCCGAAAGTACTGTAAACGAATTCTCCCGGAGCCACTGTAATCAGGCTGAATCGGGCCGAGTCGGACAGGGTTTCCGGCAAACGGGCTGCTGTCAGATTCAGATTTGCGCAGAAAAGGGTCGTCAGAAGAAGAATTCGTTTCATAGAGATGTGTTTATTTTACCTTGAGCCACTCGCCGGTGTTAATAGCGTCTCCTCTCATGTTGTTCAGCCGTTTGAGTTTTTCCACGGTGGTTTTGTACTTTCTGGAGATGGAATACAGTGTATCTCCCTTCTTTACCAGATGGTATCCGTCGCGGTTGTCATTGTCATCGGGCTCATCCTCAGTGTCGCTCACACTGGTACGCTTTTGGTAGCCGGTGCCCTGTTCGTTATTCCCCGGTGTTATTTCAAAATCGAGTTCGTCTGGATTCTTTCTTGGAGCAGGTTTCGTATCTGCTGCAGGTTTTGTGGTGGTTTCACGCTTGTTTTCGGTGCGAATTCTGATATCGCCCGGTGCATTGGTCTGGCTGCGGATATATATTCGCTCCCCCTCTTCAGGCTCCTGACCTTTCCTCAGTCCGTTTCTCGACATCAGGCTCGACAGTTTGATGCCGTATTGCTGGGCAATATAGAACATCGTTTCGGATTCCTCAACGGTGTGGTACTTCTCGGTGCCATCCCACTGGACTTTCTTTTCACTCAGAAAAACAATAGTGCCGTTTTCGAGCTTTTCAGTTGTCCTGTACCGTGAATCATTGTAAATTGCAAGGTCATCCGGACTGACCTCCAGTTGCTCGGCAATGGATTCTATGCTTTCATTTTTTCTGGTATGGACGAAAGCCACGTCATTGACAAAAAGGATACGGTCGGAGATATCAATATAATCGGCTTCTTCTTCTGTATCTTCTGCTTCACGATAATCTTCCTTGTCATACTGCTGCAGGTTGTATCGTTCTATCAGTGTAATCAGGTTGTCAGCATAGTCTTTTGCCGTGGCATAACCTGCTGATTGCAATCCGCGGGCCCAGTTTTTGTAATCAGTTGGCCCCAGCCGGGTAAAAAGGAAGCCGTATCGCTGTTCTTTGCGCTGGCCAGCCAGAAATTCGCTGTGATCTGCGAAGCTTTCCTGCGCCGACTCGTACTTTCTGAAGCAGGACCTTTTGACATTACCGTTTCTGTCGAGGTCATCGTCTACCTTGTAATAGGTTTCTCCATCCCACTCATCGCCGCATTTGATTCCGAAGTGATTATTGGCGATAGTAGCCAGCGTACTTGTGCCTGCAGCGCTTTCAAGGAGCCCCTGAGCCAGCGTAATACTTGCGGGGATACCGTAGTCGGTCATTTCCCTCACGGCTGCTTCGTTATACTTTTCAATGTACGCCACGTTTTTATCGGCTGAGCTACTCCGGTTTGTCCCGGAGGAGGACTGTCTTTCTCCGTAGGCTGTTTGAGCTGAAAGCAGATCTGTGGAGCAGTACAGGGCCAATACGATCAGTGCGGTTTTATGTGCTGATATGCTCATATTGAAAGAAGTTTAGTTATGAAATAACGTATTAATGTTCATAAAAAATTCCCTAGCCGCCAGCAAAAGTATTACGGCGACGGTTTGCGCCACTTATGACGGCGAAGAGAACCGGAAGGTTGTCTTCGGGGTGTAACTTTGTATTACTCCGGATAATGGTGTTCATTTCCTCTCCCGACATCATGCTGCACAGCAGCCAGGTTTCCCTAATATGGGTGGGTGTGCCTTTCACGATACGGTGTGGCAGTGTTGCTGCGTATCCCGGAGATGTTGCCGGATACCTGTATTGGTTTGCAGCCAATGACTCCCTGAAACCGAGTTCGTTTTTCAGCAGGGTATTCAGGGAGAAAAAAATACTCCCGCCTGCTTCCGGATTGGTGCGCACAAGACCGATCTGGCGCGATATTTCCCGGGGGTCTTTCCAGTTCGGATCGTTTATGGCACTGTTTACCTTGTAGGCTGCATGACCTACATACAATTTTTTACCTTTCGTCTTCTTCCCCCACCAGTCGAGGAGTATCCTGAAGTCGGCAGGCTGGTATCCGATGCTCCAGTAAAGCTGTGGAGCCACGTAGTCTATCCAGTCCTTTTTAAGCCACAACAGTACATCGGCATACGAATCATCGTAACAGGTTATACCCGCGCGGGTATCCGAGCCATCCGGATCTTTGTCTTTATTCCTCCATACTCCGAATGGCGAAATGCCGAACTGTACGCCGGGTCGGGTCGAGTTAACAGTTTCGGAGACAGATTTGATGAGTTTACTCACATTATCGCGCCTCCAGTCGTGGATGTTGGTAAAGCCGCGGTTGCCGGATGTAAAGTCTTTATAGTCGTTCAGTGCTCCATCCAGATCCAGACCAGGCTCTTTGTACGGATAGTAATAGTCGTCAAAGTGAATGCCGTCCACATCATAACCGGACACTACCTCCCTTACAACGCTGGTCAGATAGTCGCGTACTTCCTGGTTTGCGGGGTTGAAATACCATTTTTTGCCGTACTTGAAAAACCACGCTCTTTTTTTACTGGCGGGTAACGATTTCAACGGATGTTTTTTGTCGAGTGCAGCAGTATCGGCATCCCAGGTTGCCCTGTAAGGATTCATCCAGGCGTGAAACTCCATGCCTCGCCTGTGCGCGGCAGCGACCATGTACGCGAGCGGATCGTAGGAGGGGTCGTCGGGCTGGCGGCCCTGTTTTCCGGTTAGAAAGGCACTCATTGGTACCAGTTTCGACTTGTAGATTGCGTCTCCGGCGGGTCGTACCTGTACGAAAACTGCATTCATGTTCATTGACTGCAGGACGTTGAGCAGACTGTCAAACTCTGCTTTCTGCTGCTTTGAGCTCAGTCCGGGCCTTGAGGGCCAGTCAATATTGGCCACTGTTGCAATCCATACCCCTCGCATTTCAGTTCGCGGAACTGCCTCCCGGTTCTGTGCAGCCGTACAGAACGAGATGGCCGGGATTGTTATCACGAGGATGAATCGGAGCAGGAGTCGCATGTCGTGGTTTTGGGGTAAAATTAGCAAATTTGTTTAATTGTATAAAAATTCCGTCTGTCATTGTGTTCTTTGCGGCAAATTTCACCACATCAACTGCCGGGCTGGTCGCATCAGAGAGAAAAAATGCATCTTTGGGGTACGAGCCGGATATCCGGTACAATCATTCATCAATTCAGTATTTTCCATGCGTTTTCCCGAACCAATTTCTGTCCAGACGCTGGCGGCCCGGTATCAGGCCCGAATCATCGGAGATTCTACACTGATGGCAACCGGAATCAATGAAATTCACAAGGTGCAACCCGGCGACATAGCCTTTTCAGATGTTCGAAAGTACTTTGAAAAAACACTCAAGAGCGCTGCTACCATTATTTTACTGAATGAGGAAACTGAGTGTCCGCCAGGGAAAGTCATTCTGGTGGTGGCTAATCCGTTTCAGGTGTACGATGATATTGTCCGTTCATTTCGGCCCTTTCAGCCGATTATTGCACAATTCGCTCCTGATAACGATATTCACTCCTCTGTTATTATCGAACCCGGAGTGGTTATCGCTCATGATGTGAAAATCGGTGCCAACACACATATCTGTTCCAATGCGGTGATTGGCCCGCATACTGTTATCGGCGAACACGTTACTGTTGGTCCGGGTGCCCTGATTGGTCCGGATGCTTTTTACTTTAAAAAAATGCCCGATGGTGAAATGATCAAATGGCGATCAGGCGGACGGGTCATTCTGGAAGATCATGTGGATATCGGAGCCGGTTGCACCATATCAAAGGGTGTGAGCGGAGATACCATCATTGGGCGGGGTAGCAAACTGGACTGCCAGGTGCATATCGGGCACGGCGTGGTGGTCGGTAAAAACTGCCTTTTCGCAGCTCAGGTGGGTATTGGTGGCAAAACTGTAATCGGAGATCAGGTGGTGCTGTACGGACAGGTGGGTGTTGCCCAGGCAATTGAAATCGGAAGCGGAGCTGTTGTACTGGCCAAGAGCGGCGTTTCGAAATCGCTGGAAGGTGGAAAGACTTATTTCGGAATTCCGGCAGATGAAGTGAGGGAGAAGTACAGGGAACTGGCCTCCTTGCGACTGTTGCCCGATCTGATCAAGAAGAAAGGGACCGACTAGTAAACCCTGGTGCCTTTTGAAAGCCACACTCCCCAGGTTTTGTCGAAAGCATGAACCCGGTCGGTTACACCACTTTCACACACCACCGTGCGCCCCTGATTTACCCATTCAAAGATGCCCCCATACAGGTTGTAAACGCTGCTGAATCCGTTCAGTACCAATTTTTCTGCTATTTTTTCACTTCTGTAACCGACAGAGCAGTAAACAACAACAGGGGTGTTTCGGGGCAAATGTTCCAGAGCGTTCAGGTCAAAATGGTTGTAGCCAATGTGAAGGGCGCCGTCTATACGACTTACATTATATTCGACTCGCTCACGCGCATCGAGAAATATGGCATTGCGTATTTCAGCCGCAGCCTGAACATCAATTTCAGGAACCGAATGACTGAGTAGTCCGCCAAGCATCGTCTTGAAGGCTTTGTTGCGCACCTGGCCGAAACAGCACGGGCTGGAAGCCAGCAGAAACACGGCGAGCAGTATCTGCAGAACACGGAACATGGGTGTGAAATTTGTTGGGAAGATGGCCGCACCCGGCGCGACAAACGATGATTATTGCCGCGCCAGGCGCCTTGAACCGAAGATATAGGCAGGGGCCGTCGAAGGGAAAATGGATTTCAAAAAATTCCTGCTACCTTGGCGGCAGCAGGAAAATCAAAACATACTATGAGAAAACTGGGACAAATATAAACCCGGTCTGAAACACCCTGCAAGCCACAATTACGGAACGGTGACAAAACTGCAGGGAGTGGTATGTTTTCTCTAGCCCCTGATGAACGAAAGCCTGGCAGCCTGATATCGAGGGTGCGATACGTGCTGCCTAATGTGCTGTATAGTTTCTCTCGGTCCCACATCCAGTGCCATGTTTACCAGCCAGTCGGGCAGATTGCCTCCCGGATTGGAGTAAACATAATACTCAACGTAAAGCCATCCGCCTGAACCTGGGTAGATTGTCCATACTGTTCTGGCATCTTTTATCCTTACGGCATCGGGTCGTTCAGGAGACATGGATGGGGTTGCTGTACTGGTTGCTGTTACTTTTCCCGATACAGGATCCTGCTGTACCTTGTTGTGCATGACAATATCGCGGTCGTCGAGGGGCCACGGAAAATCAAATCGGGACCGGTAAATGGATTCTGTTTCCGAGTGTTTTCTGATAAATTCAGCTTCGGTAATCTTATAGCCCCACTGCGGATAACTCTCTACATCAGACAGCAATGAAACCAGTCCGGCCATAGAGGATTGTATCGAGGTAATCAGTTTCAGCTCGTAAACATCGGAGGTTTTCCTGTAATATACCTTGATGCCGTTTTTCTCATTTTTGAAGATCCACCCGTCGTTATTCTGGGAAAAGACAAAAGCGGGCATAAGGAGCAGCGCTAAAAACGCAAGGCAAGTGGAGTTTTTTTTCATGCTATCGAGGTTGGCTGACTTCAATTGGAACACAGATTTCTGATAACGTAATTATTGCTCTTTTTGTTTTGATACTACCCCTGTTTGATATACGAACCACCTCATTGCGGTATCGGTAGCTCCCTTGCTTTCGTTCAGGTATCCGAGTACTGCCTCTGAAGGCCGTATTCTGCCTTCCGGTTTCAGCAGAATGGTCAGTGCAGCTTCAACACCGGCACTGTCGCGAACCACCAGGGCTCCACCACGGGCAGCAAACTGTACAGCCTCTTCAAAATGCCTGTACGCAGGACCATAAATCAGCGGTAATCCATAAGCAGCAGGCTCCAGTGTGTTGTGAATGGATTTTCCGAATCCACCCCCAATCCAGGCAATGTGTGCATACTGGTAAAGGGTATTTAACATTCCGACATTGTCTATTATCAGTGTCTTGCACTCCTGGTGTTTATCCTTGTCATATTCCGAGTATCGTACTGACCCGGGAGCTGCTGCCAGCAGCCGCTCTACGTTCCTTTCCGAGGGGGCGTGCGGGGCAATGATCAGTAGCAAGTGGCTGAACTGTTCTTTCTTCATTACCGGCAGAAACACGTTTTCGTCGGCCTCCCACGAACTGCCGGCAATGAATATCGGGCGATTTCCGCTAGTAAAGGCGGCCACCCGCTCATTTGGGCGCGCGCTGGCAGCCAGTGCGAGTACCCGGTCAACACGCGTGTCGCCGGCAATCACCGTATTTTCATACCCCGCGGCTTTCAACAGTTCTGCCGAGTGCAGGTTCTGTACCTGGATTTCATCGAAAAATGTGAGCATCCGCCGCCACAAATCGCCGTACCACCGGAAAAATGGTTGCTCTTTTCTGAAAAGTGCGGATACCAGCAAGGTCGGTATCTTTCTCTCCGACAACTCCGACAGGTAGTTGAACCAGAAATCGTATTTCACAAATACTGCCAGATCCGGACGAATCAGATCCAGAAATACCCGGGCATTGCCGGGTGTATCGGCTGGCAGGTAAACAACTCTGTCGGCACCCGGATAGTTTTTCCTGATCTCATAGCCGGATGGAGAAAAGAACGAAAGTACAATTTGCCAGTCGGGATAATCCTCCCTGAACCGCTCGAGTACCGGACGCCCCTGCTCAAACTCGCCAAGTGATGAAACGTGCATCCACAGGGTTTTTACTGCCCGGCTGTTTGACTGTCTGTATCTGTTTTTCCAGTCACGACGGCCCTCTACCCATAACTTCGTCTTGCTGCTGAACGGAGCAACTGCCCGTACGGCAACTGAAAAAAAGCTGACCGACAGATTGTACAATATGTGAGTGACGCTGAAAATCAGTCCGGATGAACGCATAACAGTATTGGAATGGTACCGCAAAATAACGGATAATCTGTCAGAGGAGCGGCAAGATGAACAAGTAGGCCGATTATTTGTAATACTGCTAAAAGAGATACAATGTCTGTTGCTGTATTCTGGTTTCGCCGTGATTTGCGCCTGCACGATAATGCCGGTCTTTACCATGCCCTGAAAAGTGGATACCCGGTATTACCCCTGTTTATTTTCGATACCAATATTCTGGACGATCTGACCGACCGAAGCGATCCGAGGGTCGGATTCATCCATCAGTCTCTGCAGAAAATAAGGGAAACGCTTCTTGAGCAGG
This sequence comes from Saprospiraceae bacterium, assembly GCA_021298575.1. Lineage (GTDB taxonomy): Bacteria > Bacteroidota > Bacteroidia > Chitinophagales > Saprospiraceae > M3007. The sequence continues at coordinate 8,371 of JAJTFM010000026.1, read as the reverse complement.
GTTCCGATATGCTGGTGCTGAGGGGTAACCCGGAAGACGTATGGAAAGATGTACTGGCGCGTTTTGAGGTGAAAAAGGTGTTCACAAACCGCGACTATGAACCCTATGCAGTCAGCAGGGATCGTGCGGTGTCCGATATGCTCCAGCGAAGAAATATTCCCTTCCACACAACAAAAGACCACGTGATTTTCGAGTGCGACGAGGTGCTGAAATCTGATGGAACTCCTTACACGGTGTTCACTCCCTACAAGAGAAGGTGGCTGGAAAAGCTGAACAGCCGTATCAGCAGTCAGTCTGATGAAAACGGAGAAACTCAGCCCGTCCCGTATTTTCTGAAATCGTATCCCACAGAAATATATACGGCAAATTTAATCCGAAAAGACAGTCTGACCACCGGACAGTTAGCCATGACAGGTAACTTTCCCTCACTTGAGGCACTGGGTTTCGCTCCTTCCGAAATTGTAATTCCATCAGCAGTTGTAGCTCGCTCGGTAGTAAAAAACTACGATAAAACCCGCGATTTTCCGTCACTTGATGCTACCTCCAAACTTGGTATTCATTTCAGGTTCGGCACCATCAGTATTCGTGAAAAGTCACGAAATGCACTCGTTCTGAATGAAACCTTCCTGAGTGAACTGGTCTGGCGCGATTTTTACAGCCAGATTCTCGCCAATTTCCCGGATGTGGCATCGCGTTCGTTCAGGCCCGAATACGACAGGATATCGTGGCGTAACGATCCGGCGGAAATAGAAAAGTGGAAAGCAGGAAAAACCGGTTACCCGATTGTGGATGCCGGGATGAGGCAACTGAGCAAAACCGGATATATGCACAACCGGGTTCGGATGATTACTGCCAGTTTCCTGACCAAGCATTTGCTGGCCGACTGGCGTATAGGGGAGGCCTGGTTTGCCGAAAAACTGCTCGACTTCGATCTGGCCAGCAACAACGGCGGATGGCAGTGGGCTGCAGGCTGCGGTACCGACGCCGCCCCGTACTTCAGAATATTCAACCCGACCGAACAAACCAAAAAATTCGATTCGGAGTACAAATATGTGCGCAAATGGGTGCCCGAATTCGGCACACCCGCTTATCCAAGCCCGGTTGTTGATCACGCCATGGCCCGTCAGCGCTGCCTTGAAACGTACAAGGCCGGACTTGACAAGGGCAAGGCCTGAGGCTGCCTCGCCGATGGCAAAAATAGGCAGATTTTTTGTCAGTTTTTGCACTTTTGAAGGTGCATAGCCGGAGCTAAGTAACTGAAAAAAGGTGAAAAATGAGCCATTTTTGACTCGGTGAGGGAATCCTTTACAAGCTCGTAAATTGGGTGATTGCAAAACAGCCTTTGTAGCTATATTTGCACAAAATATCAACCCTTTGTCAAAAGCTTTCGTAAACGATCCCGCTACCGGCGAAGAAGTACTGGTGGAAAAAGCGCTCCGGCCCAGGCAACTGGAGGAGTTCAGCGGACAAAAGAAGATTGTCGAAAACCTGTACGTATTCATCGAGGCTGCTCGCCAACGCGGTGATGCACTCGATCACGTGCTTCTTCACGGCCCTCCCGGACTGGGCAAGACCACGCTTTCTCATATCATTGCCAACGAACTGGGTGCCTCCCTGAAAATGACCAGCGGCCCCGTTCTCGAGAAACCGGGCGACCTGGCCGGGCTGCTTACGAATCTTGACCCGGGTGACGTACTGTTTATTGACGAAATTCACCGGCTCAATACGGTGGTGGAGGAATACCTGTACTCCGCCATGGAGGATTACCGGATTGATATCATGATTGACTCCGGCCCGAATGCAAGAAGTATTCAGATCACCCTGAATCCGTTCACGCTAATAGGTGCCACTACGCGCATGGGACTGCTCACGTCGCCCCTGCGCGCTCGATTCGGTATTAATTGTCTGCTCGATTACTACGACGTACCCACACTGGAGCGAATCCTGCACCGGTCTGCCGACATCCTTAAAATACCCATATCAGCCGAGGGTGCCCTCGAAATCGCGAGAAGAAGCCGCGGGACACCCCGCATTGCCAATGCGCTGCTGCGCCGTATCCGCGATTTTGCACAAATCAAGGGCGACGGATCTGTCAGCCAGGAAATAGCCCGCTACGGCCTTTCTGCGCTTGATGTGGATGAGTCGGGCCTCGATGAAATGGATATCCGTATCCTCAACGCAATAGTACACAAATTCAAGGGCGGCCCAGTAGGACTCACCACCGTGGCAACTGCGGTAGGGGAGGAGCCCGGCACCATAGAGGAGGTACACGAACCCTTCCTGATTATGGAGGGCTTTCTGCAACGTACTCCGTTACCTTTGTACCAATGAGCCGATATTTCAACACGACAGGACTTTGTTTTCCGGAGCAACACTACATGGTGGATCCGTTCCGGAATCTGTACGACGATGTCCGTCGGCTGATTGATAACGGGCAATATTTTGTTATACATGCTCCCCGGCAGACGGGTAAAACAACCCTGCTGCATCAGTTGGCACACAGGCTCAACAAGGAAGGCAGTTATGTATCAGTGGTTTGTTCGCTGGAGTCGGCAGGTTACCCGGGTATAACTGTTGAGAGTGCCAACATGTCGTTTATCAGTTCACTGCATCTCACCGCCAGCGTTTTTTTGCCGGAGGAATTGATGCCGCCGGATCCGGTCAAATATTCGCCTGGCCCCAACCTGTTCCGTTTGTATCTTACTGACTGGTGCAGAATGCTGAATAAACCTCTCGTACTGCTGCTCGATGAAGTTGATTCGCTGTACGATGACGTACTCATTTCCACCCTGCGACAGTTTCGTGATGGTTTTCAGACGCGTCCCCGCAATTTTCCACAGTCAGTGGCTCTGGTAGGGCTGCGCGATATACGCGATTATCGCCTGCGAGCACGTGCCGATAATCCATCAATAGGATCGGGCTCTCCATTCAATGTAAAAGCAGAGTCCTTCCTTTTGACATCTTTCTCTCCGGGAGAAGTGCGAAGTCTGCTCGACCAGCACACACTCGACACCGGACAGGTTTTCTCCCCGGAAGTTTTTGAAAAACTGTTTGAATACTCGGGGGGACAGCCCTGGCTGGTCAATGCACTGGCCAATGAAATAGTAGCCAAAATGCTGAAAAACGATTTCTCCCGGGTGATAACCGGAGAAATGGTGGATCAGGCCAGGGAGCGACTGATCGTACAGCGACAAACGCATCTGGACAGCCTGACAGACAAAATAAACGATCCTCGTGTACGTCCTATTGTCACTGCTATTATTACTGGCGATGCCCCTGCTTTCGATGGCTTTGATGATGCAATGCGATATTGCCGCGATCTGGGCATCATCACCCCTGCTGCCCCGATCAGGTTTGCCAACCCGATTTACCGCGAAATAATTACTCGTATTCTGAATGCCGCTTTTCATGAAAGTATCAATCAGGATGTCGCCAGTACTTCCTGGTATCTGAATGAGGACGGTTCGCTCGATATGGACAAGTTACTAAAGGCATTTGTTGATTTTTACCGCTGGAATTCCGAATCGTGGCTCGAGCGCTTTCAGTACCGGGAAGCCGGTCATCAATTATTGATTATGGCGTTCCTGCAGCGTATTATCAATGGAGGCGGTCGTATAGAACGGGAAATGGCCATTGGTAACGGTCGAACGGATCTGGTAGTTTTCTGGAAAAAGCAGGTATTCCCTATTGAAATCAAAATTCTCCACAGCGCTCGCTCCGAACCGGAAGGTATCAGTCAGTTGTCGCGATATATGGATAAATTTGGCCAAAAGCGCGGTTATCTGATTCTTTTTGAAAAGAAATCGTCGGATGAACTGCCATGGGATCAGCGCATACGCCGCGAGGTACACCACGCGGATCACCGGGAAATTATTTTGATGGGAATGTAGATGCCCGTTTCCAGCACATCTCACGAATCTAATCTATCATCTGCCAATCAGACAACTCCTATGAAATACATTCGTACAATTCTGTTTTCCCTCCTGTGCACGCACGCATACGCGCAGGTGACATTCACCTCTGTCAACGCACCTTTTCTGGACACGGAGTCGTACCTCAACGGTGTTACCTGGATTGATGTAGACAACGACAATGACCTCGATGTGTGTGTCAGCGGTTTCTCCGGGACGCCGCCCAACTGGGTGAACAAATCGCAGATATTTCTGAATGATGGCAACGCCAATTTTACGTCCTCGGGGTGGATTAACTCCAATCATAAAAACCCGATGCGGCACGGATGGGCGGATATTGACAATGATGATGACCCTGATTTGTACCTGGCGGCTACCTGGAACCAGAATGATGTCAACCAGCTCTGGATCAACAACGGAAACGGCTTCTCGCTCAACCAGACCACCGGCGCTACTCCGAACACCGCGCAGCCTTACGAGGGTACGGTCAGCTGGGCCGATTACAACAACGATGGCTGGGTTGATTTGTTCCTGCCCCGCTGGAACAATCTCAAAAACCGCCTTTTCCGGAATAATGGTAACGGTACTTTCGCAGAGGTGACGGCCGGTCAATTGGTGAACGACCTCGCGTGGACGTCCGGCGGCTTCTGGGGCGATTTCGACAATGACCGCGATCTCGATATTTTCGTGGTGAATTATCAGATCGGTCCGACCGACCCTGGGCCCAATGACCTTTTCAGAAACAACGGAAACGGTACATTTACCAAAATGACCGGCGCCGGGCCTATTGTGACGGCCCCCGACCGGGGCAGATCTGCAAACTGGGTGGATATCAATAACGACGGTTTTCTGGATTTATTCGTCAATAACCAATTTAGCCGGGATTTGATTCATATTAATCAGGGAAACGGTACATTTATCACCAGGCCGCTCGATAATACAGATCATAACTCCTGGTCGTCCAACTGGGGGGATTACGATAATGACGGAGACCAGGATCTTTTCATTATCGGATTCGGAGGTACGGAAAATCGTATCTGGCAAAACGACGGACAGGGCAATCTCTCTGAAGTTAACGCCGGTTTGCCGGGTAGTTTCCCGCTGTTTACCGGCGGATCCTATGCGAATGGCATATCCTGGACGGATGCCAATCTCGACGGCTGGCTCGATATGCATATCACTATGGCAGTCAATTCTGAAGATCGTTTTTACCTGAACAACGGACTGGAATGTGGTTCGTGGCTTGAGGTCAAGTGTATCGGTGTGGAATCCAACCGCTCGGCTATCGGTACTACGCTCAGGGCAATAGCCACTGTCAACGGCTCCCCTGTCTGGCAGATGCGACAGATATCGGCACAAACGGCCGCAACATCCAATAACCCGATGTGGCAGCATTTCGGTTTCGGCGATGCCGCCTTTATTGACTCACTGGTGGTGGAATGGCCCTCCGGAAAAACCTGTGTGTTCACGCAGGTGCCCGTCAGACAGGTGCTGGCTATTTCAGAAAACTGTACGACTAGCGTAATTAAATCACTGAATAACTTCGCTACAAGTTATCAGGAAATTGCCCGCTGCCTTCCACTGGATTCATTACAGTTGTCGGCAGGTTTGCCAACTGACGGTACCTGGACGGCTGATTGCGGCAACTGTATCACGCAGTCCGGCTGGCTGAAAACATCCGCGCTATCCGCCGGAGCGTATCTGGCTGTTTATCAGCAGGGTACCGGCTGCGATGGCCGTATTGACTCTTTCCGCGTGATACTGAATAACCCGCCTGTGACTACCGTAACGGCCCCGGATACCCTGAATTACAAGGAAACTGCCACGCTCGTCGCGGAAGGAGCCACTTCCTATTACTGGGATCCCTCTTCTGGATTGTCCTGCTCCGATTGCGCTTCCGTTGAACTTACAACTGATTCCTCAGCATTTTTTGTCGTAACCGGAACAGATGCCAATGGTTGCACTGATACTGTTCACGTCAATATATATATGTATCCAGAACCCGTTGTGGAGATGCCCAATGCGTTCACTCCAAACAATGATGGCAGTAACGATGAATTCAAACCAGCCTACAAGCGGAATATTTTCACGGACTACAAACTGATTGTCTATTCGCGCTGGGGCGAAATAGCCTTTGAATCATACGATATCGGAGAGGGCTGGGATGGTATGCACAACGGTTATCCGGCCATGTCCGACGTATATGCCTATACCTTCGACTACGAACTGGTTGATGGTAAAAAAGGAAGAATCGTGGGACAGGTAACGCTGATTCGCTGATTTGAATGAACTTCCGGTCATAACGCCTCTGTCCGAATATGCAGTGATTGTCAGCACTGGTAATGAACTGACGCCTGAAAATAATGAGCGGATTCTGGCAATCTTCAGGCAATTGCAGTTCATGCGCCTCCCCGGCCTGCGCGATCTCATACCGGCCTTCAACACGCTCACCCTGGTGCTTGATCCGGACTGGCTCGACCGTGTTGCTCCGGGAGTGGATCCTGTTTTTATCGTCAGAAACTGGATTATTCAGGCACTTCGTACCGAGCAGCAGTCGCCCCCCAATCCTGTATGTATTGAAATTCCGGTCTGTTATAACCATCCCGACACTCCCGATCTTCTTCGGTTGTCTGATCGGCTCCGGCTGCCTCCTGAAGAGATTATCCGACTTCATACGGCTGCCACCTATCGGGTTTACATGCTGGGATTTCTTCCCGGGTTCCCTTATCTGGGGCTCCTCGACAAACGGCTCTCTGCTCCGCGACTCGAGCGCCCGCGCGTGCGCGTACCCGCGGGGAGTGTGGCCATCGCCGGGCGACAGACCGGTGTTTATCCGCTGGCATCACCGGGTGGCTGGAACCTGATTGGTAAAACATCGGTCAGACTCTATGATCCCGCCCGGGAACAACCGACCCTGCTCCGGCCGGGTGATTCAGTTCGTTTTATCGCTGTACCCGAATTATGAGTCTGAACGTCGTAAAGCCGGGAATAATGGATACTATCCAGGATATGGGGCGCGCTGGAAGCGCCCACCTGGGCATACCGTTGTCTGGAGCAGCTGACAAAGCAGCACTGGCAGTCGGGAATCTTGTATTGGGTAATTGTGCAGATACTGCATCCATTGAGTGTCACTGGCCAGCGCCTGTTCTCCGACTGGAGGCCCCTGCGCTGTTGGCCCTGACCGGCGCTGATTTTGGTGCCACTGCCGATGGTATTCCCATTCAACAGAACCGGGCAATACTTCTCCCCGGAAATGCCGAAATCAGATTTGTCCGCAGGCATTCGGGCGCCCGCGCATACCTGTGCGTGCGCGGTGGATTTCTGTTTCCCGAAATACTGGGATCGCGCAGTACACACGTGGTTTCAGCCACAGGTGGATTTGCCGGCAGAAAACTGGCAACAGGTGACAATATTCAGTTTGATACCAGTCTCCAACAACCAGGACCTGCGCTACATGCCAGTACACATGGTTTGTATCCCGTCAATCATCTCATCAGGTTTACACCCGGACCCGAGTATGACCGCCTCAGCGAAAATGCCCGAACTGACCTCGAATACGAAAACTGGAAAATAGCTGTGAATAGCGACAGGATGGGTTGCGAGCTGTCCGGGCCGCTTCTTTCACTGAAAAATAATGAAGAAATGGTATCTTCCGCCGTCGTACCGGGTACCATTCAGTTGCCGGCCGGTGGAAAGCCATTGATCCTGCTGTCCGATTGTCAGACTACCGGGGGGTATCCGCGGGTTGGGCAAATTATTGAAGCCGATCTGCCTGCTGTAGCTCAGTTGTCGCCTGGCGACACCTTCAGACTGGTCAGGGTGACCCGGGAGGAGGCACTGCTGGCCGGGTACAGGTACCGACTTCACCTGCGCCGCCTGGCTCAGGGTGTGTTATGGCACAACAGTAATCAGACTGGAACATGAAAACAGACATTAACTGCGATCTGGGAGAGGGGTATCCGCACGATGCGGAGTTAATGCCCTTCATTACATCTGCCAATATTGCCTGCGGATACCATGCCGGAGGTGAAGATACCATTCGCCGAACCATCGCCATGGCCGTTCAAAAAGGCGTCCATATCGGCGCTCACCCATCGTTCAAGGACCGTGAAAATTTTGGACGCCGCGAGATAGTACTCGGTGACCAGCAAAATTACGATCTGGTGTCGGAACAACTTTTCCTGATGGACAAGCTGGTTCGGGAAGCCGGAGGAGTGATGAGACACGTGAAGCCACACGGCGCCCTGTACAACATGTCTGCCAGAGACCCGCAACTGGCCTATGTGATAGCACATGCCGTTTTTGATTTCAATCCGGCGCTTATATTATTCGGACTGAGTGGCAGCGCTTCCATCCGGGAGGCTGAAAAACTCGGACTAAAAACCCTGTCAGAGGTATTTGCCGACCGAACATACCAGTCCGACGGCTCCCTGACACCTCGTTCAAAACCCGGAGCACTG
>JAJTFM010000202.1 GCA_021298575.1 Saprospiraceae bacterium | reverse complement strand
CTGAGTTACACCCGTGATTTGCAGTGGAAATGCTTCACGCCGGCCATGATGACCATATCGGGCTGGGCATCGCTGGGCAAGCAGCCGTGGGTACACGGCGGCAACTACACTATAGCCAACCGGTTGTCGCTGGAGCGCAAGATGCGCCTGCGTGCCTATCTGTATTCCTACTGTCGGGAGGCCAGTCTGCACGGTTCTCCGGTGGCCCGCGGCATGGTGCTGGAGTTCCCGGAAGATCCGGTTTGCCGGAGTTCGAGAACGCAGTACCAGTTCATGTCGGGAGAGTGGCTGCTCGTAGCGCCGGTGCTGGCTGGTCCGCTCAAGCGCGACAGCATTTACCTGCCTGCGGGCAGGTGGTACGACTGGTACGACGGGACCGCTTTTGAGGGCCCGGTGTGGCTCAACAACTTCAGCGCACCACTCAGCAAAGTGCCCGTGTTCGTGCGGGCGGGCGCGATTGTGCCCGAGTATCCGCTCATGCAGTACGACGGACAAAAGCCGCTGGATACTCTTATTATCCATGCGTGGCCACATGGCGAATCCACATTTGAGCTGTATGAAGACGACGGTTACTCCAAAGCATACCGGCAGGGGGCATTCCAGACCATGCAAATCAGCGCATCGGGGCCCGAGGACGGATATGCCGAACCGGTGACGATATGTGCCGGTCAGCCGCAGGGCGGCACTTTTGAAGGGCAAATGATAACCCGTCAGTACAAGGCGGCGGTACATTTCGGATATAAACCCGGCAAAGTGAACCTGCTTGCCGGTGTGCAGACAGAAGAACTGCCCCAGGCGACCGGACTTGCGGCGCTCAATTCCATGGACAAGGGCTGGTTCTTCGATCCGGCAAGGGGAGGAATCACCTGGCTGAAGACAGGAGCCCTGACAGCGGGTCAGTGGGATGGCGATCTGTTTTGTTTGGAACTGACAGACTTCAGTGCGGTAAATACGGGAGTGTCAGCTCCTGAAGCTGCGGCCCTGAACGTATTCCCGTCGCCGGCAAGCGGTGTACTGACCATAGAGACAGAAACCGGAGCCCTCATACAGCGCGTGGATGTGCGCGACACACTGGGGCGGCAGGTGAGAAGTGTGGAGACGGCGCCGGCCGGGATGATAACACTGGATCTGGCGGGACTCACGCCGGGCGTTTACACACTGTCTGTAGCTACCGACAGAGGGATACTGGTCCGGAAAGTGGTACTGGAGTGAGACACACCCTAGTCCTCCAGCCGTTTCCGCAATTCACTCGGAGAGACTCCGAATCTCTTGGTAAACAGCGTGGAGAAGTGGGCGGGACTTTTGAAACCAACTTTGGTACATACCTCTTTCACCTGCATATCGGGGTAGTGTAGGAACAGCTCCCTGGCTTTGTTTAGTCTGAAATCGCGGAGTAGTTCCATGGCTGATTCATGTACAACGGCTGCGAGTTTTCTCTGCAATTGTGATTTACTGATCAAAAGATACTGACACAACGTATCGAGATCAAAATCCTCCTCAGAATAGTGTTTTTCATAAATACCGTAAAGCCTGTTCATGAAGGGATCGTCATGAAAGAGTGTTTCTGTTTGTGAAACAGTCTCCGGATTATTCCTGTCGTTATCGGTCTGACCTGACTGGAAACGTTCACGCCATCTTTTTTGGAGACGGAGCATATTTTGAACAACGAGAACAAGCTCCTGTTCGTGAAAAGGCTTGGGCAAGAAACCATCTGCTCCGTGCTGGTGCCCTTTTATGCGATCTTCCACTTCGGCGCGGGCACTCAACATCAGAACAGGGATATGGCAGGTCAGCTCGTGTGCTTTCAGCTTGTCGGTAAGCTGCAGGCCATCCATTTCCGGGTAAGACAGTATAATCTGGCTGTCATCTACAACAAGCAGCAATGGTTGTTCACCTTTCTCGGCAACCTGACGAACAGGAAATTCCTGTTCGGGCGCACTTTCCTGAACGGTGGACTCCATAACAGGTGCGGTATTACTGACCGGCAGGAATATGGTGAATCGTGTGCCGACTCCCGGCTCACTCGCCACACTGATTTCACCCTCAAACAGAAAGACAAGGTCTTTGACAAACGCCAGGCCCAGGCCGAAGTGCCCGTCCCCGCGGTTATAAGATTTTCCCCTGAAGTTACGGTCAAAAATAAAGGGAATATCTTCGGGAAGGATGCCCTCTCCGTTATCTGCTACCGTCAGGCAAATCCGTGAATGCTGACTCCTGTTGAGAGAAACGTCAATTTTGCCCTCCTTGCCTGTATGCCTGATAGCATTGCTCAGGAGGTTATTGATGATGTATTTAAGTCGGATCGGATCAAAATCCATTATTAATCCGGATGCATCGGTGGTATATTCCAGTGAGATATGCTTGAAATCGGCCAGCGGTCTGAACGACTCCACCCACAGATTTATGTATAAGCCGATGTCTCCCTGACGCCAGTGAAGTTCCGGATTGTTATCCTGAAGACGGCTTACATCCATAACCTGATTTACCAGTTCCAGCATATTTTCGGCTTGTCGCCTGATATCAGCTTTAATGGAAGAAAGGGTACTTCTGGAGTTTTCTGCAGAAATTCTTCCTGCGAGGTTCAGGAGAATGGTCAGCGGTGTTTTGAACTCATGTGTGATGTAGGAATAGAACCGGGCCTTGAACTGATCCATTGTCTTCATTCGTTCCAGTTCCATCTTGTCCAGTTCCATCGAATGTTTCAGTTCCAGTTGCCTCCTGTGGCGCCTGATATACAGATGAATGCCGGCCAGAACAAGTGCTGCATAGATAAAAAAGGCAACACCTGTTGCGTACCACGGTGTTCTGATGTGCAGGTACAGGAGAGTAGATTCGGACCAGTTTCCGTTTTGAGAGGCTGCCTGTATTTCTATCGTGTGATTGCCGTAAGTAATACCGGCAATATTTATTGTGCGTTTAGTGCCAGTTTCTATCCATTCGCTGCCAAGGGTTGGAATTCTGTAGCGATACCGGACGGACCTCTCCGCGTTTTCAGGGAGCGCCACAAAAGACACCGAAATATTGTTGCGGCTGTATGGAATATCAATCCGGTATTCATTGGACTCGTTGAAAGAGACAGATGAAGCGTTCTCCGGCATGTTCATGGCGGCACCCCTTATTCGGATATCCGAAATAACCACACGGATTTCTCCGACATTGGATATCAATTTGAGCGGATCAATGATAAAAAGACCTTCAACACTTCCGAATGCCAGTTTGCCGGAATCCAGAAGACCGTATGCACCGGTATTGAATTCTACATTCAGGTCGGGCTGGCCTGGAAACGGATTAAAGAATCGTCGAGTTGCCGGATCATGGCAGGTGATGCCCCTGTTGGTGCTCAGCCAGAGTTTTCCGGTTACATCCGGGAGTATTCCGTATATCACATTGTCAGCCAGTCCGTCTCTGGTGGTATAGGTGTCGGTAGTGCCATTTTTTATATTCAGGCGACACAGTCCGCCACCCTTTGTTCCCACCCAGATAATATTCCTGTCGGTCGGATCCGGACAAACACTCAGCAAATGATCGCTTGTAAAGAGAATTCCTTTGGGCGTGAAGTTGTGAAATACCTGAAAAATCGGTTTGTTTGCATGGTAATCAATCCGGAGTAATCCACAGGAGGTTCCTATCCACAGATTATTATGTCCGTCATCAGAGGCGCTATAGCTCTGAAACTGACTGGTTTCTTCCGGGGGAAGATGGGGTGCAATATTCCATTCTTCGATACTGTCGTTGGCGATATTGACCCTTGCTACCCTGGCATTGCCGGCAAGGAGCCATACATTCCCTTTTTTATCTCCAGTGATAACTGTCCGTTCTCCGATTATCCTTCCGGCCAGAATGGGCAATGCCGACCATGCGCCCGTTTTTATGTTACATTTTTGAAATTGAAATTCGCCTCCGGTACTGATCAGGGCCCAGTAGTTACCCTGCTCATCCAGATGAAGTGTGGTTATAGTTGAGTAATCGGGCAGTGTTTCATTCCAGGGAACTGTTTCCGTACGACCAGTCCCGGTATTGATAACGATATTGTTAGACTCGCCCGGCCAGATGAGGCCATTCTGAAGACGAGTGAAATTGGTAAAGCTGATTTCCCTGGAAAAATGGCTGATCCCGTCTTTGGGTTTTCCTGTTACCCGGATGCCATAGCCATTTGTTCCTATCCAGAGTTTGCCGGAGCGGTCAGACAGAATGGCTCCGGAGCAGGGCTTGTCGAGTGTGAGAACGGATTTGAACTGGTTTAAAAAGCGCGGATTCCCGATTTCCGGAATTATCGAGTGGTGCGGCATGATAGTCAATTCTGCCACCTCCGGAGTTGCCCACTGGTAGAGATAATGTTTTTCACCTGCTGCGTAATACACCGGCATGAAGAGATGGCTGAGTCCCCTGCTGTTTACCATTGACAGGTGGAACAGGTGGCCACTGCCATCGCTGCCATCTATGAGTCCATAGGAGGCAATCTGACGGAAACTGAAATCGCCCGGAGTGGCCGACTTGCACACCATGCTGTTAAGACTGACCTTGCAGAGTTTTCCGTCGGCATCAAAAGCCAGCAAAGTGGAGTCTGCGGAAAGTCTTATCTGGCGTATCGGCTGATTTATACTGTTGTCATAACTGATTAATCTGCATCTGAACAAACCGGCATCAGTTGCATCTGAGCGGATTATCTTCATCAAATTTTCCGGAGGGGATACCTCGAAAACAATATTTTTTTCTCCGTTACGAACAACAAGCGAGCCGTTCTTCCGGATAAAAACCTGATTTACGCTGCCTCCGGGAATATCGCTTTTTATGTCGCTGAGTGAGAAAAAACGTTCGGAGTATGGATCAAAAGCAACCAGCCCTTTTTCGGTACCGAGCCATATTACTCCTCCGGGGGCCTCACAGATGCTGTAAATAGTGCTGGCGCGAAGCGCGTGCGGAGCACTCAATTCCGGTGTGTAGGATTTTATTTCGTAGCCGTCATAGCGATTCAACCCGTACAGCGAACCGGCCCAGATGAATCCTCTGCTATCCTGAAACAGGGAGGTTACAAAGCCCTGAGAGAGTCCGTTGGCTGTAGTGACAGCAGAGACATCACGGGGCGTTTGGCCATCAATGAACGAGACAAAATGCAGAATGATCAACAAACAATACAGCCTTACCATGTTCATGGGAGGTCGCGTCTTGAGACATTCAGGTTGAGGATTAAAAACAATCGTTGCAAATATAGTTATTCTTTTTCTGTAAAGTAACTATGTGCCAGTGATAATTTGCGGGAGTAAAGTTCTAAAATATGGCAAAACAAATGATGTAGGGTAAAAATGAAAAGCATTTGGGTATAATTGAAAAGTCGGTCCCTTTTTTTCTATGCACCTTTGTGCCTCAAAACGTCTTTCCGTGCCGCAATGTAATGGTGGCGCGCCAATTCCTTTGTCTCTTAATCGTTCTGTTTGTGTTTTGCCCGGAGTGCTTTGGTTCTCCCGGCTCCATTTAATCCGCGAAAGTGAAGTCATCGCAGAGTTGTCTGCAATTACACTCCCGTAATACCTACTTGCTTATGAAAAGTTTTTTCTCAGCCTCATTCCCGGACTCTGTCCGGGCTTCTGCTTTTCCCCGTAACTCAGGGAATATCAAATCCATAGAAATGTATATGAACTATTCGTTCCTGTTCAGGCAATTGTTTGTGTCTGCACTGCTGATTGCTTTTGGCAGTTCACAGACTTTCGGTCAGGCTATACAATTTGGCGGTATCAAGGCCAATTTCGGTATTGATGCCGATATCAGCGCCAACAGGCTGCAGGCTACCTCCGGTACACCGGGTGGTACCGATGACTGGTTCAAGCTCTCCGGATTTACAGGCTCCGGTGTCGGTGTGATTGATACTACCGGGGCTGCTGCTCTTTATGCATTTTATAACGTTCCAGCCAATATCAACAATACGTTCATCAGGAGAACACCCTATTCGTACTACGGCACTGCCAACAGCAGGCTGATGCTCGACGGGGTATTCCTGCGGGATCACTTTGGCGGCACCAATGCGGCCGGTAACTTTTCTGATGCCACCATGTACGCCATTGCCAGTAAAAACGGAGAGCCACCCAGCTGGTGGCATCCGGGTACCGGCAACGTGGCCAACAAAAACGATATCCTCGACTGTTTTGCCCACCTGCGCAGAAACGGAACCAATGTGACAGATCCCATGTATCTGTACACGGGTCTCACACTGAACTCCAACACGGGTGCGCGCTACGTGGACTTTGAGTTTTTCCAGAAACCGGTGACCTACACAGCTACTCCGGCGCCTGCCTTCAGTGATGGTGGTGCTACGGAAGAGGGACACACCGCTTTCCTGTTCGATGCACTGGGTAAATTTACCCG
>JAJTFM010000201.1 GCA_021298575.1 Saprospiraceae bacterium | reverse complement strand
TGTATGAAATGGCTCATTTTCTAAACTGATACCACATGCGTACTATACTGTACTCTTTCGGAATATTCATGCTGCTGATCAATATCGGCTGTGCCCTGCCCAAGTCGCCATCGGTGAGCCGGATGTCCGATTTGTCCTACCCGTTTGATACCCACTATCTGGAATTATCGGACGGCGTGCGCGTAGCCTATGCCGATGAAGGCAAGGGAGATCAGACTATCCTGTTTGTGCACGGACTGGGGAGCTATTATCCAGCCTGGAAGAAAAACGTAGCTGCGCTCAGTAAAAAATACCGTTGTGTGGCCATTGATCTGCCTGGCTATGGCAAAAGCAGCAAGGAAAACTACTCCGGTTCCATGCGTTTTTATGCCGGAATAGTAAAAGAGGTATGCGACAAGTTGGGAGTACAGAAAGTGTCTCTTGCGGGCCATTCAATGGGCGGGCAGATCAGTCTGGTAGCTGCGCTTACTTACCCCGAACTGGTTGAAAAACTAATTCTGGTGGCACCTGCCGGTTTTGAGACCTTTAACAAGGGCGAGAAAGAGTGGTTTCGTCAGGTCATGACGGCCGATGGCGTGCGTATTACCACCGCAGAGCAGATTCGGACCAATCTCGCCTACAATTTCTATAATATGTCTGACGATGCCAGGTTCATGATTGACGACCGCCTTGCCATGCGCACGGCGTCAGATTTTCCCGGATATTGCTATATTATTCCGCAGTCGGTCAGGGGTATGGTGGATGAACCTGTGTATGATTATCTTCCGCTGGTGAAACAGCCGGCACTGGTTATCTTTGGAGAAAACGATAACCTGATTCCCAACCGTTACCTCCACGGAGGCCCGACACGCAAGGTGGCCGAGAGCGGCACCGCACGTATGCCCGCAGCCCAACTGAAAATGATTCCGAAAGCAGGGCATTTTGTGATGTTTGAACAGGCAGAAACAGTCAACCAGCTGGTAGCTGACTTTCTGAGGTAATGGCTGAAGACGCGCATGAAGGGAAGGTCTAAAGTGCCAATTTCAGGGATTTCTTGCACCAGCACGCATTCGATTTATCTATATATATATTTTCTTTTATATCGTACATTAGTTGCGAATATCTTTGCGTCTGCCTGCACTATTTCTCATCGAGGGAAGTGCATGGTTTCATGCTTCCGCTCATTTAATAACAAACAATTTTTCATGTACAAAAAAATTAATCTGAGGTTTCACGCTTTGTCTTCAATGGCCATTTGTATCCTCCTGATGACAGGTTGTAAAAAAGAGGAAGAAACCACTCAGCACTGGGATTACGAAAATACCGACTGGGCAACACTTGGTTACACCGATTGTGCGGGTACAGTTCAGACACCTATTGATATTGTCACTTCCCAGACAATCAAAACTCCGCTGGATGAGCTCGAGTTTAATTACAACCCATTCAACATCAGTATTGTTGATAACGGCCATACTGTGCAGGTGAACAAGGGTAGTTCCACCAACAAACTCACGGTTGATGGAGTGACCTTCGAGTTCCAGCAATTCCATTATCACACACACAGTGAACATGCGGTTGACGGCGCGTTCAACGATATGGAATTACACCTTGTACACAAAGACCCGGTTACCGGGAATCTGGCAGTGGTTGCAGTATTCGTAAAAGGAACGGGAAATGTGGAAAATCCATTTCTGAGCAAATACTTTTCCGAATTTCCCGCTGAACAAATGAAGGAGATAGCAACGAATACAACGATCAATCTAGACGATATTTTGCCTTTTCAAAGAGGATATTACACATACACGGGTTCACTGACTACACCTCCCTGCACACAGGGGCTCCGCTGGATTGTCATGAAAGAGGCCGTGAATGCCAGTGTTCAGCAGATCAGCAATTTTGAAGCACGCCATGAAATCAACGCGCGCCCCATACAGCCGCTGAATAACAGATTTGTACTTGAAAAACTGTAAGAACAGTTTTCGCCGGCATATCTGGGGCCGTTGAGGAACATAAATTGCTCCTCAACGGCTTTTTTTATACCCTGCTTTGTACGTTACCGTTTATCCAAGGTGCCAGATGATGATTTATCAGGTAACTGCTTTCGTGGTCGCTGACTGATATATAATCCCCAGATAACCAGTATGGCTCCGACAACGGTATAGAGCGTAACAGGTTCACCAAGTAGCAGCCAGGCATAAAAGAAGCCCAGAACCGGACACAGGTACAACCAGAGTGCTGCTTTAACCGCATCCTGATGCAGCAGATAGAGCCAGAGCTGCACCGCTACAATGGAAACAGGTATAATCAGCCAGACAACGGTGGCCCAGAATGTAGCCGTCCATTTGTGATGCTCCCAGTCGGTAAGTCCTAAAGTGAAGGGCAACAGGGTGAGTGCTCCAAACAGTATCTGCCAGCCATTAATGACCAGTCTTGGAATGGTCCAGGTAATTCCCGAAAAGTAAACCGTCCCCAGTGAGTAGGAAATCATACTGCCGAAAAGCAGACCCACACCGAGCGGGGTGGCGGTACTGTTCTGCAGGACGGGAAATGTAACTATGGCTACTCCGGCAATACCCAGTAATAAACCGGTCCAGATAGCACTTCCGACCTTTTTTTTCAGAAAAGCAGCACTTATTATGGCAATCAGCAACGGATTAAGTGCCAGGGAAAGGGTTCCCAGACCCGCAGTGGTGTAGCGCATGGCCCATGAAAACGCACCCAGATAGATACTGGCATTCAGCATCCCGTAAATCAGCAGTTTCCTGTACTCTGATGGCGCCGGCAGGGGCTGGCGACGCACCAGATGCGCCCAAACCAGCATCAGCATGGCAGCAAGTACGAACCGGGTATTGGTGATAACGAATGGTTCTGATGTCTGTAATCCGAACTTGGTTACCACCGAGGCCGACGACCACAACATGGCAAACAGGAGGCCAATCAGGATATCTTTCATAGTCTGTTACAAGTACGGGAAGCCTGTTATTGCCTCCTGAAAAGACCGGATTACCGGATTTTGGAAAAGGGCAGGGGAGTCAGGAAGACAGATTCCAGGCGGGAAACAATTTTCCCGTCCTTTTCCGAATCATCCCGAACTTTTATCCAGGCAGGGTCGTTGACGAAAGCGTCGAAAGAACGCTTTGCCGCATCCGCAGAATCATGTGTCAGCAGATATACCAGTTTCGATTGCTCACCACCTTCTTCTACGGTCGTCCAGTATATCACGTTTTTCATGCCATGTTTCTCAAAGAGCCGGGTGGTATGGTTGCGAAATCGGCTCATCAAAGCCGGCAAGCGCCCCGGATGACAGGTGTAGGTACGCAACTCGAAAACCATCGGGTGTTTGCGGACTTGCTTGTCCCCGCGATGCCATTTAAAAGTGGAAAAGTCGGTTTTGGTCAGATAAACTGATTCCACGCTGGCCACAATTTTTCCCGATAGTTCCGACTCCGACCGCGCTTTTTGCCAGACAGGATCATCCCCGAAAGCCTTCCATGCTGCATTTCGGGATGCCAAGTCGGGGTAGGAGAGAACATAATAAAGCAGGTTGGAATCTGCGTCTGACAGCCAGTAGCCCTCATTGCGCATCCCGTGTTTCTCAAAAAGTCCCAGGGTATGGCTGGTGAAGCGGTTTAGCAAGGCATCCATTCTGCCGGGCTCTGTTCGATATATTCTTAACTCGTATAGACGGGTGTCAATACGCTGGCTGTTGCCAGTAAACGAGAGGAACAGCAGTGCGATGACAGGCAGAATTTTACTCATGGATGTACCTTTTAGTAGTGCGGAATCCGAAAGGTAACGGGTTTATGTTATCCCGTCAGCCCTTACGCACTACTTTTTCATAAATACGCAATGGCAGACATATATAAAAGGAAACCCGGGCCACATTACCGTATTGAGAATCGGTATTGCAGAGCGAGCTCATTCAGCCTCTTTAGTGCGCTCGTTTTACGTCCCATTTCATAATCATTCAGTTTGCCACCCGAGAAATTATCTGTAATTTGTTTCGCCAGAGTCCGGGCAGATTTCAGTCTGCCACATTGTGCGTATTGCTCCACGAGAGGAATCCAGAGGCTTCCCCGGGGAGCCATTGTCTCTGTGAAAGAACTGTTCAGCATATCGGCCAGACTGATTGCTTCGTCCACTCTGTTTGCCCTGATTAACTCACGTACTACCTGTGGATGAATCAGCAACCAGTGCTGGTGAAAGGATAGATCCTCTTCCCTGAGGCTGTGCTGCAGACTCGAGAATTGAAAGGTATCTTTAAACAATTGAAAACTCCTTTCCAGATTCACGGGATTGTCTGTCCAGTTAACTGGCTTCAACCGATGCGGTACCAGTCTGAATACCATTCCTTCGAGTATCAGGTGGCTTTGCCAGGGTTCGAGCACATTGGCCGTACAAGTGGGTGCAAAACAGAGCGGGATACTCCAGTTGTTGGATGTGATGATATCCACCGGAATAACTGACGCGAGTGTGAGGTACTTGCTGCTACCGGATTTACCGTGGCGATGATACGTTCAGTTCCGGGCAGTGCCTGATCTGCCGGTGCTGTCGGCAATTCCAGTGTTGGTACGGGGCATACTGCCATTTCATAACCGTAGTCATCGTGTTGAAGAGGGACATCAGCCAGGTTCTCCAGAAATAATCGGGCACTTACCGGACCGGAAGGTCTATCTTCTGTTTTCTCGATGAATACCCTTTCCCGGAAGTAAACGTCTGGCAGGAGGCGCAGAAGCGGTAATTGTCCCAAAGAACCATCATAGACATACTGCGCATACCTGGGCAGAGCCAGCAGAGAGGTGTTGACAATCCGGACATCGATTCTTACCTGCTCAACTGCCTGAAGATACAGCATTGTATAGGTATCGGTGTCGCCATACGTTATCAGCACGGCATTGGGTGGACAGGATTTCAGGATATTCCTTGGCAGGGAAAGAAATTCCGGTTCATAAATCCCTTTTTTCAGCATTACTTTTGCCGTTTCTTGCCCCTGAAAATAAAGCAAATGCAGATAGCCATCCATTATTTCATTGGCATATTTGACCCGGACTGTACCTACCGGAGTAGGAAAATCCGGATTGTGCTGTAGCAGGCGCTCGTAAGTTTCTACCGCTTTCTGCTGGGCCAGCCGGTACTGTT
>JAJTFM010000200.1 GCA_021298575.1 Saprospiraceae bacterium | reverse complement strand
CAGTTGCTCGCTGTTCTTGCGCGCGTGCGGGGTCAGATCGAGCTGCTCAAGCATGTTCCAGGCCTTCATTTCTGCACTTTTTTTGTCCTCTCCGCGTATTTTGAGTCCGAAAGCCAGGTTTTCCAGTACGTTCAGATGGGGAAACAACAATGCCTCCTGATACAAATATACCGCTCCGCGGAGCTGCGGTGCCATGTTCGTTACATCTCGGTCGCCGATACAGACGGTTCCCGAATCGGCAGTACCAAGTCCGGCAATTACACGCAGAAGTGTCGTTTTTCCGCATCCCGATTTACCCATGACGGACAGAATATGCCCGTCACTCAAATCGAAAGACAGGTCAGTTAACACTTGCTGTCCCGAACGGTTCACCGAAATATTGTTCACTTTAATGTTCACGGCCTGAAGCGGATAGTTTTTTCGTTTATGAGCATCAGCAAGGCGGGTGGAAGCAGCAACAGGCAGCTGCCGGCTGCTGCAATATACGGATCAGCTTCGGCCAGATACTGCCACACAGTTAGCGACAAGGTACTCACTCTACCCTGACCAATCACTTGTGTGAGTCCAAAATCGAACCACGAAAATACGAATATCTGAAAAAAAGCAGTCCTGAGCGCCGGAGCCGACACGGGTACCAGAATCCTGATCCAGGTATCCCTGCGCGAGGCACCCAGGGTAAAGCACAATTCTTCCAGTGAAAGGAGTTCCCTACCCCAGTGACTGATGTAGTATATCACGCTGAACGGAAAAAAAAGCAAAAACTGTACAACAATCACTCCGGCAACTGTACCGCTTATACCTGCCTTCAGGAAAAAGAACTGAAGACAATAAGCGTATATGACCGGCGAGAACGCATATGTGAGGTATCCAGCAGCCTGTATTTGTCGCTGCCCGGATTCACCGGCCAGCAGGCGCCCCATCAGGAAACCGACAACAGTGGCAAGCAGGGCCACACTGCCCGAAAGTAGAACGGAAAATAGGATAACCGGAGCAATACCCCTGTGGGCAGCGAAAAGACGGTTCCAGTGTACCACCGACCACGATTCAGGTACAAGCATCGGGTATTTCCACGTGTCTGCGAATGACAAAACGGGCAGATACAGAAATGGAAGTATCAGAACAGCCGCGATGAATATCGGTATAACTGATTTTTTCATACAGCCTCCCGCTTGGTCCGGCTGATCAGCCAGGCGATGATACCCACCACAAGCGCATAGAGCACCGTCAGCGCGTAAGCCTGCGGTATGTCAGCGAGATCGAATTTTCTGAATTTCTGCGCAATAAGCACAGAAATCATTCGGGGTGATTGCATCCCGAGCAGCAGCGGTATCTCGTAAGCCCCGAACATAAACACGAAAATCAGTCCGATATTGGGTAATGCCCGGCTGAGTAATACAGGAATGGCTACCCGGAACAGTATTTGTCGTTTCGAAGCCCCCAATGAGGTGGCCAACTCGGACAGCCCCGACAGTTTTTCAGACTGACTGTACTGCCACAGAATGATGGTCAGGAAAGGGATACTCATCAGGGTCAGGGAAAGGATAATGCCTGTATGCCAGTAGTCATTGACAAGCGAGGGGATAGCCCACCCGGATGCAGCAAATACTGACCTCGCGGCCATTCCACCAGCACCCAGCCATTCAGCCCCCATAAAGGCTGCTATGAGAGGAGGGATGGCAACAGGCAGGAACAGAATATAACGGATAACGCGGTTTTCGAGGGCTTCAGAGTAAAACAATACGAGTATCAGCGCTACCGGCACGGCAATGAGTACTGCCACCAGCGATACTGCCAGACTCAGAAACAGGGATATCCAGGTTTCCGGAGACTGCAGTACCTGTTGCCAGTACCCGATTGTGAATTCGGGAGCACCACTGCCAGCCATACCCAGACTGCAGGCCAGCGCATAGGCTAAACCCGCCAGCAAGGGGAGCAGCGAAACGCTGTAAAACAGGCCTCGGTAACTGACCAGCATCTATTGCTCTATAACGTGTGTTCTGAAATCCTTGTACAGGCGAAGCATATATTCCGGTGAGGGTTCTTTCAGTGCCCGCCCGGCAAGTGTATCGGGGTCAGGCGCGTGAGAGTGCACGCGCGCCTGTGCAAACTGATTATCCCATTCATCCGGCAATCGGTCAACCGATAACACGGTGCCATCGCCCCAGACTCCGGGATCCTGTTTTTTCAATTGAGCCTCCGGTGAAATCAGGAAATTTATAACAACCATCGCGCCGGCCTTGTTAACTGAATTTGCCGGAATACCCAGATAATGCGAGTTGCGGATGGTGCCGGCGTCATACACATATGCGCGCGCACTACCCGGAAGTACACCCTGCTGTATCTTGTTGTCCACCTCATGATGGTTGTTGGAAAAGGTGAAATCCAGCTCCCCGTTGGCAAACATCCGGTGCATGGAGGCCAGATTCTCCGGAAAGGTTGCTCCCTTCTGCCAGAACAGGGCCTTGTTTCGGTTGATATAACTCCAGAGCTCCTCACTCAGCTTCAGGTACAAATCCTCCCGAAATGGCCCGTCCAGTACATCACTGCTCCCGCCTAGTGCTATCATCCAGGATTTAAGCAGAGTCATACCTGTAAAATCATACGGAATAGTGAACTTGCCGGGGTGTTCGGTCATCCACTGCTCCAGCGCTGCCAGGTCGCGCGGGGGCACAGGCGTACGAAGGGTGTCATAAATTACGGCAAGTTGTACGTTACCCCAGGGACACTCATATCCGTCTGTTTTTTGCTGAAAATCAGTACCTATAAACGGATTTTCCAGGTCAACATACTGAATACCGGGTAAACGGCTGGTGAACGGCCCATACAGTCCGGCAATCTGTCTGAGCTGAAAAAAGGTCTCGCCATTAATCCAGCACAGGTCTGCTGCACTTTGGGTAACTCCTGCCTCCTGTTCGGCCATCAGCATCTTCACAATCTCGTTCCCCTGCCCGGACATCACCTTCAGGTTGATGTCAAACGTTCTTTTTACCTCAGGCACCACATACTCCTGTACATAGCGGTTTATCATCGGGTCGCCTTGCCACATCATCCAGTAAACGGTAGTGCCACGCGACTGTTTCAATATGCCCTCCCAGGTGTCCGCAGGTTCTCCGGATGCCTGCCGACTGCCGGAAGTACAGGCAGCAGCCAGCAATACGACTGTAAGTAGCCAGATTGATGCACGCATATTCAGAAAGAAAGGTGTAGTGAAAACTGGAATTGACGGGGTGCACCCGCGTTGCGACGCACCAGCACACCGGATGATACCGGCCCCGACTGTATCTGATTGCTCTGTGTGGCGTTATTGGAATACCCGCTCAGGTTGACAGCGTTGAACAGGTTGAAAATATCGGCACGCAATACCAATACGTTACTCTCGCTTTTCAGAAGTGTACAGGCTCCTGAAAAGTCAAATACACTGGACCAGGGCAGTCTGTCGTTATTGCGGGTTTCTCCGGGCTGCCGGTCGCTGTTGCCCACGTAGGCATCGCCAAAAGAGCGCCCGTCGCCATTGAGGTCGGTAGTGCCATACACAACAGCATCAGGGATACGATTGACTGGTTGTCCGCTTTGAAGGAGGGTGGCCAGGGTGAGCGACCATCTTTTTGCCGGGAAAAACGTGAAGTAACTATTGATCACGTGCGTACGGTCATTGATGCCGGGAGCCCACTCTTTGTCAAAATCATTGGCATCCATCGCCCTGAAATTGATATCCTCGGTGTTGTTTTCGAGGCGGGACAAGGAATAGGTTAACCGGTAGGCATACCGATCGTCGCTCCTGTTTTTCTCAAAATTGACACTCAGCGCCGTGTAGCGGGACTGCCCTGCCGTTTCGGTCATCACCACATTTCGGGCTACTCCGCGAACGGTATCGCCGCCAAGCAGTGTATAACCACCGGGATAAATGGCTACTGGCCGGGTGAGGTCGGCTTCGGCCTGTGTCCGGATTTTCACGTTCTGCGGATCATCATTGATCCATGCAGAGGGTGCATTCAGGTCGCGCAGTCTGTACTGATATCTGGAATTGTTGTGTACCAGATCCACGTAAAAGAGTTTGTCCTTGTCGGGCTGAAACTGATAGCCCAGTGCGATCTGTTGCGTAACAGGGTTTTGATAGCCCGATGGATTGAGAATACGGCGTTCGCCGCTGAATACTCCGGCACGCTGCCCCTGCAGTTCGGTGTACGATGGCCCCTGTAAATAGGCAACTTGTGTTGCAGTGGTAGACAGATTGCCGTCGAATGTCACCCGATCGGGGCTAGTATCTGCCGGGAGTATCCCTGCATTTACCAGTGCTGTAATCTGGCGCTTGTAATCGCTGTCGGTTGTGTTTTGCTGAAGCGCGTCGGAATAGACAGCATACAGTATTTTATCGTAATAAAGACCAAATCCACCGCGCAGACTGCTCCGCTGATTCAGGCGATAGTTGAAACTGAGCCGGGGAGCTACATTATTCAGATCGTATCGGGTACCACCACCTTTCGACAGGTTGTCGAGGTCGTAGCGAACACCAATATTCAGCGTGAGCCGACTGTTTACCGACCATACATCC
>JAJTFM010000199.1 GCA_021298575.1 Saprospiraceae bacterium | reverse complement strand
AGCGAGTTATTGAAGTCTTTTTGACTGTACAACTTAAGAGAGTCCATCTTTACCCAGGGTTCGATTTCCTTTTGCATGGCCTGCGCACGCGTGAACAACTGATTGTTGGTGAGCCAGTCACTGGAAATAGTACGCATGTGTGCCAGATAAATCTTCCGGTAGGTGTTGTTGCGCAGTATTTTTGAAATCAGCGGTCGCTTTACGTTGTCAATTTCTGTCAGTGGCTGATATTTGATGAGCTCATCATCCTTCATTTCCTCAAAAGAGAAATTGCGGCGCCATCCGCCAAAGCACATATTCAGATCCCATAAAATGGGGTGAGCAACACCGGTGGTATCAAACCACAGGTAGTAGTTGTGAGAAAGAGATCCGTTGTAGCTGTCGAGGTTGACCATGACATTGTTGAAAGCCAGCATCCATAGTGTCTGGTCAACATCCAGGACGGTTTCAATTTTTTCCGGTGTTCTGTTGAGTACCCGGATCAGATTAAGCAGGGGCTTCCATGCTCTTTCATTTTCGACTTCGTAAAATGCCTCATAGCATCCCGGACTTTCATTCAGGTAAACCAGTGATGCATTTTCCCCTTTCGGGCACCCGTTCTGACTTCTTGTTTTCTTCCAGTTGTCGGGGTCACACTTTACAATATCGCCGGTAGTAGTACCGAAATGCTTGCTGATAAAATTAGCATCAACAGATTCGGAATTGACGTAAAGTCCGTAATACTTGTTGTTGATATATACATTCGCGAAATTGCACAACGGGGCGGGCATGTACTTTCTGGCCACTTCATAGCCAAGTGGCTCACGCACGAAACCCGGATCCAGAAAGCCGTTGGAGAGCTTGATTGCCCGGTGACCACCTTTTAGCTGCTGATTGCGCTTTTTGTAATCAAGTTTGATATTGAGCGGCAGTTTTTTATAGGTATCCTTCCTGGTTTTGAAATAGGAACTGTTACCCTTGTATCTGACCCCGACACTGTCCAGTTTGAGGCCGTTTATCCAAACTATTCCGTACGCCCTGGCGTCGGGATTGGCTTTTTTCAGCGAGTCGAGCTGCTGGTCCCAGCGCTGGTACGGGAGTCCGATTTTTACTTCCTGTACACCAGCGCCGTAGAAATCCTGAGCACCCAACCCGAAGGACAGGCACAGGAAGAAAAGAATTGCTGTATTTTTCATCTTAAGCTGTAAGTCGCTTTTTTATTTATTCAAATCGCTGAGTTTTACCTTGTAGGGCTCGCGGGTATAGGCAGCTGGAGCGAAGTTGACCGAACCGGCATTTTCAGCTACAATGTAATACTCCATTTCCGTATCGGGGCCCTTCGCTTCAACACCTGCAGTGAAACCTTTTACACCGGATGGTAACCCTCCAGTATTCTCCTCATTCATTGGTACCATGGTGTAGGGCTGATTATGGTCGAAGCGATAGTAAACAAGCATCCGCTTGGGAAAACGATCGGCACGTGCCGTAATGTTGAATGTATTTACAGGCTGATTCTCGAACTTGGCCCGGCCCTGTACTTTTACCTCTGAAACCGAAGAGGGCAGGGTAGTGAGCTCGGGATGATTTTTCAGGTATTTGCTTCTTTTCGACATCAGTTCAATAATGCCCGGAATTTTGCTCTTCTTACCAATTGTAGTGCGCAAACTCGCCTGAAAATCATCGAGACTGTATGTCTTGTATTTGTCTTCACTGAGGGGAACCACTATCATTCCCTGTAGTTCGGACGAACGTTTTTCATACGCACCGTTCAGGAAGTTCTCCTCGTTGATCTGCCTGATATGTGAAAGATATACCTTTTTGTAAAACGGATCCTTCAGCAACTGACTAATCAGTGGCTTGTAAGGATTGTCGGCATGCAACAGCGGATCTAGCTCCTGTAACTGATTCAGTTCCAGATCACTTCCCTCGCCTGTGTTTTTATAACTGCCGAAAGCAAGATTGAGATCCCAGTGTATTGGCTGAAATTTTCCGTTGCCGTCCTTGTACAGATAGTAATTGACGCTGTGGTTGCCCGAATAACTGTTCAGGTTTACCATGATGTTGTTTAATGCCAGCATCCAGAGTGCCCTGTCCGTATCAAGTACTTTTTCCACTTCCTTCGACCCCTGAGCAAGCAGGCGTGTCAGCTCCTGCAACTCATTCCACTCCGCTCCCGAATTTCCCTCAAAATTTCCTTTGTAACAGTCGGCATTGCTCTCGTACTCCAGTGAGCCGTATATATTCAGTTTGCAGGAAGCAGGCAGTGTGTTGGGCCTGTTGTCAACTCCTGCCTTGAAAACAGATCCGCCTGAAGCTCCGAAGTTGCGCTCAAGCATTTGTTTTTCAACGCTTTCCACATTAACAAAAATGCCTATGTATTCGTCGTTGACATAGAGTTTGGCGAAACTGGTTTTGGAACCGGGCATATATTTTGAGGCTATCTCGTGGAAAAGCGCTTCTCTGATCATGCTCGGGTCGCGGACTGCTGCCGACAGTTTGACTGTGCTGTAACCCTGGTGCAGCTGCCCCGGGTTTTTATAGTCGAGCCTGATCTGGAACGGATTTCTTTTCAGTCCGGTAGCGTAGGACTTGTCTCCCCTGAATCGTATTCCGGAACCCTGGTAAGATTTTCCGTCTATGGTTACGGTTGCATCCATCAGGCCGCCTCCATATATACGCATGGAGTCAAGTTGATCAGACCAGTTCCGCGCATCAACCCTGACTCTTATCTCACCGACTGTTTTGCTATCGAAAAGCTGACGCCCGGACTGTGAGTACAGGTGCAGCGAAATGAACGACAGGATGAGTATCAGACTATTTTTCATGTTCAATTGCTTAGGCATGTTGAGAATGGACAATCGGGGCGCAATGTTACGAACTCTGAATTCATATTACAAAAGTTTGCCGAGTTTCCAGATGTCTGTGAAACTGTTGTAAAACGGAACAGGGGCAAATCTTATTACGTTGGGTTCACGCCAATCGGTTACCACACCCTGTCCCGTTAGCCGGTCGAACAACGCGCGGCCTTCCGGACCCGTGAGTAACGACAACTGGCAACCCCTCGAGTTACTCTCGTTTGGTGTAATAATCCTGAAGTCAAGCCCCCGGTCACGGGCACTTGTGAGTGTGTATTCGAGGTAGGCTGTCAATAAGAGACTCTTTACCCTCAGCCGGTTCATTCCCGCTTCGTCGAACAGATTCAGACTGGCAAGGTGCGCGGCGAAGGACAGTATTTGTGCATTGCTGAGCTGCCATCCTGCCGCCCCGTGCATGGGGCGAAACCCTTTTTCCATCCGGAAGCGCGAATCTTCATCGTGACCCCACCATCCGGCGAACCGTGGCAGTTCCGGCGAATTGGCGTGCCGCTCGTGTACAAACACGCCGGAAGGCCCACCGGGCCCCGAGTTCAGGTATTTGTAGCTGCACCATACGGCAAAATCCGGGCCCCACTCGTGTAATTCAAGCGGTAGGTTGCCGGCTGTATGAGCCAGATCAAAACCGGCATACGCTCCAGCGCGGTGCGCAGCTTCTGTGATGGCTTTCAGATCAAAAAACTGACCGGTATAATACTGCACACCGGAAAAAAGCACCAGGGCTGTTTCGTTGCCATGTCTGCTGATGGTTTCCAGTATATCCGCTGTCCGGAGTGTCTCTTCTCCTTCCCGAGGTGCAACTTCCACGATGGCATCCGCAGGTTCAAACCCGTGAAACCGGACCTGCGATTCAACTGCGTACTGGTCACTCGGGAAGGCTCCTGCCTCCATGATGATTTTGTATCGTTTTCCGGAGGGCCGGTAAAACGATACCATCATAAGGTGCAGATTGACACTCAGAGTGTTCATTACCACTACCTCGTGCGGAAGCGCCCCAACGAGCCTGGCGGTAGCCTCGGTCAGGAATTTGTGGTAGTACATCCAGGGCTTTTCTCCCCTGAAATGGCCTTCCACGGCGTGCTCTCCCCAATGATCCAGTTCTGCGTTAACGGCGTCTCTGACTGCGATTGGCTGAAGTCCGAGCGAGTTTCCGCAGAAATAGAGCACCGGCTCGCCATGGTGCTGTGGAAATACAAACTTCTCCCGGAAGGATCTCAGCGGATCTTCCTGATCCAGTTTTTGGGCAAAATCAAATGATGGTTCGAAATGGCTGGTCACTTACGGGACTTTAGTTCAATTTGATTTTGGTGGCAACACTTGCTTTTTGCTTCATCTGCTCTTCATCAAATGGCTTGAGTGTTACAGTGAGCGTGTGGTCATCATCCGAGAGTTCTCCGAGTTTGTTGTCAGATTTTTTGATTTTACGGTCGGTAAAACGGTAAATCTGCTGGTAGCTCATATCGGCAAAGAACATTTTCATCATATCCATCTGACTCTCGTCAACCTCCTCTGATTCGCTGAGTGTTTTCTTGATTTCTCCACCCAGATCACCAACACCCAGTCGTTCAAAGATCACATTGGAAATACCGGGGATACCCTCAAGTGAACCTGCTACTCCGCTGAACTCCTCTCCAATGTTACCCATCGGATTTTCGTCTGCTTCAGTGGCAGGCGGTGTGTAGTCACCTTCTCCGCCGATGATAGTGGAGTCGGATTCCTCGCCGGGCATGTTTTCCCCCATCCCTTTCATCATGTCCATCATCCCTTTCAGCTCGCTCATGTCAACTACCATCTGGTAGGTGCCGCTGCCTTTCGATGAAAGTGTTACCTCTTCAATAATATGCAGGCACCCCGTCAGCATTGAAAAGGCGAGAAGGAGTACCGGAATGAGGAAATTTCTGGTCTTAAGCATGTATGTTTTGTGTTTTAGTTTTGAATTCAACTGCAAAGATCGAACGGATTGTTTAATCAATGAAAAAATCTTTTTCAACCCGAACTCCGTCTTTCTCGGCTGTTATCCGGTATGAACCCTTTCGAAGGTATATTTTTCCGGTGTCCGCTTTTTCGAGTTCCAGCGTTTTTTTCGGGTCTTTCTGCGCGGCCTGCAGTTTTTCACGGTACTCTTTATGTGCTCCCGTTGCTACCGACAGGTCGTATTTCAGGCAGTTTAATCCTTTAACGAATTTTTTCGTCCCCTCGTTCAGAACAAGGTCATTTTCTTTCATTTTTATCGTCCAGTTGACGTTTCCGGGCGTATTGCAGTATATCCAGATGGGTAACTCGGGGTCTTTGGCTGTATCATAGGCGGGTTTTTTACCCCAGCTGCGGTTATATTTTCTTTTGGACACCTCGAATATGTGCGCCACTGAGGCGAGTACATCCGGTGTGAGTGCCCGGATCTGCCTGATATCGGCAGTGAACATGGAACGCCCGTGGGTACCGATAACGAGTGTTCACATCCGGGAATGTGTCGCTCAGTGTATGGAATGTTTCTCCCTTGTCGAGTGACACATATACGCTGTGGTCTGTTCCCAAATACAGGATGTTCTCATTCTCGTCGTCTTCTTTAACCACATTGATTGGCTCTGCCGGCAGGGTGGCGCCAATCTTCTTCCATGTTTGTCCGTAATCATCCGAGACGTACAGGTATGCACTGAAGTCGTCCTGTCGGTAACCGTTCAGGCTCGCATACACCCGCCCGCGCTCGTGAGCAGACGCCTGTACGCGTGAAACCCACAGGTCTTGTGGCAGGTTATCCGAGATGCGTGCCCAGGTTTCTCCTCCGTCGCGGGTAACATGTATAAGCCCGTCGTCGGAGGCTGCATACAGCAGGCCGAATTTGAGCGGACTCTCGTGTACGGATGTAAGGGTTCCGTAGGGTACATTTCCTGGTTTGCCGCCTTTGGTGAGGTCTCCCGAAATGACCTCCCATTTGTCTCCCTTGTCGAATGAGCGATATACTTTGTTGGCTCCCAGATAAAGTACATCCTGCTGATGCCGACTCAGGTGTATCGGTGTTTGCCAGTTGAACCTAAGAGGGCGTTCGCCCAGCTCGTGCCGCGGGGTAATTCTCTTTGCATCCTCCGCTTTTCTGTCCATTCTGTAGTAATTGCCGAACTGATAGCCTGTATAAAGTGTGTTGTTGTCTCTGAAGTCCACCTGAATCTGCATTCCGTCGCCGCCAATCAGTTCCTTGTATGGGTAGGCACCTGTCTGGTGCCACTCATCAGACGCTCTGTAGGTGGAAGGGCCTGTCCAGACGCCGTTGTCTTGAGCTCCACCGTAAACATTGAACGGCTCGGCCCGATCGGTGGTTACGGCATAAAACTGTCCGACCTGTGGATTGTTGCATTTCATCCACGAAGCGCCATTGTCCCAGGAAATGTTTACTCCACCGTCGTTGCCATTAACGAGGTGTCCCGGTCGGGCCGGATTAAGCCAGAGCGCGTGGTGGTCAACGTGTACGTTATCTCCATTTATGTTTTTCCAGGTTTTGCCGCCATCTTCCGAGCGTACGATGAAGAACCCGATAAGGTAAACCTGATCAGCGTCATCGCTCATACAGCGTACGTTGGCGAAATAGTATCCGTAAGTGAAGAACATCTGTTCGAGGGGATCTTCGTGTGTTTTTTTCCAGGAGGCACCGCCGTCGTCGCTTCTGTACAGTTCGGCACCCGTGTAGTCAGTCTCGAACAATTGCTGGTTGGCATCTTCCAGATACTCTACCAGTGCCGACGGTTTGATCTTGTCTTTTGAAATGAATTCTTTTACTTTCCGAACTGAGTATTCTTCCGGGAAACGGTTGTCTTTCAGGTAGGTTTCAATTTTTTCATCCGGCAGCTTCAGGAAATCATCCTTGGACATCGTCCGAAGCTGGTCTTTTGTGAGCCCTTCTTCCTTTTTTTCTTCTTTTTTCTCTTTAGGGTTCTGATTATCAATGAAGGCATAAAGCACGGTTTTTCCGTTCTTTTTACCAGCAGCGAGGCCGATTCTGCCTGCTTTCGGACCCAGCGGGAATCCTTTTTGCCCTGTGGCTTTCCAGGTATTGCCTCCATCGGTACTTTTCCAGATGCCCGATCCGCTGCCGGCACCTTCGAAATGCCAGGCCCTGCGCGTGCGCTCCCACGTAGCTGCGTACAGCGTATTGGGTTCGTTCGGATCAGTCACCAGATCAATAGCACCGCTGTTTTCGTTTACAAACAGTGTTCTTAGCCATGTTTTGCCGCCGTCGGTGGTTTTATACACCCCTCTTTCCTGCGACGGTGAATACAGTTTGCCGAGTACTGCCACCCAGACGGTATTCGGGTCGTTGGGGTGAAGAACAATGCGGGCGATGTGATGACTTTCCGGCAAACCGCTGTGTTCCCAGGTTTTTCCACCATCTGTACTGCGGTACATGCCTGTTCCGGCGTAGGAAGAACGACTGCTGTTGGCTTCGCCGGTTCCCACCCATATAATATTGTTCTGCCAGTTGATGGCAATATCGCCGATAGTCATACTTGCTTCGTGATCAAACAGCGGTTCGAAGCGGATTCCGTTGTTTTTCGAATGCCACAAACCGCCTGATGCATAGGCCACATACATCTCTGTGGGGTCGGCCGGATTTACATCCAGATCAGTTACCCTGCAGGAAAATACGGATGGACCAATGCTGGAAGCCTCCACTTCAGACAATAATGAAGACGAACGCAGTGATTTTCTGGTGTCAAATCCCTTCAGCCGCTGTTCGGCCGGGGTAGGAGAGGGCTGTGCCTGAACTGAATGAATAAAGGCCAGAAACAGGGCAGCAAGCAGTACGGTGGTTGTAGACAGTCGTTGCATATCGGAAATTTGCCGCCAATATACGCAAAACCCCCGGTGTGTATCGGTTCGATACACACCGGGGGTAAAAAGCAGTAAAAATCAATCAGTAGCCGCCGAAATTGCGGTCACCTTTTTTGTAGTCAATCGTAGTGTATTTTCCCGGATATTCAACAAAGCGCAATGCCTGGGTAGCTCCGATTTCCGAGGTAAAATAACCCCAGAGGGTCAGATCTTTGATGGTACGGAAGTAATGGGCAGGATCTTCTTTCTTCTTGCTCTTGTGATATGCTTTTTGAGCCGTATCCAGTTCAGACAGGAAAGACTGTCGTTCCTGAGCAGAACACTTCATGAAACTCTTGCCCGTTTTTGTTTTGCAGTCGTTTTCAAGTGATGTCAGTCCGTCGAGGAATCGCTTCTGATCGGCTGGCTCATAGCAGTCACTCACGATAACAGCAATAAACTGACCGGTTTTGGCTGCCTTTGCGCCCGGTGTATCGGTGGTTGGTATGATTGTGTCGGCTACTTCGTTAAGCAGTTGTACTTGCTTTTTACTGAATAGTCCTATTCCTTTTGCCGACAATTCGGCTTCCATATCGTCCCAGTTGATGTTTTTAGCCAGGAGGCTGTCAACACCCAGTATCGAACCGGACACCAGTACGGATGCCCGCTGTAGAAGTTCTCTTCTGTTCATAGTTCGTTCAAATGATGAGGTTACGAGTTAAAGGTCTCCTTTTTTCAGTGATTCAACAGCATACTCGGCGGCTCGGGCAGTGAGTGCCATGTAGGTGAGCGACGGGTTCTGACAG
This sequence comes from Saprospiraceae bacterium, assembly GCA_021298575.1. Classification (GTDB taxonomy): domain Bacteria; phylum Bacteroidota; class Bacteroidia; order Chitinophagales; family Saprospiraceae; genus M3007. Next base: position 1,359 of record JAJTFM010000199.1, on the reverse strand, counting down.
GCGGCCGATGTCATGCAAGAGCCATCTGTTACAAATACGTTTTTGACATCATGGATCTGGTTCCACTTGTTGAGCACGGAAGTTTTGGGGTCGTTACCCATGCGGGCTGTTCCCATTTCGTGAATAGCCATACCCGGGTATGAGCCATTATCGTAGGTTCTGATGTTTTTTACTCCGGCAGCTTCGAGCATTTCTGCGGCGTCATTAATCATGTCTTTCCGCATTTTTCTCTCGTTTTCCTTGATCTCACAGTCAATGGCGAGTACATACTGACCCCACTTGTCCTTTTTGGATTTGTGTTTTCCTCATACGGCAGCATTTCACCGAAACCTGTCATGCCGATGGTCCACTTGCCCGGCTCCTGCAGTGTATTTTTCAGGTCGGCACCTATCGAGAGCTCAGCTACCTCGCGTTGCCAGCCTTCCCGGCTTGCTCCTCCCTGATAACCGAATCCACGCACATATTCGCGCTTGTCGCCGAAGAAGTTCCTGTATCTGGGAATATAGAATCCGTTTGCGCGGCGTCCGAATGCAATTTTATCTTCATAGCCCTCTACATCACCACTGGCGCCGCAACGGAAATGGTGATCCATGAGGTTGCGACCGAGTTGTCCGCTTGTATTACCCAGTCCGTCGGGCAGACTGCCTGAGTCAACCGAATTGAGCAGGATGAAAGTGGAGGCCAGCGTGGAAGCGCACAGGAACACCACTTTTGCTTCATATTCGATACTCTGCATGGTTTCTGCATCAATGACGCGTACTCCTTTTGCTCTTTTCTTGTCCTTGTCGTAGGTTACCTCGGTGACAATAGAAAATGGCCGTAATGTCAGGTTGCCGGTGGCTACCGCTGCCGGCAGGGTAGCCGACTGTGTGCTGAAGTACGCTCCGAACTGACAACCGCGGCTGCAAAGGTTCCGGTACTGGCAGGATCCCCTGCCGTTATGCTCTACAGTAAGGTTGGCCGAACGGCCGATAATCATTCTCCGGTGATCGTACTTTGCCTTGATTCTTGCAGCCACATCTTTTTCAACGATATTGAGCTCCATCGGTGGCAGAAACTTGCCGTCGGGCAACTGCGGCAAGCCCTCTGGAGATCCTGAAATACCGGCAAAGGTCTCTACATAATCGTACCATTTTGCCAGTTCGTCGTAACGGATGGGCCAGTCGGCACCGTGTCCGTCGTTTTTGTTGCTTTCGAAATCCCACGGACTCCACCGATAGCTCTGGCGCCCCCACATGAGCGAGCGCCCACCCACGTGAAAGCCCCGGTACCAGTCGAAACGCTTGATTTCTGTGTACGGGCAGTCGAGGTCGTCTACCCAGAAATCGGGAGCGAATTCGCTGTAGGGGTAATCTCTCT
>JAJTFM010000198.1:2528-10961 GCA_021298575.1 Saprospiraceae bacterium | reverse complement strand
TTCGGCCTGTTTCATTTCCGATGCGGTCATTTCACCCGTGCGCACCTGATCGGTGAATCGCCACACGTCGGACGTACTGATGGCTTTACCCCGGAAACGGCCTGTGAGCATGGGTCCACCCGACACCACGATGGTGGGCAGATCCACACTGCACGCACCCATCACGAGCGAGGGCGTAGTTTTATCACAACCGCAGAGCAGCACCACTCCGTCGAGCGGATTGGCACGGATGGACTCCTCCACATCCATACTGGCCAGATTTCGGTACAGCATGGCGGTAGGTTTGATGAGCGTTTCACCCAGCGACATCACCGGGAACTCGAGCGGGAAGCCGCCTGCCTGAATCACCCCCTGTTTGACAAACTGGGCCAGTTCGCGGAAATGCGAATTGCAGGGCGTCAGTTCAGACCAGGTATTGCAGATACCGATGACAGGTTTCCCCTCGAATTCCTCGTCGGGGATGCCCTGTTTTTTCATCCAGGAGCGGTAAATGAAACCGTCTTTGCCATCGCGGCCGAACCAGTTGCGGCTGCGGAGATTTTTGTCGGGAAAACTCATGCGGGCAGAATTTAGGAAAGCCAAATATACAGTTATATACACAATTTAACCGGGATGTCAGACTACAAGATGTATTTGCATTGAAAGGGGACCGGATTACGAGTATGAACACCTTTAATCGAAGTTCCTGATATGGACATTTATATAGATGGCATGGACGTTTGTATGTACAACTGAGGCGCCATAGGCATGAGCGGGTTAAGGGCAGATCCTTTTGTATCGCACAGACGAGCGCAACATCGTAAAAAATGAGGTGTCCGTCGAAATTAACCCACCTCTGTAAATGACAGATCAATCAGGAAATGACGTCATCAACGTCAACGAACGACTATTCTTACAGGATCCGACGTCTCTGTAAAATCGCCTGCTGGAGCGTGGGCAGTTTTTTAACGGTACGCACTGGATTCTGTCCAGATATGCGCATGTAAGTGCTTTACTGAAAAACCAGGCACCTTCCAAACGTACGGGTAGTGAGCCGCTTGCGGGATCACTCCGAAAAAACATCCTTTTCAAGGACCCGCCCGACCATACGCGGCATCGCTCGGTAGCGCAGGAGTTTTTCTCCCCCAAAGCGATGATACCTGAAGAGGAGCTGGTAACGGAAATTGTTCATCAGCTTATTGACCAGGTCAAGAACAAAAGGCAAATGGAATTCGTGTCTGAATTTGCCACACGTCTCCCTGTCACAATTATGGCAAATTATCTGGGAGTGTCCGACGACAAGAAGGATGAACTCGCCGGCTATGCCCGACAATTTATCTTCGAATTCAGTAATGATCCGGAAGTATCAGACAGAGCCGTTACTGCCCTGCGCGGCTATTTTACTCAGCATATAGACAACTTTTTGAGAGAAGCCATTCCGGGAAGGTTACTGTCCCGGCTGGCCGCCGGCTACCGCGACGGCATACTGGACAAAGAGGAACTGATTGAAATGTGCGTATTCCTGTTCGCTGCCGGCACTGAAACATCAGGCAGTCTGCTGGGATCCGGTCTGCTGACACTGCTGCAACACCCCGAATCGCTGGAAGCCGTCAGAAACAACGCGGAGTTAATGCCTAATGCCATAGAGGAGATGCTCCGGTATGAGACTCCGGTACCCATGACCACCATGCGGGTTACTCCCGAAGCAATTGAAATAGACGGACTGGTAATCCCGGAAGGGCAGCCGATTATCGGCATACTGGCCGCAGCGAACAGAGATTCCGAAAAATTCCCGAATCCCGGGTGTTTCGATATCTATCGAAACACAACAGGGCACTTCTCGTTTGGCGGAGGTATCCACTACTGTATAGGTGCCTCACTGGCCAGGCTGGAGGCGAGGGTCACTTTTACCACACTCCTTGAGCAGTTCCCAACGCTGCAGCTCGACAAAGGCAATGCTTTCAGCAAACTGGCCCGAAAACTGAGCGGATCATCCGGGGGCAGTACCTGGCACTGGCGCGAGCGCGTACCAACGCGCGGACTGGAATACCTGAGACTGAAATGGTAACCAAACAAACAGCTATGAACAGCATCGGCTATGAATCCATCATAAAGTCCCTTTCCAGTGCACTGGCATTTCTGAAACAGCGCCAGCTGTCCTCCGGGGAATTCATTTGTATGGTGGCAGATGACGAGACTCTTACGCTGAATCTCAGGGAAGACTCAAGTCCGTTTATTACTCAACACATACTTTACTCACTACAGACAGCCAATCTGCCCATATGTGACCATATCATCCGGAAATCACGGGAGTTCCTTGCTTCCGAAGCCTGGCCGGGCGGCGTCTGGAGGTACTGGTCAAAAAGGCATCCCGGTTCACTGTTTATCCCTCCCACCACTGATGACACATCCTGCAATGCCTTTCTGATGAGCAATCGGGGAGAAAATACCGACCTCATCCGGAAAATCATCCTGGGAAACCGGAACGCAGATAAAATCTATTACAACTGGATACTGCCCCGGGTATATCACCTGCGGTATCCCCAAACCTGGCCGGCACTGATGCATATAGTCAGGAGCCCGTCCAAACTTCGACTTTTTTTCAGGTCAGGATACAACAAGCCCCATCCGGCACATGTGGATGTAGTTGTCAATGCCAATGTCGTACTTTTTCTGGGTGAGAATAGTGCCACGGCCCCTGCTGTGAAGTGGATAAAACAAGTGGTCGAGTCCGGGACCGAAGCGACCTCAGACAGATGTTATCAAAGTAAATATGTGCTTTACTATGCGCTTCTTCGCTGTGACAGGGCTGGTATCAGAGCTTTTGACTCTTTGAAGGGCCTGATAGCAAACCGGCTTACAGAAGACCTGAAAAATCCGGACAAACTGAGTATTATGGAAAAGGCAATCAGTTTGATCATACTCACGGAATGGGCTTTTGATGTGCCGGAAATCGGGAAAACTGTCCGGTATTTACTGAATTCACAGCGTCTTGACGGAAGCTGGCCAATTAGTGTATTCTGTTACGGGGGGTACAACAAGAAAACATGTCGCTTCTGGGGTTCAGAAGAACTGGTGACCGCTTTCTGCCTCGAGGCACTTGCACGTTATCAGCCATTTCAGGCACATAATCAGCAGGAGCCATGAAAAACAGTCCGACCGGAGAAATCCACTTCTTCCATATACCCAAAACAGCAGGCACCTCTCTGTCGTCGCTTATCCGGAATGCCTATCCGCCTGCAGCGTGTATTCCGGCTCACACAGTCCTGGAACTCACCGCGATGGATCCGGGCATGGTACCCGCATACCGATGCTATACGGGGCACTTTTTCTCCCTGCTGGAACCACTGGCAGGCCGGGCACTTCCAACGGTGACCGTTCTGAGAGACCCTTTCGAACAAACCGTTTCACTTATCCGGCATTGCCAGCGGATAGATCGTATTGGCGGAGTGGTCACGCCACTGTACGCGCGCGGGCTGGAGCAGGCGTGGAAACACTTTCCTCTGGTGAGAAGAACCATTGAACAGCGGTGGACACCTGTCGTGATGAACAACTTCCAGACCCGGGTTCTTGGAAGCGATATCCTGCATCCCGGACGACTGAAGCCCGACTACTATGGCATCACCTATCCCTTTCTCGAGCCCGGATTTTCTTCGCCCGATGCAGATATGGATGAACTTTTTGAAAAAGCGAAAGCCCGACTCGACAAAATGGCCGTGGTGGGAACCGTGGAAAGGCTCCCGGAAACTATCAGCCTGATATTTGAGGTCATCGGAGTACCTGTTCCCCAACATATTCCGCATCTGAATGCAGGGAAGAAGCTGGTACACACACATCGACAGTCGGGCAAAACGAATCCGGAACTGGCGTCCCTGATTGAAAGAGAAAATATGTATGACCGGGCCCTCCATCAGTATGCCAGTAGCCTGCTGGAGAGAAAGCTGACCCACCGACTGCAAAATCAGCTCTCAACTGTACCGTGAGAAACAGCATCAGAATACTCGAGCTAATCCGCTTCAAACAATGGTGGATTTACAAAATTGCCCCTGCACTGGGTATATTTCTGCTTTTCAGGGCAGAAAACCCGGAACTTGTCAGTACTAACGATATACTTCACCTGCTGTTGCTGACCGTGGCACTTGCGCTGGCGGCCACGTTCACCTCAGTTTCCAATGATCTGGCAGACATTAAATCAGATCGTATTGCCGGGAAGTACAACAGGCTGAACGGATGGTCGTACCAACAGGTAATTGTGCTGCTGGCAGGTATCATACTGGCAGGCACAGCGGTTTGCAGCCTGCTACCCGGTATCTGGCAGAAAATCTTCTATTCTGCGCTGTGGGTGAACTGGATTCTATATTCGGCAGAACCATTCAGAGCAAAACAGCGAGGTGGTTTCGGCCCTCTGCTCGACTCCACAGGCATACTGGCTATTTTATGGTCTTTCCTGTGGGGTGTGCGCGGAATTATCTGGCATCAGCTTTATGATTTCGAGTACGACCGCAAATCATCCATTAAAACGATGCCAGGGGTAATCGGTTACGAGCGTACTGTATATTTATCGGAAAAAATACTTTTCCCTGCAGAAACAGGGGTATTTACAGCGCTGTTGATCATGATGCAACCCGTGTTGCTGATTCCATTCTTTCTATGTTTAATCATGGAGGTAGCCGGCAATTACAACGGAGTCATACCCAGAGAAATAGTCCGTCCGGGAGGAATGAACTGGCTGTTTCTCACCGACTACTACACACTGATACTACCACTAAGTGTCTTTTTTTTGAATCCGCAATCCTTTCTTTTACCCGCAGGTATAATCATTGTTTTTTTCTATCCGGGCTACAGAGAACGTATATTTGCCGATTACAGAATTCTTTACCGATTCTGGAGAAACTGGAAAATAAAACCGGAGTAGCCACGTCAGAAAAGTGAAGGAAACAGTCATACAGGTCCAGCATTTGTCAAAAAAATACCGACTGGGGGAGATCGGTACAGGCGCCCTCAGTCAGGATATTGAGCGATGGTGGAAAATGCGTGTAATGGGTCAGGAGGATCCCTTCCTGAAAGTGATTACCCCTGGCATCGTTTTAATGGATGATTTGCGGTCGTACTCGAAATCATAAAGCTGATGCCAGATAATTCCGCGCACACCCCACAGGAAAGACCATAAAATAGCCAGTATGCTCGAAATAGGCACAGGATTTCACCCGGAACTCACGGGGCGGGAAAATATTTACCTGAACGGAGCTATTCTGGGGATGAATCGAAGGGAAATTGATCGAAAACTGGATGAAATTATTGATTTCAGCGGAGTAGAACAGTACATAGATACGCCTGTGAAAAGATACTCGTCGGGCATGTATGTACGGCTTGCTTTCGGTGTTGCCGCCCATCTTGAAAGTGAAATTCTGATTATTGACGAAGTACTGGCTGTTGGCGACGCCGAATTTCAACGGAAGTGCCTCGGAAAGATGGGTGATGCAAAGACCAAAGATGGCCGAACCGTATTGTTTGTCAGCCACAATATGGCTGCAGTTACAACGCTGTGCCAAAGGGCTATTCTTCTGGAAAAGGGCGAAATGGCATTCGACGGACCAGCCCGGGAGGGTGTCGAGCAGTATCTGCAGAGCAACAACCCGGACGTGAATCAGGAAAAATCATGGCTCCCCGGCGAAGGGCCCGGTGACTACCGCGGCCAGCTTTCACAAGTAATGGTTGCTCCGGCCAGTGGAAATATTTTCAGTGTATCCGCCGGGTTAAGACTGGACTTCCGATTGGTATCCCGTACACCGGGATTACGCATCAACCTGGCGTTCGAGATAATTACCCCCGACCAGATACTCGTCCTGCAACACGGAATAGCCCTCGCCGATGGCAAGGCCGTTGAACCGGGAAATTATGAAATAAGCGTGGATATACCCGGAAACCTGTTAAACAAGGGTCAATACCTTGTGAATGTATGGCTCGGCGGAAGCTTCAGGCCCGTAAAGAGGTTCGAAAACGTTATCGGTTTCACAATCGAACATACACAGATTGACCACATCATGGTGGCTTTACCGGGTATCCTCCGTCCTGTACTGGAATATCAACTTAAATTCACCAGTTCCGTTAGCGACAGCCCGAATGAATAGAGTCTCCCCATGAAAATTGCTCTGATCTCATACTACGACGACAAGGGAGGCGCCGGCAAAGCAGCCTACCGGCTTCTCCGGCAATTTGAAAAAGATGGCCACGAAGTACGTATGTTCGTCTACCGGAAAACGACCAGCAATCCTGCCGTAGTGGAAATACACCCGCTTTTACGCCGGTTTTTTCTCTTTATCGCTACAAAATATATCAACAGGCAGTACAAGCCCCGGGAAATGTTCAGCTATATGCTTGTCAGGAACAGATCGCTGGTAAAGGCCGTGAATCAGTTTAAACCGGACGTCGTGCATATTCACTGGATCGGCAAATATATGACAGGCCCGGGCGATATCGCCAAACTGACTGCGCCCATATTCTGGAGCCTCCACGATATGAATCCTTTCACGGGCGGCTGCCATTACAGCCAATCGTGCGAGGGATTCAAAACGGCCTGCGGAAATTGCCCTGTACTTCGATCAAAACATGAACACGACTTCAGCAGCACACAGGTAAAGATTAAACTGAAAGCCTTGGGGAGCAAAACTGTCACATTCATCGGATCAAGCCGGTGGATAACTGAACAGGCCTCAGGCAGCACCATCGGGAAAAATCATAAATGCATTAACCTGCCCACTTTCGCCGATTTATCTGTTTTCAAACCGGCAGAGACACCCAAAAGTGAGGCAAGGATACGAATACTGTTTACTGCCGCATCAGGCACCACGGAATACAGAAAAGGATTCGACCTTTTGGCCCTGTCACTCCGGTTCCTGGACCCTGAGAGGTTCATCCTGAAAGTAGTTGGCAATACATTACATCCGGCACTCGCCACCACCCGTTTCCAGACAGAGATGCTGAAACCTGCCGATGACGACACCGTTCTCGCCTCCTATTATCAACAAGCCGACATGGTCGTGGTACCCTCCCGGGAAGAGAACTTTTCCAATGTAATTATCGAAGCCCTCTCCTGCGGGGTTCCCGTCGCGGCGTTCAGGACAGGCGGCAATGCAGATCTGATTATTCACCAGTACAACGGATTCCTGGTTGACAATATGGACGAGCAGTCGCTCGCCGAGGGCATTAAATGGGTAGCAGCAAATATCAACAGGAATAATTTGTCAGAAAATGCCCGAAAAAGCATGGAAATACGATTTTCCCCCGAAAACGTGTCGAAACGCTATATCCATCTCTTTAATCAAACGCTGTCTGACAGCCAAACAGGCAAGCTGGCCAACCATTCAAAATGAATAAAATTCTCTTCATCCCCACCAACGCGTGGTCACCGTGGGGTGGCAGCGAGTTCCTGTGGGCTCAACTGGCCACCATTTTTCATGAAAATAACTACGATACCAGTATTTATATCAAGAAATGGCTGACCATGCCACCCGAACTGGCGTCGCTGACCAGTACCATACCAACCCGCTTTCAGCCCTATGTCATCAATGACTGGCACAAGGGGCTGCTCAGACTGGCGGGAATCGAATACCCGGAACGGGCCTATAAAGGAATTGCAAAGATTCGCCCCGACTTCGCCATCATATCACAGGGTGTGAATCTCGACGGCCTGATCTGGATGAAGGTATGTCGCGATCTCGGTATCCCTTATGTGACTATCTCACAGGCTGTGCAGGATTTTCACTGGATTGACGAAGCCACTGTTATGCAGTTGCGCACAGGTTACGCAGGCGCGCGCGCCAACTATTTCGTCTCACACGCCAATAAAATCCAGACAGAGAAGCAAATTGGCGATGATGTACCCCATGCAGAAGTCATCTTCAATCCCTTCAATGTGGACTATAACCAGGTTCCCGTGTACCCGGAAGATGATATTCTGCAACTCGCTTGTGTGGCCCGGTATGACTTTTATTCAAAGGGGCAGGATATTCTGCTCGAAACACTCAACCAGAAAAAGTGGCGTGAAAGACCGCTGATGATCAATTTCTACGGAAAAGGGTTCAACGAGTTCATCATGCGGGAACTAATCCGACGCTGGGACTTGTCGGGCATCACATCCCTGAAAGGACACGTTGATCCCGCCGAAATATGGAAAACCAACCATGCCCTTATCCTTCCATCCAGGTATGAAGGATTGCCTCTGGCACTGGTGGAGGCACTGTTGTCGGCCAGAATGGCTATTGTGACCGATGTTTCTGGCAATGGAGAGGTTCTTGTTGACAATGTAACGGGCTTTCTGGCCAGAGCCTGTACCTGTGAAATGCTCGACGAAGCCATGGAGCGGGCATGGACAGTGCGGAAACAGTGGAAACATATTGGCGCGGCAGCTCGAGAGCATGTCACAGGTATTGTACCGGAGAACCCGGCTCTGTA
>JAJTFM010000198.1:0-2477 GCA_021298575.1 Saprospiraceae bacterium | reverse complement strand
AAAAATGAGATTTTTTTGACTCGGTGAGAGAATCCTGAACAAGCTCTAAAGACTGCTCCGACCGACTGGTCCGCAGGTGCCGGAAATTGAAAATATAACCATGTCAGCGGGAAGAAGAATTAAGGAATCTCATCTCAGAAGTCTGCTGAAAGGCATATCGTGGAGAGTTATCGGCACGCTCGATACCATTCTGTTATCCTATATTTTCACCGGGAGCATTAAAATTGCGGCAGCAATCGGCGGCACAGAGGTTATTTCCAAAGTAGGTCTGTACTATCTGCACGAAAGAGCCTGGCAACGTGTTCCGACCGAACGCCTTCGGCAATTCGCTCAAAAAAGCAGGCTCAGTTATCTGTTTCGAAAGCGATCCTGACGTATAAAAACCAGCTGTACTTTATATAATTATCCCTTTTTAACGAAAACACCGCCTGTGAACCCTGTCCAGTCCATTGATACCACCGCCTGGCGAAATCATATCTACCAGCACATGCTCCGCACCCGGGGTGCCAAGTATCTATGGTTTCTGAAATACCTGAAACTGTTCCGGCTGATTGCCAAAACACCGGAAAGGGCAGATTTCCTGGAAGCCTATTACACGCTGATGCGATACCTGGATGATATCGTTGACAACGATGTACCACTGCCTCCCGGCTACGGGGATACCGAAACTTTCCTGCTCGATAAAATACGGTTTGCCAACAACCCTGATAACCCCTCCGATGAATCGGACGCCATGATGATGCACTGCTTCCATCTCGGACATACATTCGGTGAATCGTTCAAAGATGAAACGGAAGACATTCTCGGATCTCTGCTGTTCGATACACGCCGCATGGGGCAAAATCGCTTCTTCAGTTCGGATGAACTCATGGCACACTATCACCAGCTCGATATCCGGGGCACCGTGAGAGCAACCATCAAACTGTTCAATGAAAATGTGAACGATTTCCTGCTGCTCGAACCACTCGGTATGGCCAGCCGCTTTTTCTACGATATCCGCGACGTACATGATGATTTATCCAAAAACCTCGTCAATATCTCCCTGGAGGATGCCGATGCCTTTGGTATCTCTGCCGGCAATATGAATGAACCTGACAATCCGGGCATACAACGCTGGCGCAGAGCGCAGGCACTGCGCGGACTGCAACTGCTGGATCTTCACCGAATACAAATACCCAAAGGCAGTTTCCGCCTGACAACACGACTCACCTTCCTGTTTGTGTATGAGCGCCCTGCACGCGGTTTTTTCAATAAAACACTGCGCCAGACTGCCCGTGTCGGGTCATTTCACATCCCGGACGTCAATACGGGCAATTATTTACTGAAAACAGACCGTCAGCAGCGAACATGAGCATTAAAAGCAATTTCAACCTGAAAAAGTGGTATTTCGACGGTGTTTCCGAAGATGGCCGGGCTTTGATATGCTACTCGGCAGTCATGTCATGGCGGATGCTGTCGGTTCAGTATGCCAGTTATCTGTACCTCGACGCCAACGGCCAGGCTCACTCCGAAAGCCGGTACCGCGACGCTCCCCTGCCGGTTACCGACGGCGATATCATCCGGTGGGAAGATACTAAACTCTACATCAAAGGGGAATGGCGAAGTGCCGCTGCACCAGTCAGAACTAAACTGCACGACAGCGAGGAGGGTTACCTCGACTGGCACTGCCACCAGCCGGCGGCCCACTGTCATATTCAACTGCGGGATGAGCCTCCCATCACCGGCTTCGGGTATGTGGAATGTCTGGAAATGACTATCCCTCCCTGGAAAATGGGCTTCAGTGAGCTGCGCTGGGGCCGTTTTGCGCACCCTGAATCTCCTGTGGTGTGGATTGACCTGCGCGGAGAACCCAACCGAAACTGGATATTCAGCGGACAGGAACTGACCAGAAACGGCGAGGCGACCGATACGACCGTCAGAATCCCGGAGTCCGACACAAAACTGATATTTGCCGGACATACACCCATCGAAGACAAACAGAAAATCATGGAAGTGGTACAGTCAGTCATCGGCTGGATGCCGGGGTTCGATCAGTTCACTCCCCTGCATTTCCTGAAAGCACAGGAAACAAAATGGCGCAGCCGCGGTACCCTCACCACACCCGGTCAACCTGAAAGATCAGGCTGGGTTATCCACGAAATTGTAAAATTCTGAGCATGAAAACAGCAAATAACCGCCAGTTCACTGGCAAGGTACTGTACAGCCTTACCTTTCTCGTGCTGCTGCCTGCCACACTGTACTTTTGGACCCGGTACACAGCGAACTCCGTCACACTGCCGGGTATCCACTCCGAAGTATTCGGGACAGCAGGTATTGCAACGGGTATGTTCCTGATGCTGTCGGGTATGTACGCTCTCTGGCATTTCGGGGGCGGACTGCCCATGAACGCCTACCCACCCCCGAAGTTTGTCACAGACGGGGTATTTCACCTGCTACCCCACCCGATCTATACCGGATTCGTACTGGCATGCTTCGGA
>JAJTFM010000197.1 GCA_021298575.1 Saprospiraceae bacterium | reverse complement strand
ACCGACTCGAAATATGTGGATTGGCGCGCTGGTGTTTTCCATGTATCCGTGGCATCCGACTCCCGGAGCTCGATTAGTTGCCCGGGCTGAAGGCCGGTTAGCCGCTGCATTTTCCCCGAGTGCCAGATAACTACCGCCGAGTCAATGGCCGCTCCGGAGCCCAGTCCGAAATGCAGGGTAAAGTCAACACCCGACTGGAAGCCCCTCACGGGCTGCATTTCCCGTTCGTCGCAGTAGATGCCCTGATAAAGCCTTACTTTGGTGCCTATTCCCCGGGTATTGGGTGCATTGCCTGTCAGGCGGAACCGTACTGATTTATTGCCCGGCGCTACGGTTTCAGTATTATTGCGATATACTCCAGCCTGCTCATCCATATTGTTCAGAACAAGGTCGAGATCGCCATCCAGATCCAGGTCTGCGTAAGCCGAGCCGTTGGTGAGTACCGGCGTGCCGAATCCCCACGCTTCGGATACATCCTCAAACTGCAGCCCGCCGGCATCCTTGCCCCTGTTCCTGAAAATATAGTTGTGCACTTTATTGGAAGGCATCTTTTTAATCACCTCCTGTAATCCGCCGGCAGGCATGGCCCCGTTCGACAGCTTTTCCTCTACATCCTCGCGGTATTTGAGGAAGTCCATATTGGTGAAATCTCTCTTGTACCCGTTTGAAACAAAAAGATCATTCCATCCGTCGTTATCGTAGTCGGCAAAAAGAGTGGCCCACGACCAGTCAGTATTGGAAATGCCTGCGATCTGTCCGATCTCGCTGAAGGTACCGTCTCCGTTATTCAGTTGCAGCATATTGCGCATATACTGATAATGGAGTTCGTTGTGAATCATGATGGTGAACTGGTCGTACTGGTGCGGCCCGTACAGCAGTTTCTGTCGTTTGTTATCCTCAGGAAGCATATCGCCTGCAAACAGATCAACCAGTCCGTCGCGGTTGATATCGGCAGCATCGGAGCCCATGGAAAAGTGGGGGACGTGCCCTGTTGCCGTTTTTATGACATCCGTAAACTTCTTTCCCTGTTCGTTGATATACAGGTGATCGTGTTCGGCATAGTCATTGGTAACATAAATATCTGTCCAGCCGTCTTCATTGAAATCAACGGCAGTCACGCTGAGTCCGTAGTTGGAGATGCCTCCGGCCACCCCTGCCTCGTCGCTGATATCGCTGAATTTTCCGTTGTCATTGCGGAAGAGCCTGTTGGAAAGAAATGCTTTCCTGCTGTTCCGCGCCAGCGGGTCTATTCCTACTTTATTGGAAATAGAAATCAGTGAGTGATTGAGTGTAAACAGATCGAGATCGCCATCGCGGTCCATGTCGAAGAAAACTGCCTGAGTGGTGTAGCTGTCGTCGTCTACGCCATATTCGGCCGCTTTTTCGGTGAAAGATGGTACTGCGCCTCCGTTGTTGATATAAAGCAGATTCCTGCGATTGGCGGGATTTCCGTCGGCAGAGCGGCATACATAGATATCCAGCAGTCCGTCGCCATTTATATCGGCCATAGTGGCACCGGTTTTCCAGCCTTTGGCTCCCACGCCTGCAGCAGCCGTGATGTCTTCAAACCTGAACTGTCCCTTGTTAAGGTAGAGCCTGTTTTCCCGGTTATTTGAGGTGAAGTACAAATCGGGCAGACCGTCGTTATTCACATCGCCCACTGCAACCCCGCCGCCATTATACAGATATTCGTAAGTCAGAATATTGATCTGTTCATTTTCCACATTGATATTGTTGAAATCAATACCTGTTTCTTTGGCGTCCAGCTTGCTGAAAAGGGTATTTCCATTGTCTGAATTACCCGAGCAGGAAGCAATCAGCAGGCAGGCTGCAACACAGGAAAGGACAGAGGGCGTTATTTGCATGTTGAAATAGTATGCAGGGAATGATTGAAAAATAATGAGCGCGTAAAATTCAGCACTAATGTTGGTTATATCAAACAAATGCGGGGTTTGGATAAAAAAAATCGCCCCGCCGTGTGAAGGCGGGGCGACTTGTCCAGGGGTTAGCAGGATTTCAGTTGAATTGACGGGCCGGTTCAGAGTTTGTTCAAGATTCTCTGCCGATGGCAAAAACAGGCTGATTTTTTGTCAGTTTTTGCCTTTTTGAAGGCGCATAGCCGGAGCTACGTAACTGAAAAAAGGTGAAAAATGGCGAAAAATGAGCCGTTTTTGACATCGGCGAGAGAATTTTGAACGAACTCTTAGTCGGCTTTGTCCCACCAAACGTTCAGATCCCACCACAGGCGGGTGCTTACTTTGTCGGGGCCCTGACCAGCTACGGCCTTTCCGTACTCGTCTCCGTTGTTGATAGCTTCAACAGTCGGATATGCGATACGCTTGATGAAGTTGCCCGGACTGCCGTCTGTAGCAGTTACTGCCCCTGCATCAGGCGCTGCGGGAGCAACCCAGATTGGCAGACCCACACGACGGTGGTCGTTCCAGGCCTCCCATGATCCATCGGGGAACATGGAGATGTACTTCTGCGTCATGATTTTCTGCAGAGAACCATCAGCAGGTTTGCCCAGGAATGTCTTTCCGCTTCTGAAATCGTAGTTAACAGTTGTTCCGTAAGTATTCTCATCTGTAGAAGCCAGATAGGCATCCACAGGAGCTCCCGACAGTCCGAAGCGTGCCATGGAAGCACGTACACCCGCTTCGTAGAATGATTTGGCACTGCCGCCCATATTCCAGCCGCGGTACGCACCTTCAGCCTGCAGGAAGCAGACTTCCTCGTAAGGCATCATGGTGTAGTCGAACTCCGCATCGCGGAAAGGAGCCGCCAGACGGGCGTATTTCACGTTGGAGTACTGTGTCAGACCACTTGCCGTGGATGGCAGACCCGCAGGTACACCTGCCCAGCGACCAACTGTAGATATGTTCTGGCCGTCAATTACATCATTTTCTACACCGCCATTGCCTGTAGTTGTGACTTCAAACATCAGCGGACCGCGCGGGTCAACTTTGGAAGGCACACCAACACGGAAACGGTTGGCACGCGGATCAGTGGGGTGCTCCACGTTGGAAGAGAGCTGGAGGCCCTGATCGTCAGTGGTATATCCACCCGGGAATGCCTGGCCACCGAGACCTACCATCAGGTTTTCCATGGTACGGCTCATAGTCATGCCGCCCCAACCGTAGTATTTGCCCAGTGCGTTGTCGCGTCCCCAGCCATAGCTTGGAGATTTCGGAATCACACAGGCGTCTTCACGGCTCTGCATAACGCCACCCTCGGCAGCAACAGCTTCTTCAGCATGCTGCTTTGCAGTGGCAGGATCAACTTCCGACAGGCGTACAGCCAGACGGAGACGGAGCGAGTTGGCGAATTTTTTCCACTTGGAAACATCACCGTGGAAAATCAGGTCCTGATTGGCAGGGATGTTCAGGTTGGCAGTGGAAAGACCGGCAGAAGCCTCCTTCAGTTCACGGAGAAGGTCAACATAGATGTCTTTAACCTTGTCGTAAGGCGGATTTTCACCAGTACCGTCGGCAGCCTTGAAATAAGGGATATCGCCGAACAGGTCGGTGGCACGGGTAACAACAAGCGCCTTGTATATACGCGCGATGTGATACGCGTTGCCCTTGTTGTCCTTTGCACCCTCGTTGCGGATGATATCGTTCAGGTTGGCGACCCAGCCGTTGTAATAGCCGGCACTCCAGTAGTCGTTTGTCCAGCCGTCAACCGGGATATAACGCTGTGAACTGAAGCCCTCGTTCGCAAAGTACTGAGCGAAGATATCGCAGTACAGATTCTGGATACGCTGGTGAATGTGTGCATCCATACCCGTTCCGAACATCACGTTCGTGAGCTGAAAACTCGGATCCACCTTGTCGGCAGTAACACCGTTGGGGTTTTTGTTGATCTCGTCGAAGTCTTTGGTACAACTCCAAAAACCTCCTGCAACGAGCAATCCGAGTGCCAGCACAGGCAATCCGGAGAGTTGAAATTTCAATTTTTTCATCTTTCAAAAAAATGTTTGTGCACTTGTTGAAGTTTAGATTAGAAGTTCAGACGAACGTTGAAGCCGAAGCTGCGCGCCTGAGGCATGGAAGTGCTCTCCATACCCTGATCGTTGCCTACAGAAATGTAGGAGTTCAGGATATAAGCCGGCGTGTCAGCGTTCTTGCTGATAATAAACAGGTTACGGCCAACGAAGCTGATTGTCAGATCGCGTACGCTCGACTTGGAGAACATCTTGTTCGGGAATTTGTAGCTCAGGATGGCCTCTCTCAGCATGACGTTAGATGCATCATAAACAAATGGTTCGGCTGTGTTGTTCGGGCCTGCCACGCGCTCCCAGTACTCCTGTGAAGAAACCTCCACGGTGTTGCGCTCTCCGCTTTCAGTTACGCCGTCAACCACCAGACCACCATCGCGGTTGTTCAGGGTGTTGTTTGACAGGCCGGTTGCGTGCAGCATTGATTCTGTTTCAGAGTGTTTCGGCAGACCTGCTGCGTCAACCACGATTTCACCGTTGTCGTTGCGCAGGAATCCGCGGCCGTAGATATCGCCGAAGAGTTCGCCTTCGTCAGCCACGATAAACACTGCGCGCGGGCCATACTGCAGGTAGCGCTTGGTGTCGTCGTTGAGTTCGATCAGACGGTTGCGGTTGGCAGAGTAGTTCAGGTCGAGATCCCAGCGGAAAGAACCGGCGTTCACCGGAGTGGTATTCAGCACCAGTTCAACACCTTTGTTCTCCACATTACCGCCGTTGATGATCTTGTTGGCAAAGCCGCTGCCCGGAGGAACAGGCAGGTAGATACGCTGGTTGAGTGCGTTTTTCTGATACAGTGACAGTTCGAATCCGAGACGGTTGCCGAAGAAGCGAGCCTCCAGACCAACTTCTTTTGATTTGATGAGCTCGTTTTTCAGATCCGGGTTGTAAATGGTTGTTGGAACACCGGATACGATAGCGCCGGCACCTGAACCAATTCCATAAGTAGCTTCCAGTTCGTACGGGTCAGCGTCGTTACCAGCCTGAGCCAGTGCACCACGTACTTTCAGGAAGGAGATAAACTCGGGCAGATCAAGTGTTTCAGACAGTACTGCAGAGAGACTGAATGAAGTGTAGTCGAATCTTCTGTTGGCAACAGGCAGTGTGGATGTCCAGTCGGAGCGGTAGCTTCCTTCCAGATACAGCCAGTTGTTGTAGTCGAGGCTGGCCAGTGCATAGGCAGAGTTGATGCGCTTCTGTATGATACTGTTGGAGAGTGAGCGGCGATCGTTCAGGCCTGTACCCAGGTTGTAGAAATCAACCACCAGGTTGCCATTGTTGGCACCGTAGATGGAACTGTGCTTGAAGTCGAAGCGGCTGCCACCTGCGCTCAGTTTGGCACCGATCTTGCCGAAACGCTTGTAAGCTGTCAGCAGGTAGTCAGCGTTGGATGTGCGCGCGTTTGTGCGATCCTGGTAGAAGTTACCCGTTGGTTCGTTGTAACGCTGTCCGTAAGCCAGGCGGCCCTCGTTCTGGTCGGCGTAGTAGTCCATGGAGTGGCGGAGCATCAGCGTCAGCCAGTCGGTAACTTTCACGTTGGAAGAAATCATCGTCAGGAAACGATCGCGGATATCTTCGGTTGTGTTCAGGTTCATCGTCCAGTAAGGATTCTGGATAACGTTGCTTCCACCCGGATTCCATACCATAACACGGCGCAGGGCATCGTAACCCGGAGCCAGATCATTCACATTCACGTTGCCCGGGAGGAAAAGTACGCTTCCATAAGCATTCTCCGGATCGCCGGAAAGGCGCGGACGGTTATAGCCGCGGGAGTTGATGTAGGTTACTTTGGCGTCAACGCTCACCCGGTCGTTCAGGGAGTGACCAACACGCAGGTTGGCTACGTTGCGATCCAGTGTGTTGGAAGGCAGCATGCCCTGTGAAGACGTATTGGTGTAGGAAGCATAGAAACTTGTCTTTTCACTTCCGCCGGTCAGTGAGATGGTGTTGTTCCATGTCTGGCCTGTCTGAAGGAAATCTTCAAAGCGGTTGTTGTAAGATGTGAGTGGTGTATTGGAGCCCGGATTGCGCCAGTCTTCCACCTGCTGACCGGAAATCTGTGGTCCCCAGGCGTTGTTGCTCTTGATGTCGAACAAGCCGCCTGATCCCTGTGCATATTGAGTTTGTACCTCAGGCAGTGTGAGCGGGTTTTCGAAAGTCAGGTTGGAATTCACCTGAACACCGAGACCGCGGCGTGTGCTGCCCTTCTTGGTATTGATCAGGATTGCTCCGTTACCGCCCTGAACTCCGTAGAGTGCTGTGGCTTCCGGGCCTTTCAGTACCGTGATAGACTCCACATCATCCGGGTTTACATCGCCGATACCGTTACCACGGTCGTAGCCGCCCCATTCGCTTCCATTTTGCGTCTGGAAGTTGTTGATGGGAACACCATCCACCACAATCAGGGGCTGGTTGTTTCGGCCCAGAGAGTTGTTTCCGCGGATAGTGATACGGCTGGAGCTGCCCACACCGCC
>JAJTFM010000196.1 GCA_021298575.1 Saprospiraceae bacterium | reverse complement strand
TGTTAATAACGGCATCCATTCTCTACCTTACCAATAAAATATGAAATTACTTTTCGCCCTCGCGCTCATTTTCTGCCAAAGCCTCGCCTGCGCCCAGACGTTCACCAAAGTGTTCTCTTCCGGTAATGCCCTGTTCCAGTACAGTACCCTCGGAACACGCCCCGACAAGGGCTGGGTGGCCGCCGGCTCCGCCAGAGACGGCTCCGATTTTTATGCACTCATATCGGGCTTCGATGCCACAGGTAATCTTCTCTGGACTAAAAGACCCGGATTCGGCCGCGAACCGAAGGCGCTGGTTTCACTGGATAATGGTGATATTCTCCTTTTTAACAATAATTACGGGCTAAACCAGTATTTTGATGCCTCGGTACTGCAGCTCGACGCCAGCGGCAACTTCAAAACCGAGACCGTCTGGGGTGATCCGGAAGATCAGGACGACTGGTTCGACGCAAAGAAAATGCCGGACGGAAGTGTTGTGGCGGTGGGAATGAGCCGCCTGTCTTCCGACTTCATTCAGCGGGTCATGATAGCCCGTTTCTCGGCGACGGGTCAGGTACTCTGGGAAAAAATGTACAGCGCCGGCGAACTGCTGGCGTTGAACAGGATTGTGCCGGTTCAGTCGGGCGGCTTCTTCCTGCTGGGCGATATCTATGACTTTAATAAACGCGGTATTCTCATTGTTCGCTGCTCCGACAATGGCAACATCATCTGGTCCAGAGAGTACAGCCGCCCGGATGAAGAGGAAGTTGCAATAGATGGTATTCCGCTGGATAATGATGAAATGATGGTGGTATCTTACCTGTACAGCGATAATATAAGCGTTACTACAGGTCGAACATGCCTGCTTCGATTAAACGCAAACGGTGCCATTCTCGGGCAGACTCTTATCAATAATGAACAGGGAATGGCGCCAGTCGCTATCGGCAAGATCGGAAATGACACGCTGGCACTGGCAGCAGTGTCAACGCCTGTGGTCTTTCCACCCACCGACGTGGATCTCATTATTTCCACCCTGACTACCGATGGTAACCTCACTGGCAGTATCGCCTTCGGTTCAGATGAGCAGGATTACGGTTACGATGCCATTTTCAGAAATGGTGAAGTGATATTCTGTGGCTTGACGGACAGCAGCAATACAGGTATCGCCCAGCGGGGTATTATCAGCAAGGCAAATCCCCGCTTTTCCTGCTGTCGTAAATCTGTTCAGGTGAATATCCTGCCACCTTCATCAATTCCTGTACCACTCGATTATGAACTGGTGCCTTCACAAAATACTGTAAAGCAGAATATTACGGATATAATGAACGCCACTCTGCTTCAGGAGTCCACTGTTTGTCAGAGTTTTGAAGGAACGGCTGTTCTGCCTGCCGATACAGCTATATGTACAGGGGAAACACTGGTGCTGAAACCTGTCTTCGATACTCCCGGCGCTATACTGTGGAATACCGGGGCAAACACGCCCGGTATTTCCGTTACCGTCCCCGGTGAGTATTCCGTGACGGTGAACAGCGAGTGCGGACTGCTGAGGGATACTGTTCTGGTGACCTCCAAAGGAACTACTCCCGATATCGAGGTTTCTTCAGATACAACAATATGCAAGGGAACAATCGCGCTTCTGTCGGCTTCCGGCGGTAACAGCTATTCCTGGCTGGATAAATCCGGCTCGGTTCTCTCCGACAAGCCGAACCTCGCCACGGTTCCCGACGAATCCGGTGTGTTCACAGCGGTCGTTTCCATCGGCGAATGTTCCGACTCGGCACAGGTCTTTGTGACTGTTCTAACGCCACCCGTGGTCAGTGCAGTGCCCGATACGACAGTATCCGAGGGTAAGCCGGTGGTACTCAATGCCTCCGGAGCGCAGACTTATTCCTGGCAACCGTCATCCGGCCTGAGTTGCACGGATTGTCCGAATCCGGTTTTAATTGCCCAGGAATCAATTACTTATACTGTTACCGGCCTTGATTCCGACGGATGTGCCGACTCGGCTTCCGTCACGGTCACGGTGAAAAAACCGTGCCCGTTCTATATTCCCAATATCTTTGCACCGGGAAGTGAAACGGGTACCGGCAATGACATTTTCCGGGTATTTGGAGCAGATATTCGTCCGGAAGGATATCTTTTGCGTATCTACTCTCGCTGGGGAGAACTGGTTTTTGAATCGGAAGATGCCTCGGCGCACTGGGACGGGCTCTTCTCGGGCAGGCCCGCGCCCGCAGGCATATATACGTATCAGATTGAAATGAATACCTGCGACGGAACTGTGCAAAAATCCGGAGACATCACCCTTATCAGATAAACAGCATGAAAAAACTGACCATCGCTCTGCTGCTGTGTATATTTACAGGCAGCATTTACGCCCAGAAAGAGGGGAATGTATGGCATTTTGGAATGGGAGCCGCGCTCGATTTCAATTCCGGAGTTCCTGTAATCACCACGCCAAGTTCCATGTTTTCCTTCGAGGGAAGTGCCTCGATCGCCGATGCAAACGGGAATCTGTTGTTCTACTCCAACGGCGGCGGTCGCGATCCGGTACTGAGCGGACAAAGCAGCGGAAAAATCTGGAACAGAAACCACGACGTGATGTATGATATGGGTAATGCCGAGGGCGGCGGGTTCAGTTCTGCCCAGTCGGCCGTGATTATTCCCAAACCGGGTACGCCCGACCGCTACTACCTGTTCACCATGGAAGAGGTTGAATACAACGTGGGCGGCGAAGTGCCCGGACAGCCACTCGGACGGGGGCTTTCCTTCTTCGAGGTGGATATGACCCAGAACGGAGGTCTCGGAGGCGTGGTGGACTACAACGAAATGATACTCGTGCCGTCCTACGAGGGACTCTGCGCCGTGCGCCACCAGAATGGTACCGACTACTGGATTATCGCTCACAGCGATAATGCGGGTATGAGTGTATTCCCCGTTACTGCCGCCGGGGTTGGAACTCCAACGCTTTACAACATCATTTCGGGCGGTATCATCAAGGGCTCTCCCGACGGGAAGTGGCTGTGCAGTTCCGACAGAATACTGCCGTTCGATAACCAGACAGGCGTCATTACCGATGCCGGACTTAATCTGACCGATATTATTTCGTTCGAATTTTCACCCGACAGCAAACGGCTCTTTTTCAGCAGGAGTCACTCCTCATTTGGATATTATAGCCTGACAGCTCCGGATATCACGGGTAGTGCAGTCATATTTGCACAGTTCCCTTCCTCCTCAAATGGATTGTTCGGGCAGATGCAGGTAGCCCCCGACGGAAATATATATGTGGTTGAATTTGAAATTTTCAAGACATGGCTGGCCGTTATTGTTTGTCCGAATTCGGTACCACTTCTCAACAGAAAAGTGTTTGAATACAATACTGGCCCGCTTTTTTTTGTGGGGCTGCCCAATTTCGATAACGCTATTTTCAGAAACGATGGAACCTCCACCCAGCTGAACGTTAATCTCGGTGAGGACATCACCCTGTGTGAAAATCAGACCGTTGAACTCTCTGCCGGCATCACCGGAGCCACGTATTCCTGGTCAAACGGGGCTATCACCGATGCCATCTGCGTTTCAGCACCCGGCCAGTATGCTATCGCGGTAACAACCCTCGGCTGCGGCGCCGGATCGGATACAGTGAATGTCTCGCTGAGCACCCTGTCCCTCGATGCAGGAGAAGACCAGGCGGTTTGTACGGGTACTCCCGTTGATCTGCAGGCTACTGTTAACGGCAACCTGACATGGTCGCCTGAAGATCTGGTTGCCAGCTCAACCAGTCCTGCAACCACCTTCACCGGCGATTCATCGGCCGTATTGGTGGCAGTGGCCGTACTTGGAAACTGTACCATAACCGATTCAATTACCATCACGCTGCTGCCATCCCCGGATGCCCTGATTGAACCGGCCGACACCACCATTGAGGCCGGTGAGTCAATTGAACTGACCGGCACCGGCACCGGCACATACAGCTGGACGCCGGAAAGCGGACTGTCATGCACCGATTGCCCCGATCCGACCGCCATGCCCGACAGTACCACCACCTACCAGTTGCTGATTGTCAGCAATAACGGCTGCGCCGACTCGGCCAGCGTGACCATCACGGTGACGCCACCTGACTGCACGGTAGATCTGCCCAACGCGTTCACCCCGAATGGCGACTCGTCGAATGATTCGTTCAGTCTGGTCGGGAAAAATGTGGAACTGGTATCCATCACCATTTATAGTCGCTGGGGACAGGCAGTTTACAACGGTACCCAGCCCTGGGATGGCCGGGTGGACGGACAGGATGCCCCCTCCGATGTATATATGTACACCGCCGAAGTCAGTGTGTGCGGCGAGCTTAAAAGGCAGTTGGGGCAGGTTACGCTGGTGAGGTGAAGCGTTGTCAGATGATGAATCGGAGAGAATCCTGAACAAGCTCTTGATCACACCCGTGGCTCCCGACCAATACTTCCGGCTCCTTTCGTTTGTTTAACCGCAGAGTTACGCAGAGTACGACGCAGAGAAACGCAGAGAAAGATCCTCTGCGTTACTCTGCGGTTACCTCTGCGATACTTTGCGGTTACCTCTGCGATACTTTGCGGTTACCTCTGCGGTACTCTGCGGTTAAACAAACCTGATTCGTAGCGTACAAAAC
>JAJTFM010000195.1 GCA_021298575.1 Saprospiraceae bacterium | reverse complement strand
AAGCAGCACCGTCCTGGAATACAGTGTTGGTGTAGTTATCACCAGAGCCACCGTTGCCAGTTGACAGAGCGATACGCTGACCGTTCGGAGACTGGAGGTAGATCTCGAGATCACCAGCCCATGTGTGGGTCAGGTTGATAGTAACCTTTTCAAGGGTGGTTACCGTGCCTGTAACGTTACAGTTGAAATTGGCAGCGCCGGTACAGCCGCCAGTGCCCGTCAGAGGAATGGCCGAGTTGCCATTCTGGTTGAGGTTTGAGCCGTTGAAAGTCTGTGCAGAAGCAACTCCTGCAAGACTCAGCAGCGCAAACACTACCAAATTCCCCAGTAAGGTAAAATTCTTCCTTATCATGAGATTAAGTTTTAGAATTTAGAATTGTTTTTTAATGAAAAAGTGCTTCACAGATTTACTGGCACATACCGAAGGCGGTGCGGACACCGTTGTACATGCCTGCGAGCTGCTGGCTGGTCAGAGACTCGTCTCCCACGATCTGGCTGGCGCGTGTCAGATTTGTCAGTGCCGCGAATTCTACTGCTACGGAGTACTGCTCTACATCATTGATTGTCAGAGTGTAGTACTCATACTTGACACGCATCAGACTGGACGTATTGCCCAGTTTGAGCTGTGCTTTCATCGCCTCAGCCTCCGCAGTAAGCGTGGCAAGGCCTCCCTGAATGTTTGTAGCTGTGCCTGGCTGGCAGGCCGCTACTCCCATCTTTTGCGCAACAGACTCGTAAGGATTACCACTAGCTGCGCGGGTAACCTGCTGGGCCTGTGCGTCAACTGTGCCTAAAACGAGGAAAAGGGCAACCATGGCGAAAACGCCGGCAGCAATCCTCATTTTGTTGAAAAGCAATTGACTCATTGTGTTGAAATTTTAGTGAGAAACTAAATGTGATTTATGCAAAAAAACAGCGTTGCCTCCCACATAGCCGGGGATGCAACGCAGCTTGAGTTTCCGCCTGAACTGAAATAGAAAAATCAATCATGAGATTATTTTGCCGGACACAATCTTTTACTACAAAGATCATACCAAGTTTTAAGCAATCATTGTGGATTAGCGGGATAAAACGCAAAGATATTTCAGGTTTTGCTATTCAGAATACTATTGTCTGTTTTTTTAAATTAATATTTTTTTAATAAGGACAAAATAATATTAGCAAATTAATTACATACACTTGAGGAGTGAAACACACTCATTTTTGAAAGTAAAAAGGCGAAATGCTTTATGTTTGCACCTGAATGTTGTTTTGAAATGAGCAAGAACAAAAGATCCAGAATCAGTCGGCCGGACAGCGGCAAGTCGCCCTCAAAATCAAAGAAATATCTTCTGCTTACGCTGGCAGGAGCTATTCTGGTTGCTGTAGCCTATTTCTTTTTCAGGCCCACAAATGAAATAGTACCCGGTATGACCGGCGAAATCACGGAAGAAAAAACTCTTGCCGCAGAGAAGCCTGTTCTCGAACTCCTTTCGCCTGATGCCACCGGTGTTGACTTCGAAAATATCATCATTGAGGATGAACAACACAACGTCATCAGGAATATTAACTTCTACAACGGCGGCGGTGTGGCTGTGGCCGATTTCAACAACGATAACCTGCCCGATATTTACTTTGTATGTACCAACGGCAAAAACAGACTCTACCTGAACCAGGGTAATTTCCGGTTCAAAGATATCACCGACAGCGCAGGGGTGGGCTCGGAAAAAGGTTTCGACACTGCCACAAGCGCCGTTGATGTGAATGCTGACGGGTTTCTCGACCTGATTGTCAACCGATCGGGCCCCGATGATAACCCCGATCGCGTCATGCAGGTTTTCATCAATAACGGTAATCTCACTTTTACAGACAAGGCCGCAGAACTCGGACTGGTTGATAAAAGTCCGCAAACCGGCGTCAATTTCTTCGACTACGATAATGATGGCGATCTGGACTGCTACCTGCTGAATCACCCGGCCGACCTGGGGGCCGCAAACCGGATCAACGCCAAAATCGGACCGGACGGCAAAACGCCTGTACCCGACCTGACCCCGAAAAACAAATACGATTCCGACCGGTTTTTCAGAAATGACAACGGCAAATTCACTGATGTGTCAGGCCAGACCGGCATCGCCAACTTCGGCTTCGGCCTCAGTGTATCTGTAACTGACGTAAACGGCGACGGATGGCTCGATGTATATGTGGGAAATGACTTTGTTCAACCGGACAACCTGTTTATCAACAACCAGAAAGGCAGTTTTTCCGATAAACTCGGCAGCTATTTCAGACACTGCTCCATGAGTACGATGGGTACCGAACTGTCGGATTTCGACAACGACGCCCGCGTTGACCTCATGGCAGTTGACATGTGGCCCATGGAAAACTACCGCCAGAAAAGCCTCAAAACAGCCAATACGCTCAGCCGATACCTAACCATGACCAAATACGGGTACTTCGAGCCGGTAGCCAGAAACGTCCTGCAAAGAAATAATGGAAACGGCTCCTTCAGCGATATAGCATGTGCCGCCGGCGTGTATAAAACCGACTGGTCCTGGAGTTGCCTGATGGCTGATCTTGATAACGACGGGATGAAAGACCTGCATATAGCCAATGGCTACCGCAGGGAGGTGACTAATCGCGATTATCAGGAATTTGTTCTCGCCGAGGTGGACAAAAAACGCGCTCAAAGCAAGAAGAAGGACTACGAGGACCTGATGGAATATCTGGGGCAGATGCCATCCCATAAAATCAGAAATGTTGTCTATCAGAATAAGGGCAACTGGCAGTTTTCCGATCGCTCCGGCGACTGGATGACTATGCCCGCCTCCTGGTCATGCGGAGGCGCATGGGCCGACTTCGATGCTGATGGCGATCTGGATCTCGTGGTAAATAACCTCGAACAGCCCGCTTTTATCTACAAAAACCTGACCCGGGAAAAGAATGAAGGAAACTATATCCAGGCCAAACTGCAGGGTGCACCGGCCAATCCTTTTGCAGTAGGTGCATCCGTTCTCATCGAATATCAGGGACAAAAACAATATCAGGAACTGCACCCAAATCACGGAATTTTCTCATCAGTAGAACACCTTGTACACTTCGGTCTGGGCCAGTACACACAAGTTGATAAACTCACAGTGCGCTGGCCCGACGGAAAGTATCAAGTGCTCTCAAACGTTCCGGTGAACCAGCGCCTGAATCTGAAATATACAGACGCCTCGGGTTATGTAGCCACGCTTGTTACGCCCGATGTGAAATCAGGCGGACTGTTCACCGACAAAACACCAAGTGCCGGAATCAACTTCAGGCATCAGGATCCGCTTTTTGCCGACTTCGAAACATGGCCCCTCAATCCCTGGACGATTACTGACCTGGGGGCGCTCGCTGCAAGAGGGGATGTAAATGGCGATGGACTCGACGATGTGTTCATCGGTAACGGACCCAATGGTGCAGGTGCCGTTTTCCTGCAGAACTCCAATGGCAGTTTCCGTGCTTCCTCAACAGCCCTGTTTGAAGAAGATAAAAAGTATGAAGATCACGGCGGACTGTTCTTTGATGCCGATTCAGACGGTGACAAGGATCTGTTCGTGCTCAGTGGTGGTGCAGAAGCCTCTTCAGCTGATCTCTGGCAGTGCAGGTTGTATATCAACGATGGTAAAGGGAATTTTAGCAAATCGCCCGATGCGATGCCAACCTTCAAAGATTTGTGTCTGCGGGCTACAGCTCACGATTTCGATGGTGACGGTGATCAGGATATTTTTATCGGCGGCAGAATTACTCCCAAAAACTGGCCTCTCACACCGAGAAGTATCGTTCTGGAAAATAACGGCGGGAAATTTACCGATGCAACAAGCAAGGTAGCCGGCGACTTTGAACGATGCGGCATGGTAACCGACCTCGCATGGGCAGATGTGGATGGCGATCAGAAAGCCGAACTCATCGCAACAGGCGAATGGATGCCAGTCTCTGTTTTTAAAATGGCAGGCAACAAACTGCAAAACATCACCGCGCAGTCCGGCCTGGCAAACTCCAACGGTCTCTGGAACAAGCTCGAGATGGCTGATCTGGATAAAGACGGCGATCTGGATATTGTTACCGGCAATCTGGGGCTGAATCTCCGGTTTACAGCATCAGCCGATGCGCCCCTGCGATGCTATGCCAAAGACTTCGATAACAACAATACGCTCGACCCGATTGTAGCCTTTCAGGAAAATGGGAAGATATACCCGCTGGTACAAAAGGATGTTCTGGTAAAACAAATACCCGGGCTGAAAAAACGATTCCTTTACTCGGATGATTACGCCAAAGCAACAATCAGCGATATCTGGGCCCAGAAAGATCTGGACGGTGCCTCTCAGTTTGTCTGCTACGACCTCGAAACATGCTGGTGGGAAAATCAGGGTGGCAAATTTATCAGGCACAGCCTGCCACCTCAGGTACAGATATCTGTCAATCAGGGCATCGCAATAACTGACGTGAATGCTGACGGGAATCCGGATATTATTCTGGCAGGAAACAAATACGGATTCGAGGTAGAAACAAACCGCTCTGATGCCGGAAATGGTTCCGTACTGCTCGGCGACGGCAAAGGCAACTTTCAATGGCTCGACAATACCATGAGCGGATTTTGGGCCCCGAGGGAGGCCCGGGATATCGCACTGCTCAAAGGCCCA
>JAJTFM010000194.1 GCA_021298575.1 Saprospiraceae bacterium | reverse complement strand
GGTCCGTCGGGTACCAACTATCCTGTTAATGCTGTCATTTCGGCCAGTTCTGTATCCATTGACAACTCTTCAAACATAATTAAAAATTGTAATATTTTTGATTATTTCAGCGCAACGTTACCCTCGTGCGGAATTAATCTGACTTCAATCGGAAACAGTGGCTGGACAATATTCAATAACCGTTTCTATCTCGGATCAACGTTTACTTACACTGTATCCAGTGTTCACAGGGCATTGTTCATCGGTACAGGCAGAGGATACAGTATTAAAGATAACCTGATCGGAGGCGCCAGTGCTGATGGAACCGGAACCTGTAATATGGCCGGATCGGTTGCAACCCGGTTTGCAGGCATAGATGTTACTACCTCGGCAGGCACTCCGGCAACTGAAATTGACGGCAATTCGGTTTTCGCAGTGGCTCTTACTACCTCCAATGGAACCACTACAGGCAGCGGTATACTCTGCGGCATCAGTGTTGCTGGTGCCGGGGATTATAACATAGGATCCACAGCAGGCAATCTGATTGGATCGGCCACGGGCACTGGCTCGCTGATGACCACCTCTTCTACCCGCGGCGCAATCGTAGGAATTCACAGCTCATCAACGGGTGTTGTGTCTATCGCCAACAATCAGATTGGCGCGTGTACATCGGTTGGGTCACCCACGAACATTTCCGGAGCAGTTATAGGTATCAATATCTCGGGAAATGCCTTATCTGTCAGTATCAGCAACAATACAATCGGAAATACTACACCTGATAATATGAGAGCCGGAGTTAACGGTTCAACTACGGGTAGTTCGATAGTATCCGGTATTTACCTGAACGCCAATCCGCTACTGGCTACTGTAACTGGTAATACAATCAGAAATTTGGCTTCCTACGGAACGGGTAATCAGGGCTTTGTGCGCGGTATATGGACGTCTACTACAACAGGCGGCAGTTCAACAGGTTGGTCATTATCTGATAATATAATTGATAATATCAGGACGAATGCTACTGTACCCGGCTTCTCGTCAAGCAGTCTGTGTTCGGCCATTGGTATTCATCATGCGGCTTCTCTGGGTTGCACCATCACGGGAAATATCATCAGTAACCTGTCGAACATCAGTACAACGGCGGTCGGTACTGCAGTAGGGGGAATCGCTCTTTCTGCAACAGCGCAAAGTACTACACTTGCGACAGAGGTATCCGGAAATAGAATCTGGGCACTGAGCAATTCTACTGTATCTGCTAACTCGGTTAGCCCGTCCACTATATTCGGAATAGGTATCAGATCGGGTAATAATACGATACTGTTGTCCAATAACATGATATCCCTCGGTAGCGCACAATCAACCAATACAATGATTGCAGGTATCTGGAATCAAAATACAGTGACTCCCGATCCGGTAACCAATATTTATCACAATTCGGTGGTAATTGACGGCACGGTTACCACGGGCTCCCTGGCATCTTTCGGATACCTGAGAGGTGACCTGAGTACAACCGCCCGTACCGTATCGGTTGAACTTAGAAACAATATTTTCGATAACCGACGCTCCGGAGGAACCGGGCAGCATCTCGCTATAGCCAATAACTTCGGAGCAACTGCCAGCACTACCGGATGGCCCGCCAATGCCTCCGATTACAATATTCTGAACGTCTCCTCTTCATCAACTGTGGGCTACTGGACAAGCGCTCAGTCTTTCTCAGGGTGGAAATCATTTTCCTCCGGCGATAACTACTCCCAAAGTGCAGGGGTCAGTTTCGCAGATGTTGCTTCCGGTAACCTGCATATTACTTCTCCGCCAACTTCACCTGCAGAGGGGAATGGAATTCCGCTCACAACGATAACTACAGACTACGACGGGCAAACCAGATCCTCGCTTTCCGCCGCTGACATCGGGGCTGATGCCGGTAATTTCGCTAATTATCCAACGGTTTCGTTCACACTGCAGCCCAATACGTGCTCTACCGGGCCACTTGTACTCGTTGCAACAATCACCGATCCGGAAGGAGTTCCGATTTCAGGAGCCGGACTGCCGGTTCTTTACTGGAAGAAAAATTCCGGCACATATTCTGCGTCAAACGGTTCATTCACAGGAGGAAATCAGTATTCTTTCACTTTCGGAGGTGGTGTCGTCAGTGGGGATATTATCAGTTACTACTTTGTCACGCAGGATAACGCGGGGAATGCCGGAGCCACTCCCGGACTTGGTGCTGCCGGCTTGACTACTTCGCCCCCAGCCGTGGCAACACCTCCCGTGTCGCCATTCTCTTTCCTGATTACCCAGACACTTTCGGGTACATATACGGTGGGCGCAGGAGGTAACTACCCCACAATCTCCGCTGCCGTAAATGCCTACAACAGTCTTTGTATCTCCGGCCCTGTTGTTTTTTCCCTGACTGATGCATCGTACCCTTCCGAAACTTTTCCAATCACCATCAATAGTAACGTAAATGCCAGCTCCTCCAATACGCTGACCATCAAACCGGCATCTTCTCAGGTCACTGTCAGCGGAAATGTGCCCAATGGCCCTGTTTTCAGACTGAATGGCGCCGATTATGTCACCATTGACGGGAGTATTAATGGCGGAACGGATAAAAATCTGCTGATAACCAACACGGCTCCCACCGCCCCGGTAGGGGTGTGGTTGTCGGCTAACGGCAACGGAGCTACCCATAACACTGTCAAAAACTGTATCATTAATACCAGTACTGCAACAGTGGCAACTGCTTGTGGTATAGCCGTTTCAGGTTCAGCGGTCTTTTCGAATGGAGCTGATAATGATGATAACACCATATATAATAACTCGATAACCTCTTCAAACATCGGACTGTACGCCAGCGGCTCAACACCGGAATCGAACGGGGGAGCAGATAACCTAACCATTTCAGGTAACACATTCAACAGTGTGAGCGCTTCAACACTGTTTCCTGTGGTGGCCGTGCAGTTGCTCAATGCTCCCGCTCCGGTCATTACACAGAATAATATCAGTCTGTCCTGCGCCGCTACAACCCCTCCGGTCGGTATCTCGCTGGAATCAGGTGTGAGCAGTGCATCCGTAACCCGAAACAATATCTCTCAGGTAATAACATCAAATCCCAATGGATACGGAGGACGCGGTATTACTGTGGCCACCGGAAGCCTGAATAGCAATATTACCATCGCCAATAACCTTGTCGCCGGTGTAAACGGTTCAAACTATTCCTCATTCGGAAGTTCCTCCTCTATGGGAATAGGCATCGGTGTTGCCGGAAATTCTTCTAACCTCGGGGCCGTCACAGGGGGGGTCAATCTCTACAACAACTCGGTAAATATGTACGGCAGTTACTCCTATAATGCCAGCTGCCTGACAGCAGCACTCTATGTGGGGGCAAATGCCAGTTCACTTGATATCAGGAATAATCTGCTGGTCAATACAATGAATAATTCCAGTCAGAGCGGTATCGCTTCAAAAAATTATGCACTGTACAGCGCTACCACAAATCAGGCTTTCTCCAGTATTGACTTCAATGATTACTATGTGATCGGTTCACAGGGAATACCGGGTTTTCTGGGATCGGATTTGAATACCATGACTGCCTTGCGCTCTGCAACTGGCAAGGATGCCAGCTCGCTCTCGGCACCACCATCTTTCGTTTCCAGTACCAACCTGCACCTGAACACAACCGGCAACGATTGTCTCGACCGTCGGGGAACGCCTGTAACGGGCGTGTCTACCGACTACGATGGCGATACCAGAAACGGAAGTGCACCTGATATTGGTATGGATGAATTTACCAGTACCACCGATTTTAATGTTCAAGTCTCGGAATCCTCCGGACAAACAAATAATGATGGTACTATTTGTGCCGGCTCAACAGCCACACTCACCGTTGCCAATGGTATATCCTATTCCTGGAGCACGGGAGCGGGTACCTCGTCTATTGCAGTCAGTCCTGTTTCCACTACAACCTATTCGGTCACTATCAGCCTGAATGGTTGCAGTACGATGTCTTCCTACACAATCAATACAACTCCGCTGCCATCACCCTCGGTTACCTACACCGAAACATCGGGTGTCAGTGCCAACGATGGAGTTATCTGTGCCAGCACATCAGTTACCCTCAGTGCAACAGGAGGCACCAGCTATCTGTGGAGTAATGGAATGACGTCCTCCGCAGTTGCCGTAAGCCCTTCTGTATCCACCAACTACACGGTAACTGTTACCAATCCCGGCCTGTGCTCCGCTTCATCAACCTCCGCAGTTGTAATTAACTCTTTCCCTGCCACTATCACAGTTGCCGAGAGCTCGGGCGCAGTAGTTAACGACCGTGTGATCTGCGAGGGCGCAAGCGCCAGTCTGACCGCTCCTCCCGGTAGCGGATATCTGTGGAATACAGGTTCAACAGCAACTTCCGTTACGGTAAACCCGACAACCACGACTTCCTACTCGGTATCGCTTACCTCGGTTGATAACTGCCCGGGAGTGGTTGAAACCAACCTGACAGTACACGCACTCCCGATTCCTGCAATTTTTGTTGACGAATCCTCAGGATTATTCAACAATGATGGTGTAATTTGCGTAAACAGCGAAGTTACAATGACTGCCTCCGGCGGACAGTCATATTTTTGGAATACTGGCGATGCCGTCGAAACTATCACCGCAACACCTCTGGATACTCTTGCTT
>JAJTFM010000193.1 GCA_021298575.1 Saprospiraceae bacterium | reverse complement strand
CGCATTATTTCTTTCGACGGGGGCACGGGGGTCATTAGTTGTGAGGCAGGTGTACTCTTATCCGATATATTACCCGTTATCGTTCCGTCGGGCTGGTTTTTCCATGTAACTCCCGGTGTAAAATCCATCACCGTTGGAGGAGCGGTTGCATCGGACGTACATGGTAAAAATCACCCTGAGAAAGGGTGTTTTTCCAACTGGCTGATGTCCTTCCGGCTGATGAATGCCTCCGGTGATATCCTGAACTGTTCGAGAGATGAAAATCCGGCGCTGTTCTGGCAGACCTGCGGCGGAATGAGCTGGACGGGCGTGATTCTGAGTGCCACCTTTCAGTTAATGCGCATCACATCTGTCGGAATACGGCAACAGACCGACCGGGCGGGTAACCTGGAGGAAATGTTCCGGCGGTTCGAAATCCGCCGGAGTTACACATACGGAGCGGCCTGGATTGATACAACTGCTTCCGGATCAGGTATTGGAAAAGGGACTGCACTGTTTGCAGAACATTTGCCGGGTGACGCTGCTATGAGGTGGGAGACCGACAAGCCCTCGGATGTACCATTTTTTGCGCCATCCTGGCTGCTGAAGGCGCAACAAGCCGGGCGAGCGCACTATACACCTGGACAAATACTTTTATCCGCTGGATGGCATAACGAACTGGAACAGGCTGTATGGTCGCCGGGGTTTCATACAGTACCAGTTTTGCATACCGGAACCCGCCGCTTTTGACGGCATACAGAAAATACTGCACACTATTTCGGCCAGTCGGGAAGTACCCTTTCTGAGTGTCCTGAAGCGGCATGGCGAGCGACCTGCCGAAGCACTGAACTCCTTTCCGGTGAAAGGCTTCTCGCTCGCACTCGACTTCCCGCGTACGCGCGGGGTGATTCCGCTGCTGAACAGACTCGACGAGCTGGTATGGGCACATGGCGGGAAAATCTATCTCACCAAGGATGCCGTATCGCGCCCCGGGATGGGGCGGGTGGATATGTCGCAGTTTACCGGACGAAAATTCACATCTGCGTTAAGAGAGCGACTGGAAAAATAGTCAGAGTCTGTTTTTTTCGATCAGTTCGAGGAGTTCATCGCGATAGTTCTTGCCGATAGGCAGAAGTTTGGGTCTTTCCTTTTCCTGTACTTCAACCATGCTGCCCTCGATAGCGGTAATTTTGTCGAGTGCCACAATAAACGAGCGGTGGATGCGCTTGAATTTGTTTCTTGGCAGCCTGTCTTCCAGACTTTTCATTGTCTGGAGCGTGATTACCCTGCCCTGAAGCAGCCGGATGATTACGTAATCTTTGAGGCCCTCTATATAAACGATATCTTCAAAATTTACCTTCAAGAGCTTCTTGTCGGCCTTGACGAAAAAGAAATCCAGGCCATCATTGATAGCAGAAGTGACCGTTGCGGCGTGTTCATACTGCGAGAGTTCCTTTTGTTCAATCGCCTTGTTGACAGCTTTCATGAAGCGTTCGAGCGAGACAGGTTTCAGCAGATAGTCGAGTGCATTCAGGTCAAAGCCCTGTATGGCATAATTGGGATATGCTGTAGTGAACACCACCATTGGAGGGTTTTGAAGCGTTTTCACGAAGTCGGTACCCGTAAGCTGGGGCATCTGAATATCGAGAAACATCAGGTCAACCTCATTATTCTGGAGAGCCTCATTGGCTTCGAGGGCGTTGGAGTACCTGCCGATCAGTTCCAGTTGAGGAATTTTTGAGATATACGTCTCGAGTACATCGAGGGCAAGCGGTTCGTCGTCAACAACAATGACTTTGAGCATAGCGTAATATTGAAGCCTTTTTCAGAGGCGATTTATGAATTTAACCCCAGTCGCAACGAAACGATGTAGCGGTCGGGCGTATTTTCTATGGAGAGATCGTGCTGACCGGGGTACAGCATCTCGAGTCGCTGGCGCACATTGACCAGTCCTATTCCGCCACTTCTCGAGTGCTGGTTTCCGGGAAACACGTCCACCTTGCTGTTTTCAATGGTAAAAAACAGCATATCAGTGGCTGCGGATAGCCTGAGTTTAACGAATCCGCCTCCGTTCACCGTATGATTCAGACCGTGTTTGAAGCTGTTTTCGAGGAAAGGCACAAAAAGCAGGGGCGCAACCGTCTGGTCGCTCACATTCCCCTCGACCTCAAAACTGATTGTAGCTCCCTCGGGCTGTCGAAGTCTTTCGAGATCGAGATAGTTATTGATGTACTGTATTTCACGGCTGAGGAGCACACGTCTTTCGTTACATTCATACAGCATATAACGCATGATTTCGGAAAGTTTCAGAACGATTTCGGGGGCCTTGTCGCTTTTCTTGAGGGTCAGCGCGTACAGATTATTCAGGGTATTGAAAAGAAAATGCGGATTTATCTGACTTTTCAGAAAGCGCAGTTCCGACTGAATGGTTTGAGTGAGTAAAACCTGTTTTTCATTCTGATAACGCCACCAGTCCATAATAACCCGCAGGATAGTTGACAGGAAAGTAACCAGCAAATTGCCCCAGAAAATCCATAACTGCTGCTGAATCAGACTTGTTCTGTATTCCGGGCGGCTGGAAAACTTAAGGTAGAGGACGAGCACTTCGATAGGTGTGATGACCGCACAGAAGGCTATTGCGAGCAGGAAATAGACCAGTACATGCCGTGCGAGGTAACGTTGAATCAGATAATACAGATTGACATAAACCAGCAGGGTATAAAAGACGAGCTGAATGAGTTCATTACCCACAGCGAACCATGTATCAATCCCTGAATTATAGTCGCTCCAGCGCATCAAGGCAAAGAGAACAAGCCAGAACAGTCCGTGGTAAACAGTCCGCCTGCTCAGAAACTCGTAAGTTCTATCCAGAAAGGTGCGCGTCTTTTTCATAAGAAATCTGACACTGCAAAGGAACGTATCATCCCGTCACAAGTATCTATTTTTTAGATTAATACTGAAATACCCCGGATTAAGAGCTTGTTCAGGATTCTCTCGCCGAGTCAAAAACGTCTCATTTTTCGCCATTTTTCACCTTTTTTCAGTTACGTAGCTCCGGCTATGCGCCTTCAAAAATGCAAAAACTGACAAAAAATCAACCTGTTTTTACCACCGGCAGAGAATCCTGAACGAGCTCTCAGAGCTTGTTCAGGATTCTCTGCAACCATTCCGTCAAAGTTGATGTTTATAATGTTGCGTTTGCTGCCCAGGCATTAATTCAAACGCCGTTTATTAAATGTCTTACAAAAAGAACGACCACTACAATCCCGAGATAACGGAACAGCTCACGTCCCATTACCACGGAATAATCGATGGAGTGGGTGAAGATTCGACCCGCGAGGGACTTTTGAAAACACCCGAACGTGCAGCCAAGGCGATGCAGTTCCTGACACAGGGTTATGATCAGGACGCGGCAGCTGTGTTGCGCTCTGCCATGTTCAAAGAGGATTACCGTGAAATGGTCATCGTCAAGGACATTGAATTATATTCCATGTGCGAGCATCACATGCTGCCCTTTTTCGGGAAGGTACACGTGGCATACATTCCCAACGGCCATATTGTGGGCCTGAGTAAAATTCCGCGGGTTGTGGATATCTTCTCCAGGCGCCTGCAGGTACAGGAGCGTCTCACACTCGAAATACGCGATGTCATACAGGAAACACTGAAACCCATGGGTGTTGCTGTAGTCATAGAAGCCAAGCACATGTGTATGATGATCCGTGGCGTTCAGAAGCAAAACTCATCCACGACCACCTCGGCGTTCACCGGTGAATTCCTGCGAACACCTACCCGGGAAGAGTTCCTGGGCCTTATTGGTTCCAGATTGATGTAATGCCGGATGAACAGGCAGGTGATATCGGGAATATTTGAAAGCCGGTTTGACCAAAACCCGGAAGTCATCGTCGTTGCTCCGGGAAGAATCAACATCATAGGCGAGCACACCGACTATAATAATGGTTTCGTTTTGCCGGCAGCCATTGAACAGGCTGTCTGGGTCGCTGTTTCCCGAAACAACGGAAATGAGCACCATTTTTACGCCGCTGAATACAATTCCGATTTCAAAACAGACAAACTCTTACCCGTAACAGACGCCGACCACCGCTGGGCGAATTATCCGATGGGTGCACTCAGTGAACTTCTAGTGGAAGGCTGTGAAACGGGAGGACTGAATATCGCTATTGGAGGTAATGTACCGCTCGGAGCAGGTCTGTCTTCCTCAGCTGCCCTGATAAGTGCTGTTATTGTGGCCGTTGACGACTTGTTCAGGGCAGGATTATCGCGCCCCGATATGGCACGTATAGCTCAACGGGCAGAAAACAACTTTGTGGGCATGCAATGCGGCATCATGGATATGTTTGCATCGCTCATGGGAAAACAGAACCATGTGCTCAGGCTCGACTGCCGGAATCTGGAGTATTCCTACTCACCATTTCCCGACAATGAATACCGCTTGCTGCTGCTCGATAGTGGCGTGAAACACCAGCTGGTAGATTCTGAATACAACACCCGGAGAAAAGAATGTGAGGCTGGTGTTCAGATACTGCGAAAAAGTCATCCCGAAGTAAACAGCCTGAGAGATGCCACTCCCGAAATGGTTCTGGAGCATGCGGGAAAAATGTCCGACAAGGTGTTCAGACGCTGTTTGTTCGTAACAGAAGAGAATAACAGGGTCAATGCCGTATGCGATGCCCTTGAATCCGGAAATATGAATCTGGTCGGAGAACTGATGTATCAAAGTCACGCCGGACTGAGGAATCTGTACGAGGTATGTGTGGAAGAAACAAACTTCCTGACAGACAGCATGCGCGGCCTTGCCTGCGGAGCCAGGCAAATGGGCGGCGGTTTTGGCGGCTGCACCATCAATCTGCTCAAAAAATCAGTCCCTGATAAAGCCGTTGAGCGCGTTGCCGCAGCGTATTTCGAGCGATTTGGCACAAAACTTCGCACTTTACCGGTCAAAATTTCTGATGGCGCTCATATTTTGTAGATTTTCAAGAAATATTTTGGATAGTTATCGGAAAGCATGTTATCTTTGCGCTCCCGTTTGAAAGAAGGGGATTCGGGATGTAGCGCAGTCCGGTAGCGCACCTGCTTTGGGAGCAGGGGGTCCCAGGTTCGAATAGAATTCATTTTGTTTACAACAAACTTAAAACTTTTTGTATTTATCTTCTATATTAACCTTTATTGGCAACCAAAAAGAAGTATAACCTATTTTAGCAAAATGTTTACATAGACCTTATCACACTGTGTTATTGCTGGTAGCAAATCACACCCGCTCCAGCACCACCGCATACCCCTGCCCTACCCCGATACACATGGTAACTAGTGCATACCGTTTACCGGTAAGCGTGAGTTCGAGTGCTGCAGAATACAGAATACGTGCTCCGCTCATGCCCAGCGGGTGCCCCAGCGCGATGGCGCCACCGTTCGGATTTACTCTCAGGTCGTCGTCTGCGAGTCCGAGCGCGCGCGTGCATGCGAGCGACTGCGCCGCGAAGGCTTCATTCAGCTCAATGACGTCCATATCGTTAAGGGACAATCCGGCTCTTTCCAGTGCTTTCAGGCTGGCTGGCACAGGGCCAATTCCCATAATGCGAGGTTCCACTCCTGCCACTGCCGATGAAACGATACGTGCCAGCGGCTTCAACTGGTATCGCTCGCATGCCTGACCGGAAGCGAGCAGCAGGGCAGCAGCTCCATCATTAAGTCCGGAGGCATTGCCTGCGGTCACGGTGCCATCCTTGCGGAAAGCGGGTCGCAGTTTGGCCAGTCCCTCGGCGGTTGTACCCGGCTTCACAAATTCATCGCGGTCGAACAAAATCGGATCCCCTTTTTTCTGAGCCAGCTCAACCGGAACTATTTCGCGCGCCAGTCGGCCATTCTGCCAGGCTGCTGCCGCTTTTTGCTGAGACCGGAGAGCGAAAAGGTCCTGATCGGCGCGACTGATGCCGTCGCGGTCAGCCAGATTTTCGGCTGTTTCACCCATTGCATCCACGCCATAGAGTTCTTTCATGGCCGGATTGATGAAACGCCAGCCAAAGGAAGAGTCGAACATCTGGGCATCGCGGCCGAAAGGAGTAGCTGTTTTGGATATAACCCAGGGGGCACGGGTCATATTTTCCACCCCGCCGGCCAGCATGAGCGCAGCATCGCCGGTCTGTATAACCCTGGCAGCATCCATAGCGGCCGACATACCCGAGGCACACAGGCGGTTAACCGTTTGGGCAGGCACCTCCACTGGCAAACCGGCAAGAAGCACCGACATTCGGGCAATATTCCGGTTATCCTCACCAGCCTGATTGGCGCATCCGATAACGACATCACCCAGTTCACGGGGGTCAATATCAGGATAGCGGGACATAAGCTGGCGGATAACCAGTGCCAGCATATCGTCGGGCCTTACACCCGACAGTGATCCCGTGAAATTACCTATCGGTGTGCGTACGCCGTCAACAATGAATGCCTGTTGCATGATAAATCAGCTTAAAACGTCTCTGGATGTGCGGTAAGCGGTACCTTTGAATATGGCTACCGTTTCACCGGCTTCGTTGGTGGTGGTGATTTCATATACGCTGGTTTTGTTGCCCAGATGAAGTTCCCTGGCTTCAACAAACAGCGTTTCGCCTGCTTTGGCAGACTTCGTAAAAGAAATGGATACCTCGAGTGCGAGGGCAATCCGCCCGTGTGAGTTGCAGGCAAAAGCGAAACAGGAGTCGCTGGCCGCAAATACCACTCCGCCGTGTATGATATCAAAGCCGTTGAGCATATCCGGTTTCACGACAAACTTCAGTCGGCACCAGCCGGGCCCTACACCTTCGATCTCCAGTCCCATCCAGTGACTGAAGGCATCTTTTGACATCATTCTGGCTACAACCTGTTCCGGGATGGTCATTTCTAATGGCATTTAAAGTAATCGAACGGTTCCAGACAGTCCTTGCAGCGGTACAGGGCCTTGCAGGCCGTAGAGCCATATTCGGCGAGCTTTTCGGTATTACGAGACTCGCAGCGCGGACAGGTGACCGAAACGTCGGAAAACAGGAGCCGCTCCACGCGGGCAGCCTGTTCGGGGGGAGCAATACCGTATTCCCTGAGTTTCTGACGGGCTGATTCCGGAATCCAGTCGGTTGTCCAGGCTGGCTGAAGCACCTCCCTGACACTGATATCGCTGAAGCCGTGCGTGGCCAGCTCCATACTGATATGGGCGGCAATCATGTTCATGGCAGGGCAACCCGTATAAGTAGGTGTAATGTAAACCAGAATTTGTGCATTTTCCGGATCAACCGATGCGCCTGTATTTGTACGCCCCTCGAACTCGGAGACAGTTATACGGTCGCCTTCCCTGATTTCGATGCGTCTGACTATACCCATATCAAGGATAGTCAGTACCGGGATTTCCGGGTCAACCACCGTTTCGAGCAAGTTCCAGAGGTCGCCGACAGTGATCTGATGTATATTGCTATTCATTACCAGACTGAGTTTGGGTAAGCGCGCTGAACGTACTGCATTTCCGCGAGCTGATGGCATGGAGATCAACACCATAGCCGGCGTTGGCTGCTTCCGTTTCATAAGGAGCAGGCGCGAGCAGTTCACCGCGATAGGTCCAGAGATTGTCGAAAGCATCCTGAATACGTTTATGGCTCTCCTCCGTACCGTCGCCGAGCCTGATTACCCACTCACTGCTCCAGCGCAGGTGGTAAGTTACCTCCTTGACGGACTTGACGGCAATAGCGGCCAGGCGATCGTCGTTACTTTGGCACAATGCCTGCAGGAAGAAGAAATGCCAGGAGTCGAACAGGAAATTGCGGGCAACCGTATGGGCAAAATCGCCATTGGGTTGTTCCACGAGCAGGCAGTTGCGGAATTCACGGGCATCGCGGAGATACGCCAGATCATCTTCCGTGCGACCAGCGCCTTCCAGATCGGCGGCATACTGGTAATAATTGCGTGACTGGCCGATCAGATCGAGGGCCAGATTCGTCATGGCCATATCAATCTCCAGTTCGGGTCCGTGGCCGCACCATTCGCCGAGCCGGTGACCGAGAATCTGCGTATTATCGGCGAGTAGCAACAAGAAATCGCGCATAATCAGCTGTTTTGGGTTCTTTACATGTGTTTGAGCCCTTCCGGAATATCGTAGAACGTGGGGTGCCTGTAAATTTTGTCTTTAGCCGGCTCGAAGAAAGGATCCGTATCGGCGGGGTCAGACGCGGTTATCGCGGTAGAGGGCACTACCCAGATAGATACTCCTTCCATCCTGCGCGTGTACACGTCGCGTGCGTGCTCGAGAGCCATCTGTGCATCGGCTGCGTGCAGAGAGCCTACATGTTTGTGGTTCAGGCCGCCATGAGAGCGGATAAATACTTCCCAGAGCGGGAATTCACTTGAATTTGCCATAATTGACAATAATTTGCGTGATCAGACCGACTGTTGTCTTTTGGCTGCGTGTGCCATGGCGGCTTCGCGCACCCAGGCACCTTCCTCCCAGGCCTTGCGGCGGGCGGCGAGGCGTTCGCGGTTGCAGGGGCCGTTTCCTTTGAGCACCTCGTTGAATTCGGTCCAGTCAATGGTACCGAAGTCGTAGTGCCCGCGTTCTTCGTTCCAGCGAAGATCAGGATCGGGCAGCGTCATGTTGAGCACCTTGATCTGCTCGGCGATCATATCCACGAATTTCTGCTTTATTTTCCAGCGCATGGACTGAGCGGAATGCGGAGAGTCGGAGTCATTCGGGCCGAACATCATCATGGATGGCCACCACCAGCGGTTGATGGCATCCTGAGCCATTGCATGCTGTTCTGGCGTTCCTTTTGACAGCGTGAGCAGGAGCTCAAATCCCTGGCGCTGGTGAAAACTCTCTTCCTTGCAAACACGCACCATGGCGCGGGCGTACGGACCGTAGCTGCACTTGCAGAGCGCGACCTGATTCATGATAGCAGCACCGTCAACCAGCCAGCCCACAGCGCCCATGTCGGCCCAGGTGAGTGTGGGATAATTGAAAATGGAGCTGTACTTGGCTTTTCCGCTGAGCAGTTCGTTGTACAGTTCTTCGCGGCTGATACCGAGCGTTTCGGCTGCCGAGTAGAGGTACAGACCGTGGCCGGCTTCATCCTGAATTTTGGCGAGCAGAGCTACTTTGCGGCGCAGACTTGGGGCCCGGGTGATCCAGTTCCCTTCCGGGAGCATACCTACCACTTCGGAGTGTGCGTGCTGGGAAATCTGGCGGATAAGCGTTTTTCGGTACGCTTCCGGCATCCAGTCTTTGGGTTCAATTTTTTGTTCGGCATCTATACGCGCCTGAAAACGTTCTTCCAGCGAAACCTGAGTACTCATGGGTGATGATTGGGTTAGAAAAGCGTTATTTAATGTCGAAATCAACTTTTATGACGGGTGTGAGCGGGTGCGCCTGACAAGTCAGGATAAAACCGGCTTCCACCTCTTCCTCGTCGAGCGCATAATTGGCGTCCATTTCCACCTTGCCTTCAGTCAGTTTGGCGCGGCATGTACAGCAGACGCCGCCCTTGCAGGCGAATGGCAGATCGGCTCCGGTGGCAAGCGCAGCATCGAGCACTGCCTGACCCTCCCTGACAGGCACGTCAAACCAAACACCGTCGAGTCGGATTTCAGCCGTTGCTACAACAGCATCCGACACCGGTTGTTGCGATTTTTTGTGCTTTTGCTGGCCAGTTCCGAACAATTCGAAGTGAACATGATCTTTTGGCACCCCTCTGGACTGCAGTCCCTCGCGCACGCAGGCGATCATCTCTTCTGGGCCGCATAGAAAGTACTGGTTGGCATTGAGCAGTTCAGGCATGACCTCCAGCATTTCATCGAGGCGTGCAGTGGTGATGCGGCCGCTCTGCCAGGGCACGTCCACCCTTTCCTGACTCAGAATATGAATGACCTGAAACCTGCCGAGATAGCGGTTTTTCAGCCCTTCAATTTCTTCTCGGAAAATAACGGTAGAGGATCTTCTGTTCCCGTAAACAAGCGTTACCCGGCACCCTAGAGCGTGC
This sequence comes from Saprospiraceae bacterium, assembly GCA_021298575.1. Taxonomy (GTDB): domain Bacteria; phylum Bacteroidota; class Bacteroidia; order Chitinophagales; family Saprospiraceae; genus M3007. The sequence continues at coordinate 234 of JAJTFM010000193.1, read as the reverse complement.
TCCAGCACCGTTTTAATGATAGAAATAACGGGTGTTATACCGGAACCGGCGGCGAAAAAGACATAATCGAGGCCGGTATTTACAGACAGCGAGTCGGGAAAAAAGCGACCTTCTGGGGGCGCCGTTTCGAGTATATCTCCGGCTCTCAGGTGCTCATTGGCGTAGGTGGAAAAAAGTCCCCCGTCCACCTTCTTGACTGCCACGCGCCACTCCCGATCGGAAGGGGCACTGCAG
>JAJTFM010000192.1 GCA_021298575.1 Saprospiraceae bacterium | reverse complement strand
AACGGGCCATACTCCTGGCAGTGCTGTAAAACACATTATTATATCCGTTCTTGATGTATATTCCGGTGATGCCCGTCTGAGTACGCAGCCGCTGGTTCACAAACTGGGTCATCGTAATACCTGTAGCCTCTTCCATAACCGGATCCAGCAGGGTGTAGGGCCCGTTGTGGTAGGCCCAGCGCGTACCGGGCGGTACCAGACACGTCAGACAGGTGTCCAGCGTGCAGTAGTGGTCATCTACTCCGTCGTCGAGCCCCGTAGTCATGGTCAGCTGGTGTCGGATAGTAATCAGACTTTCCGCAGCGCTGTCGCAGGCCGTCCAGCCGTTGCCGAGGTATTCGCTCGTTTTATCGTGGATATTCAGCAGGCCATCCTGCTGTGCCAGCCCGACCAGAAAAGCCGTGAGTGATTTGCCGGCCGAGGCCCAGTACCAGTTGGACGACTGCGTGTGTCCGTTGAAATACTGTTCCAGAATAATTTTCCCGTCTTTGAGGAGAATAAATGCTCTGGTATTATTGTCGTCCAGCATTTTATACAGGCTGTCAATACGCTCCTGACACCAGCCGAGTGATGATGGCGGAGTGGTTCCCCAGGTGTTACCGGTGGTTGGCGGAAAGTACAGCGACTGGGCATTGAGGCTGCCGAAGCACAGAATCAGAACGGGGATGCACGTGCGAAGTGCACATTTGAGGAAGAATGCAGGCATAATCAGGATATTTTACAGATGAGTATCTGTTCTTTGACCTGAAAAAGAAACGGGGGTTTAAGAGCTTGTTCAGTATTTTGTTATCAAGCCAGTAACAGACTTTTTTTTCCACCAGCAAAAGTCAGGACAAGTCTGGAGGGATGGTCTGACTGAAATTACTGGACATTTTTCACCAGCCGGTTGTTTTCGTCGGGAAAAACAGTAGCGGGTTTGAACGTGCGGGCCTCTTCGGGCGTCATCAGGGCATAAGCCATGATTATCACGATGTCGCCTACCTGTACCCTGCGTGCGGCTGCACCGTTCAGGCAAATCACACCGCTGCCCCTTTCACCTTTAATAGTATATGTTTCGAAGCGCTCGCCGTTGTTGTTGTTGACAATCTGGACCTTTTCCCCTTCGAAAATATTGGCCGCCTCGAGCAGCTCTTCGTCAATGGTAACACTGCCGACATAGTTCAGGTCGGCCTGCGTCACCCTGACGCGGTGGATTTTGCTTTTGAAAATTTCGATCAGCATAATGCATCAATAACCGCGATGTGAAACAGTGCCAGCGCGCAGTTGGTTGCAAAAGTAGGGCGCTCCGGCAAATTATACGTCTTTTTCAGCACTTCAAAAAATACGGCAATTAACGTACCTTTGCGCTCCCGATTGAGAGATAGCCTGTTTCTGAACCAAAACGGCAAAAAACGGTTTGTATTTCCCGATTTGGCTAACAATAACTGATTACAAAATACATTCAGCAAAATGCAACGTTCAAAAATCGCAGACATACTGAGAGAGGAGCCGGTTAACAGCGAGGTACTCGTGAAAGGGTGGGTAAAAGCCTTCCGTAATAACCAGTTCATTGCCCTGAACGATGGTTCCACTGCCTCCAATCTGCAGGTTGTTGTGGATTTCGAGCGATTCGATGCCGCAACGCTGGATCGTATCAAATTCGGCGCCTGTATCAGCGCCACCGGCACACTGGTGGAAAGTCAGGGCAAAGGCCAGAAGGTGGAGCTGAAAACGGAAGTACTGGAAATACTCGGCGACTGTAACCCGGATGAATATCCGCTGCAGCCCAAGAAGCAATCGCCGGAGTTCCTGCGCGAAAATGCACACCTGCGTTTCCGGACGAACACCTTCAGCGCCGTTTTCCGCATACGCCATGCGCTCGCATACGCGATACACAAGTTTTTCAACGACAGGGGCTTCTGCTACCTGCATACACCTATTATCACCGCCAGTGATGCTGAAGGTGCCGGCGAAATGTTTCGTGTAACCACCCTGTCCATGGAAAACCCGCCCCGGACGGAAAGCGGTGAAATCAACTTCAAGGAAGATTTCTTCGGCAAAAGTACCAACCTGACGGTTTCCGGACAGCTTGAAGCCGAGCTGGGGGCACTGGCACTGGGTGCTGTTTATACTTTTGGTCCCACTTTCCGCGCCGAAAATTCCAATACCACCCGCCACCTGGCAGAGTTCTGGATGATTGAGCCCGAAGTGGCCTTCAACGACCTGCGCGATAACATGGATCTGGCTGAAGACATGCTGCGCTATGTCATCAACTACGCACTCGAACACTGCGCCGATGACCTGAAAATACTGGAAGACAGGCTGACCGAAGAAGAAAAGACGAAACCGCAGGACCAGCGCAGCGAACTGTCGCTCACAGAAAAATTGAAGTTTGTTTCTGAAAATGAATTCATACGCCTCACCTATACCGAGGCGATAGACATACTGAGGAACTCCAATCCAAACAAAAAGGGAAAATTCCAGTTCCCGGTGGAAGGGTGGGGGACCGACCTGCAAAGCGAGCACGAGCGCTATCTGGTCGAAAAACACTTCAAAAAGCCGGTGATTCTTACCAACTACCCGGCGGCAATCAAGGCATTTTACATGCGCCAGGACGAGCCCCTGGAAGGAGTACCCGGACCAACCGTATCGGCAATGGACATCCTTTTCCCGGGAATCGGTGAAATCGTGGGAGGCTCCCAGCGCGAAGAGCGCTACGACCGGCTGGTTAACCGCATGCGCGAAATGCATATCCCCGAAGAAGAACTCTACTGGTACCTCGACACACGACGCTTCGGTACATGCCCGCATGCCGGCTTCGGACTGGGCTTCGAGCGACTTGTTCTGTTTGTCACGGGCATGACAAATATACGCGACGTCATCGCTTTTCCGCGATATCCGGGCAGTGCCGAGTTCTGATAAATTGCCTGTTTTCGACGGTTTTTTGGAGAAAACGGCAGGTTTTGAAAAACAATCGGCGGTTTTTTGAAAAAAAACGGCGACAACACTTGCGCAGTATGTTAAAACTGCCTTAAATTTGTACTTCGAAAGTCACGAGATTCCCTCCCGTGAAACACATTGGTCACCTTGTGGTGATAGTTGGTTTTGTTTCATCGTATAGTACGGCTCCGGCCGTCGAGAAAAAATTGTGCGCATGAGCGACTTGTACAAAAGTATTACGCTGCCCTCAGACCCCCGGAATGTAGAACAAGTGGAACCCTTTGTTGATGGCCTCGCCAATCGCTACAACCTCTCTCCCGACAGGAAAGGCGATATCATGGTAAGTCTGATGGAGGCGGTTACAAATGCCATTCTCCACGGAAATCAAAGCGACAAGAAGAAATGCGTCTCAATTTCCTTCCTCCGAAAGCGCGATTCCCTGTCAGTACGGGTAAGTGATGAAGGCCCCGGCTTCGACCCTGCAGTAGTACCTGATCCAACCTGTCCCGAGCGAGTAGAATGTTGTGGAGGCCGCGGCCTGCTTCTGATGCGCCACCTCAGCGACGAATGCAGTTTCCTGAAGGGAGGAAGTACCGTAGAGATGCGATTTAAAATAAGATAGCAGATTCATATCCCAATTATAACCTGACGTGGATTTTCCGATAATACAGGAATCAGAAGAAGAGCAACAAATCAATTTCTTCTTCGAAGACATAGATTTCACACCTCCGGATGAAAATTTGCTCACCGCGTGGCTCCTCAGGGCTGCAGAGGAAGAAGAGTGCAGTGTTTCCGAGATAACATACATATTCTGTTCTGACGAACATCTGAGGAAGATAAATATTGATTTCCTCAATCATGATTATTATACCGACGTCATTACATTCCCCTACGACGATAATTCCATACAAGGAGATGTTTTCATAAGCTGCGACCGCGTGCGAGAAAACGCAGAGGCGGCCGGAGTTTCATTTGAACGCGAGCTGTCGCGGGTGATGGTACACGGACTGCTCCACCTGGCAGGCTATGACGACAAGTTGCCAGAGGACAAAATCAGAATGACCGAAAGGGAAGATTTTCATCTGGATTACTGTACTTTCTGCTGATTCTGCCGGTATCCCTGAACGGGAGCAATATTTTTTTGATGAAAAGCTGTTGAAAGTGCATTTTTATTGAATCGGAATATTATTCCTCTATATAATTTTTGGGCGATATTTTTTCGTTTTTGTAAATAAAAATACTTTTTTTACAAAATTTTGTTTTGTTTTTGGTGGGCGGTTTTATTGTCTTAGCAGTTGCTTTTTTTGTATGATTTTGCTAAAAACGGACACAAATATCAACTAATTCCAATGTTAATCCGTTACTTCGCAATTGATTTCTAATCACTTTACCAACCAAACATTCTATTTTTATGAAGAGGATTTTACTCGGGCTGGCCATGCTATGCATAAGCGCCGGCTTTGCCTTAGGGCAACGTGTGGTTACCGGAAAGGTAACCAGTGATCAGGGCGAAGCTCTGATTGGCGTCACGGTGACTGCGCCTGGTACTTCTGCCGGAGCACAAACAGACGTGGACGGTAACTATCGCTTGAGCCTTCCAACCACAGCAACTTCCGTGAAGTTTGTTTACACGGGCTATGTTGACAAAGAGGTAACACTCTCTGTCTCGAACGTTTACGACGTAGTTCTTGAAGGAAACGTCAGCGCACTGCATGAGGTAGTAGTTGTGGGTTACGGCACACAGCAGAAAAGGGCTA
>JAJTFM010000191.1 GCA_021298575.1 Saprospiraceae bacterium | reverse complement strand
AGGTTTCGAGTTGTATCAGAACCAGCCGAACCCGTTTGTCAACAAGACGTTCATCGGATTCCACCTGCCAGAAGCTGCTACAGCTACGCTGACAGTATATGACGAAACAGGCCGTGTGGTATTCACACAGCAGGGCGATTACGCTAAAGGTTATAATGCCGTTATGCTGGATCGCGCACTGCTGACTACAACAGGAGTACTGTACTACACACTCACTGCGGGCGACGACACTGCTACCCGCAAGATGATACAGGCAAGAAAATAACCTGATATACCTGGAAACCCTTTGAATGAAGTGGTACGATTACACTTTTACATGGGCGTCCGACTGAGTACCGGGCGCCCCCTTTTGGAGAATGACCAGCAGAAACTGATAAAGAAATACAAGATGGTTGGCATTTATTTCTGCGAGAGTGGAAGTGATTAGAGGAACTGACGGGGTCGCTTCAAACTCCGAAGTTGGCCCCGTGGTTCCGAACTACTGTTGTTGTATGACTTTACTTTGTCAGAAGTCTGACAAAGTCTGCCGCTAATATGCTATACATCAGATGTAAGTATAAGAGCTTGTTCAGGATTCTCTCACCGAGTCAAAAACGTCTCATTTTTCGCCATTTTTCACCTTTTTTCAGTTACGTAGCTCCGGCTATGCGCCTTTAAAAATGCAAAAACTGACAAAAAATCAGTCTGTTTTTGCCACCGGCAGAGAATCCTGAACAAGCTCTAATAAAATACGGGCTGCATCTCCGATGGATACAGCCCGTATTTATCAAAAAAGTGGAACTTTCAGACACCTTACTTCGCCAATGCAGCCTGAAACTCCTTGCTCTCTGGCTTGATACCTGAAGCAAAGAAGTTGGTCAGTTCTCCCTTTTCATTAATCAGGTACTTGCAGAAGTTCCAGGAGGGCTCGTCCCGGTTCCAGCCATTCTGTGCAGGATCGGTCAGCCACTTGTACAGCGGTGATTTGTTTGCTCCTTTCACATGTACTTTTTCAAACATAGGGAACGAGACACCATAATTTTTCTGGCAGAATTCCGCGATATCGGATGCTGAACCGGGCTCCTGTCCCATGAAATCATTGCAAGGGAATCCGAGGACTACTATTTTATCTTTGTTAGCCTCGTAAAATTTCTCCCAGTCGGCGTACTGCGGGGTATAGCCGCATTTCGACGCAACATTCAGAATAACTACTTTCTTTCCCTTGAAATCCGACATGGATACGGGCTTTCCGTCGAGCGAGTTGACGGTGAACTGATAAAAACTGGTGGCAGAAGGGTTCATAATACTGGAGTTTTCGGTAGGTCTGGACGACACTTTGGAGCTATTCGAGCAGGCAAAGACCGCAAGCACGAGAGAAGCCGCGACTACCACACTACTGAGGAAAGTTGATGTTGACATACTATTGTTTTACTTTCTCAAACAAACAGGAATGCGTAAGGTTCAGATGGCCGTGTCAAAATCAACTTTCCGAAGTGCCACTAAGCCGTAATTATTCAATACGGATTACCCCCAGGTGGTAAATATTTTTGCCCGTAAGTTTAAAAACACCACTTGTCACGAAAAAGAGCTCATTGGAACTGATTTGTGCGCATTTTTTGGGCGAAAGAAGGGTTTCTGTATCCTTTCTGATACTGAATAGTGTCTGCCGTTCAGATTTCCCGGTACTGTTGATTGTAAACATCGCAGCCACGGCATCATTGAAACTGCTGATTGGTTTCGCCTTGGTATTTACCGGCTTGCCGATGTTATCCTTGTCATCATTGTAAATGAAACAAAGCGTTGATCCTGAAACCATCAGGGCAAAACTGTTGTATTTATTGGTTTCTCCAAACATCTGATTTTTGGGAACTATTTTTAGCCATTCTACAGTTCCACCGGGTGAAACAGCTGCCACCATGATATCGTTGGTATTATAGATAGTGGCAGTTTTCATAGTGCTGCTTCCCGCAGGGGTGTAGCTTTCATAAGACGTAAATACTTCTTCAGCCAGAATTATCATTCCCCCGTCGTCTCTAAGAATCAGATTTTTCATTTCGAAGTTCGGATCCAGTCCTTCGTTGCCCTGTTTGTCTTTCTGAACATTAAACAGTTTTATATTGGAACAAAATCGTATCAAAACAAAAAAGGAGCTGCCTGTTCAGGCAACTCCTTTTATCACTCAGTCGGGACGACAAGATTCGAACTTGCGACCACACGCCCCCCAGACGTGTACTCTACCGGGCTGAGCTACGTCCCGAAAATAGTCGGACCAACGGGATTCGAACCTGTGACCTCCACGATGTCAACGTGGCGCTCTAACCAACTGAGCTATGGCCCGTAACTTACCCCGTTTGTCACGGGAGCGCAAAGGTACTGTCTGAACGGGCAATATTCCAAATGTCACGAAAAAAAATCCCCCGCGAGCGCCGGGAATCGTATTTACTCCGGTCATCAGGGTACTGGCGCGGGTGTTTTCTTCTTCCGGCTATTCGGGTTTCTTGCCGGCTGCTTTCACCAGCATAAACAGCACAGTTCCAATCAGAATAAAATTAACTACTGCCGTAATCAGATTGCCAACCTTGATATTACCGAGCATGACTCCCGAGAAGTCGGGCTGCCCGATAATCATCGCCAGCAGCGGAGACATGGGTCTTGTCTGTTTTGTATTGAAGTATTGAACGCGTAAAATTAATCAGTCAACTCATTTTCCTGAATATTTGTACTGTTTTTTGCCGAATTACTACCAGGCTACGATACAAACAGATCCGATGCTATCCTGTCTGCCAGGAGTTTGCCAGTCTTGCTCAGTGTGTATATTCCGTCACTCACCACTATCTGGCCGCCCTTAATGTATGGCTGAACACCCTGTAGAAATAAAGCGACGAACTGGCCGTAATCTGCTGCTATTTTACGCTCATCTACTCCCCATTTGGTTCTGATGGAAGTCATCACATATTCGTTATATCGCTGTGCAGGAGTCAGTAATTCCCGTTCAACAGGAATAATCCGTTCTTTTAATAAATTGATATACAAGGTGTTATTTGCAATATTCCACTGGCGCCCTTCTCCGTCGAAGGAATGTGCTGCCGGCCCTATGCCCAGATATGGCTCTCCCAGCCAATAGCTGCTGTTGTGCCGGGCATGGCGGCCCGGCAGGGCAAAGTTGCTGAGTTCATAGTGCTCGTATCCCGTGCGCGCTGTTTCGCGCTGCAGGTATTCAAATTGTCTGGCAGCCCTTTCTTCGTCCACCGGAGGCTGCTTGCCTTTCCCGACCTGGTTATGCAGGGCTGTTCCCTCTTCTATCGTCAGACAGTAACACGACAGGTGAGGAATCCCGTATTCAAAGGCTGTTTGCAGGTTTTGCGCCCACTGCGCATCACTGGTAGGAGGTGCTCCGTAGATGAGGTCTATGGTCAGGTCGCTGAAGCCGGTTTTCAGGGCGTCTTCCAGGCAGGCACGTGCGTGTACGGCGTTGTGCGCACGGTTCATCCACTGTAAATCGGCGTCTGAAAACGACTGTACGCCTATACTCAGACGGTTCACAGGGGTGTAATCGCGTATCTGTCGCAGTTTTTCGGGAGTCAGGTCGTCGGGATTGGCCTCAAGGGTAATTTCAGCATCTGTCTGAACCTTGTGCAACTCCGAAATACGGTCGAAAATCTGTACGAGTTCCGATATGTCAAGCAGTGACGGGGTGCCTCCACCCAGATAAATGGATGTCAGCGGGGCACCTTTCAGGAAGTCCTGCTGCAGCTCCAGTTCTGTCAGAATAGAGGCCACCATTTCCGGTTTGCTCCGGAGGGTAGTCGAGAAGTGAAAATTACAGTAGTGACATGCTTTCCTGCAATAGGGTATATGTACGTAGATTCCGGGCATTTCTGAACAATTGAATGACAACCTGTGTTCTGAGGGCAAATATCTGCATTATGCGCCGTCTTGTACGAGAACAATTCCTCCCCCTTACCCTGGACCAGGCATGGGAATTCTTTGCGACCCCTAAAAATCTGAATCTGGTAACCCCCGACGATCTCGTTTTCGAGATCGTTTCAGAAGTGCCTGATAAAATGTATGAGGGACTGATTATCACTTACCGTATCAAACCCATGCTTAATATTCCACTGAAATGGGTCACTGAAATCACGCATATCCGCGACAAGGCCTTCTTCGTGGATGAACAACGTATGGGCCCATATAATATCTGGCATCACGAACATCATTTCAAATCTGTTGAAGGCGGTGTGCTCATGACGGATATTCTTCACTATGATATCGGGAAATGGGTTTTTGGCTGGATTGCCGGACACTTGTTTGTACACAAAAAAGTACAGGAAATATTCAATTTCAGGTACAAGGCTCTGGAGAAGTACTTCGCTAAACCTGCCTGAGCACGTTGATGAAATCAGGCGCCAGCAACAGGTAATCTTCCTGATCAGTGCGCCTGTTCCCGTACCAGATTCGTTCGTAAACTCCCGTAATATTTCTCACGGGATCCTCTATCCTTGTGTTCTTCAACTCCCTCAGGTACTCCCTGTTCGTCTTTTCCTTGGACCAACGGATGTATTTTTTCTCCGAGAGCGCCCGGATTATCTGCAGGTAGTGTATCCTGACTGCCAGATTGTATTGCCCTCGCGCGAGCGCCTCGCGCAGGTGCTTTTCGAGGTCGGTTTCGTGTATGTACGACTCCAGGTTGTCGGGGGTAATATGTGGCTCATCCTTCGATATCCGACGGTTGGAAGGCATACTCATCATTTTGTAAACCCACCATCCGATGCCCGCAACCACCACTATTACTGCAATAATCTGTACCAGTGTGCTAAACCATGATAAATCAGGCAGTGCAGGGGCTTCCACTGATGGGGTGCGGTGCTCCTGTATTCCTTCCGGCCGATCACTGCTGTAATCAATTTCTCCGGCTGCCTTTTCCCACGATTCACTGGATATACTTCGCTGATTTACAGGCCGATATTCATTTACTCCAGTTTCCTCAACCTGTTCCTGTGCAGACAGGAGCACCGTCAGTATCTGGAATGAAAGCAAAAGAAGGGTTCTTGACAGCGTATACATGAGTCACTCTTTTGGTAATCCGCGAATCTGGCGCGATTGTCCTATTTTTTTGATGTTCCGGTGAATATAATGCGCATCCTCCACTTCCCGGGCGCTGTAAAAGGCAATGCTTCCGCAAACAGCCCCAAAAAAGATGAACAAGTAAATCACAAATAAAACGGAGAACACTGCTGTGAATCTGGCAACTTCAAAGGGCTCTCCCGGAAACGGAATGAGCGTATTCAGAAAATTGACAACTGTTCCCCATACAGGCGTTTCCAGCATTGTCAGGGCGATAATACCAATCAAAATCACCCAGAATCCTGTTATAAAAGCGCCCCCTCTCCTGAGCAGGCTGACCGCCCTTGGCAATGCCCTCACCGGATGTGCCTTTTCAAAAAATATGACTGCGTTTACCAAATACATTAGCGGTAGAACCATAACTGACAAAAAAAACCTGCCTGCCGAGTTTTCGAGGCTGATGGCATACAGCGAAACTGAAGCAAGTAGCGTTATGCTACTGTAAACAAGCATACGCTGAACTACGGTGCTTTCTGTTTCATCAATATCATCGGCCGCATTATCTGTTCGCTCCTTTTCCACAGACCTCATTGCCAGGAAGATCAGTAGTCCCGAAACAAGACACTGAAAGTAAAAAAGGAAGGGTATTTCATCAGTATTCGAGAAGAGCAGGTACATATCCGACAATGCCCCCCAGTTTTCAACAAGTTCTGTCAGCGTGAATTCTGATTCCGCACTGATCAGTGTAACAAGTCCCGATGCAGTGGCCATGGCTACTATCAATGGGATCCCCAGGCTCGCCCGCCCGTGCCTGCGCATAACTGCAATGGCATCGCCAAGTATCTCTCCCGGGGTCTTTATAGCGTTGAAACGAATGGCATACTGTTCATCTGCCGGAAGCTCGGCTACTCCCGCCAGTTCTTTAAAGTCACCTCTTCTCCACTTGAAATAAGGCAGAAAGACAAAAAACCACAGGACGAATACCAGCGAGGCCAGGATGAAAAGTCCCCGCAGTATATCCGGGGTTTCCGTAAAACGGGTGAGAAATCCCTCAAAAATGGCCGCCAGAACAAGTACCGGCACAATCCCGATAAATATCTTGAGTCCCCGCCGTATGGTTATCTGAAAGGCTTGTATCCGCCGGTATGTACCCGGAAACAATAGCCCCGAACCGGCAATGAGCCCGGAAGCACCGGCAATTATTATGGCGCTGATTTCCAGTGTTCCATGTATCCATATCGTCAGAAACGATTCACTGAATAATCCCTTGCTGATGAAAAAATACTGAAATGCACCTACCATCACGCCGTTATACAGCAGTGAAAGTACGGTACCCAACGACGCCAGCACCCCCAGTATGGCTGTTCTGAATGCTACAAAAAGATTATTGGCAGCAATCCCCGCAGTCATGCCAAACGGCCCCGAGTCCTTGTAAACGGCCATTGGATCACCGTTTTCGATGTTACTGAGGGTCATTGTCACATATTCATCGCCAAGTATGGTACGGGCAAATTCGGGCTCAATTATGCTCGATACCACACCCGTGATAAAGGCAATGGTGAAAATACTGAAGGAAAGAAGAATGGCCATTCTACCCTCCCACAGTGCCTGAGGCAGTTCTGTTCTCCAGAACTGTACCAGACGCCCCCCCGGGAACGACTTGCCCCGGTATATATTCTGAAAAATACGGCTCGCCATCGAATTCAGAAATACACGCACCGAACGATTCGGATAAAAAGTGCGCGCGTACGAAAGATCGTCGGTGATTTGTACAAACAACTCACTCAGCCGCTCCGGATCGGGGCGTTTTTCTCCAAGCAGCTGCTCGTACTCAGCCCACTTCTCTTTGTTCTGTTCTATGAATCGGGTTTCTTTCACTCTGCAATTATACAGGTTTTCTTAAAACATGCACGCCATATTGTTGTTTTCTGCGTTACATTTCAACGCACGAATTATACAAATTGTAACCTGGTGAACGTTGAAAATATACCTTTGCAGGTGTATTCAGTGTATCATCAGTCTGTTCAAATCAATTTATGTCTCAAATTCTCGAAACTCAGGATATCCGCTCCCTCGGCAGTAATCTCGAACTCCTGGCTCAACAGGTGGTGGAAGGCTTTATTGTCGGTATGCACCGGAGTCCATTCCACGGATTCTCTGTGGAATTTGCCGAACACCGGCTGTATAACACTGGCGAATCCACCCGGCACATTGACTGGAAGGTATTTGGCCGTACCGAAAAACTGTTCACCAAACGTTATGAGGAAGAAACCAATCTCCGCTGCCAGATTGTCGATTCAAGTCAGCTGCCAAATCCAGTACGATTCACTACCGGCTGCTCTTGTCCAAACTCACCGAACTGATTGAAAATCCTCAGCTGAACCGCCGAACCAATCTGGCAGAGAGTCTGCACCAGATTGCCGAGTCTATCCATCGCCGCTCGCTTGTGGTGGTTTTCTCCGATGTGATGGAATCCCCGGAACATGCAGAGGAAGTATTTTCAGCCCTGCAACATCTGCGCTATGCCAAACACGAGGTTATTTTTTTCCATGTAACCGATAAAAAGCGCGAACTTGACTTTGAATTCGAAAACAGGCCCTATGTATTCGTTGATATGGAAACTGGCGAACAGGTAAAACTCCAGCCCAATCAGGTCAGGGAATTCTATACGCAGCAGGTTCGAAGTTTTACCGAACAACTTCGTCTCAAATGCCTGCAGTTCAAGATTGATTTCGTGGAAGCCGATATCAACGAGGGATTTCTTCCGATCCTTCAGACATGGATGACCAAACGCACAAAAATGGGCTGAAAAAGCAATTTATTATGAAAACAAGACTCTCGGATATCCCTACTACCGCCCCGGAAGGTGCCTCTAAAAAAAGCTACAAGGAAGAAACGGACCGCCTTGTCCGGAGGCTGGGCGAGCTGCAGAATATCATGTATGCGGAAGGAAAATATTCCATGCTGGTAATTCTGCAGGGAATGGACGGGAGCGGAAAGGATGGTGCCGTCCGGAATGTTTTCTCCGAGTGCAGTATTGCCGGACTGGATCTGGTGAGTTTCAAAAAGCCCACCGAGGAAGAA
>JAJTFM010000190.1 GCA_021298575.1 Saprospiraceae bacterium | reverse complement strand
AGTTGTTTGAGTTTACGTTTACTCATAACCGTGTATGTGACGTTCAGTCGGGCAAACTCGTATTGTCTGGACGGGAATATTCCGAGAGTATCAATACACCATTCGTACAGTTCGCGGTGCGGGATGAACTCCAGCGTGCATATGGAGTGTGTGATATTTTCTATACTGTCGCTTTGTCCGTGCGCCCAGTCGTACATCGGGTAAATACACCATTTATCGCCGGTGCGATGATGGTGTGCGTGTTTGATGCGGTACAGGTAGGGGTCGCGCATGTGCATATTGGGTGACGCCAGGTCAATTTTTGCCCGCAGGGTACAGTGCCCGTCGGGAAATTCTCCTGCGCGCATGCGCCTGAAGAGATCCAGATTTTCTTCGGGACCTGTTTCCCTGTATTTATTGGGGTTTCCGGGAGTGGTGGGAGTGCCTTTCTGTGTGGCCACCTCTTCCGGGGTGGAAAAATCTACATAAGCCTTTCCTTTCCGTACCAGTTCTTCAGCCCATTCGTACAGCTGGTCGAAGTAGTTGGAGGCGTAGAAGATATTGGCTGGTTCAAATCCGAGCCAGCGCACATCTTCCAGGATACTGTCCACGTATTCAGTATCTTCTGTGACCGGGTTGGTATCGTCGAAGCGGAGATTGGTTTTGCCTCCGTACTTCTGTGCGAGGCCGAAGTTCAGGCATATACTTTTGGAGTGCCCGATGTGCAGGTAGCCGTTTGGCTCTGGCGGGAAACGCGTGAGGATGGACTCGTATTTGCCTGCTGCCAGGTCTGCTTCAATGATTTCCTCGATAAAATTGAGTGACTCGCCTGCGGGAGCTGTATTTTCAGTTTTCATATTTCAAACCGTGATGATGTTCAGTGATGGTTACATTCTGGTGGGCATTTCGATACCCAGCAGGTTCATGCCCGATTTCAGCACCTGTCCGGTGGCTTTGCTCAGCGACAGTCTGAACGCCTTTGCCTCGGCGGTGTCGGCATTGAAAATACTCAGGTCGTGCCAGAACCGGTGGTAACTTTTGGCCAGTGCATAGCAGTAGTTTGCTATTTGCGACGGATCATACTCCCTGGCTGCCAGTGCGACTATGTTCGGGTAATCCTGCAGTGCCACGAGCAGTTCTTTTTCCTGCGCCTGGATGTTCGCATACGCGTGTGCGCAGGAGAGGTCCACCTGTTCGCGCTCCACCCGCTGCATCAGTCCGTTGATACGCACATAACTGTATTGTATGTAAGGCCCTGTTTGTCCCTGCAGATCCACCGATTCTTCTGGGTTGAAGATCATTTTCTTTTTGGGCTGCACCTTGATGATGAAGAACTTCAGTGCTCCCATACCTACCCGTTTCAGGTTTTGGGTTTTTTCTTCCGGGGAGATACCGTCAATTTCTCCGCGTTCCGACGACTGTTCGGTGGCGAGCCTCACTACTTCTGCAATGATATCATCCGCATCCACAACGGTACCTTCACGGGTTTTCATACGACCGGTGGGCAGTTCGACGAGGCCATAGGAGAGGTGGTGGAGACCCTCGGCGTAAGGTTCTCCCAGTCTTTTCAGGGTTTCGAAGAGCACCTGAAAGTGATAGTTCTGTTCGTCGGCTACCACATATACAAACTGGTCGCAGCCCAGTTCACGGTATCGCATGCGAGCGGTGCCCAGGTCCTGCGTGATATAGACGGAAGTGCCGTCGGCCCGCAGAACGACCTTGTTGTCCAGGCCGGCGTCGGTGAGGTCAATCCATACGGAGCCGTCGTCCTTGCGGTAGAACACATTTTTGTCCAGGCCTTCATCCACGATGTCCTTGCCGAGCAGGTAAGTGTCGCTTTCGTAGTAAAGTTTATCGAAGTCTACCCCCAGGTCGGAGTAGGTTTGCTCGAATCCCTTGTAAACCCATCCGTTCATTTTTTTCCAGAGGGCAACTGTTTCGGGGTCATGGTTTTCCCACTTCAGCAGCATTTCGCGCACTTCGGCGCCGAGAACAGAGTAGTCGTTAAACCACTTGTTTTTATAGTCTTTGAAAAACTCTTTTTCAGACTGTTCTTCTTTTTTTCTGCTGGCGTACTGTTTCCGGGCGTCCTCCGTTTGCTGCCACTGTTCGTACTCTTCCTTCGATTTCTGTTCGAAGAGCACATACCAGTCGCCCACGAAATGGTCACTTTTAATTCCTTCGCTTTCGGGTGTTTTCCCTTCGCTGAACTTCAGCCAGGAGAGCATACTCTTGCAGATAGCCACACCGCGGTCATTGATAATCTGCGTTTTCACGACATCATATCCAGCGGCCTCCATGATGCGTGTACACGACCAGCCAAGCAGGATATTGCGGATATGGCCCATGTGCAGGGGCTTGTTGGTATTGGGAGAGGAGTACTCTACCATCAGGCGGTGCCCGTTGCGGGGCTGTCGGCCGTAGTCGGCATCAGCGAGCAGGCCCGACAGGAAATTGTTCCAGTAAGAATCGGCGATTTCGAGATTCAGGAATCCCTTCACTACATTCCAGCCTTTCACTTCAGGCACATTTTCCTGCAGGTAAGCGCCAATTTCCGAGGCGGTTGCATCGGGTGCTTTTTTTGAAATTTTCACAAAAGGGAACACCACCACGGAGTAGTCGCCCGTGAAATCGGGAGGTGTGGTGTTTACCTGCACTTTTGCGGCATCCGTGTTATCATTGTACAAAGATAACACGGATGCTGCAACGGCTTTCTGGAGGGTGGATATGATGCTGGCCATAAAGTTGAATCGAATAAACCGCAAAGGTAATGATTCAGCTTGTTGGTTGTTGACATAGAAGCCGCAGTTTCTGATGTCTTTCCCCGGAAACCGCTGATTATCTGACCAGCGTAGTGTTGCCGCGGAAAACTTCTGTGTGTCCGTCGGCGAATTCTGCTTCGAGTACCCATACAAAAACCCCGGGATCCATAGGCTGACTGCGGAAATTGCCGTCCCAGCCTGTATTTGCGTCGTTGAAAGCAAAATTGGCTGCTTCATATATCATCTCGCCCCAGCGGTCGTACACCCGGAACGTGCGTACGCGCGATTCGCTCTGACCGTGTACCAGCAGCAGATCATTTATATTATCGCCGTTGGGAGAGAATGCGGTGGGTACATGTACCTTTCTGGGTATAAACACCTGTATCAATAACTGATCGGATGCGCGGCAGCCGTTCTGATCGGTTACTTCCACGTCGAAATAATGCGGATTGGCGAGCCCGTAAACCGCCGGATTTCTGCAGTCGGTGCAACTGAGCCAGGAAGTATCTTCTGGTTCCCACTGAATACTGTAGCTTCCGACGGAATTGTAAACCTGGAGGAACAACTGCGTATCCTGGCCAAATTCGATGATCATGTCGGGCCCCAGATTTGCGATAACCTCTGTTGGGTTATTCAGTTGAGTAACCGGCAATTCGACCGCACAGCCGTTTGCGTCTGCTATTTTTGGGGTGTACAGACCAGCGTACAGTCCGATCTGAACTGATGATCCGTTCCAGGGCTTGTCGTTGAGGGCGTAGCGGTAGGGTGGTGATCCTCCGGCTGGCAGTATTTGTATGCGCCCATCGTGGTATCCGTAGCAGGTGGGTTCGAAAAGAACAACCAGGCCCGAAATGGGGATTTCAGGTTGCAGGATTTCGGTAATTACCGGTGTTGCACACCCGTTGGCATCTGTCACTGTTACTCCGATTTCCCCGGCTGGCAGTCCTGTTACCTGTGTACCTGTGACGCCGTTCCACCATATATATTTATAAGGTGTAACTCCGCCAAAGGCCGTTATGCTTGCGCCCCCGCTGCTTTCTCCGAAACATTTTACATGGGTGGGTATTGCCTGGCCGATCAGGCGGGTTGGTTCCTTTATTTCAACGGTGACAGTGGCGTTGCATCCGAATGCATCGGATATGGTCACTCTGTTTGTACCTGCCAGCAGGCCTCGTCCGACAGAATCAGCGGGAGTGGAACTGTTGGCCCATGCCCACGTGTACGGAGCTGTTCCGCCGGTTGCTTTTGCCGAAGCCCAGCCGGTTGGGTCACCGTTACACAGAACATCGCTTTTGCCCGTGATTGACGCCACTACCGGTACCGGATTTCCCAGGGAGAAACCGAAGGTAGCGGAACACCCATCCTGGTCGGTGACGGTCACGGAGTACGACTGATCTGTCTGCAGGTTGATGGCTGTTTGAGCGGTTTGAGCCGGGGTTGTATTCCACAGATACTGGAACGCTGCCGGACTGGCAGCGGACGTTCCGTAGCGGATGTTGTTTACCGTGGCATATCCGTCTTCGCCGTCGTGACAACGGGGGTCGGCTGTTAGTGCATTGGCAAACAGTTGTTCTTTTTGTGGTACTACCGACTGCCCTGCAATCAGGCAACCTCTGATGTCGGTGGCTGTTACCTGATATGTTCCGGCTGTGAGACCAGCTGCGGTTGGTCCCGACTGTCCGTTATTCCATGTATAGGCATATCCGCCATTTCCTCCGCTGGCAACTACTGATACCGCACCGTTGCTGCTCTGGAAACAGATTGTGTCGGCTACTGCCGGAATATTCAGGGTGAGTGCATCGGGTTGATCAACTGAAGCAGCGAGCGTGCGGGTACACCCGTTCTGGTCGGTGACCGTTGCCTGATATGCTCCGGCACCCACACCTGTGATGGACAGTCCGCTGCCCGTGTAGCCGCCCGGGCCCTGCCATAGTGCGGAATAACCGGGTACTCCACCACCCACAGTGAGTTGAATTTCTCCATTTGCCTCGCCGAAGCAACGTGCAGACAGTTGTGATGGGCTGGGTGAGAGCAGCTGATACCGTCCGGGTACAACCATTGGAGTCGGTTACCGTGACGGTATAATTGCCTGCGACGAGCGAGGTGGCGGTGGCTCCGGTTTGTCCGTTGCTCCACAGGTACGCGAGTGCGCCCGCGCCTCCCTGCGCCTGTACCGATATCTGGCCGTTGTTGCCTCCGAAACAGGAGATATTGACTGACTGTGCCACCGACAACTGTATGGCCGATGGTTGTGTGACATTCACCTGGCCGGCATCAGTGCAGCCTTTGGCATCGGTTATGGTCACGGTGTAAGCTCCTGCGGGAAGTCCGCTTACACTGCCGGTTGTTTGTCCATTACTCCACAGGTACTGATACGGGGTAGTTCCTCCTGTAACCTGTGCAAGTGCCGAACCATTATTCCCGCCAAAACAGGTGACATTGGCCGCATTGGCGTTCAGATCGAGCAGCGGAGGCTCGGTGATGGTAGCAGAAGCTATACCGGTACAACCTGCCGGATTGGAGATAGTAACCTGATAAGTTCCGGGCGCCAGTCCGGAGGCCGTTTGCGTGGTTTGTCCGGCCGGATCGCTCCACAGGTAAGTATTATTACCTCCGATATTGGCAGTTGCCAGCAGTTGGCCGTCATTTTTACCGAAACAACTCACTTCGGAAACCACCGCTGCGGTAGCCGATAGCTGGGCCACAGACACGTGAACCGAGTCGGTGGCGCTGCATCCGTATATATCGGTGGCGGTGACATAATAAGTGGAAGAGGCGGTTGGAATGATGGTATTTACCGGGCAGGCAGGGCAGTTCACACCAGCGCTCCAGGCATAGTTTACCTCATACAGCGGTGCGAAAGTGATACTCCAGTTCTGAATACTTCCGGTGAACGTGGGGAAATCGTCGGCTGCCTGCAGTTGCCAGTTGCCGTTGGAGCGCCGGGTGGGGGTATCCCACAGATCACTCCATGCGCCTTCGGGCTGGAAATTGCCGGTAAAGGGTGCCGCGCTCGCGGGCGCCTGCGGGCCCGGGAAATTAATCGGTACGGCAGCTGACGGTGAGAAGCAGGTATTGGTATAATTATCGCCGCTGGCACCGTTATCGGTAGTCAGCTCGAGTACCTGTCCGCCGGGAGAAATCAGGAACAGGTCAATATCATCGTCGTAACTGTGCGTGAGGTTCACACAAACAGAGCGGA
>JAJTFM010000189.1 GCA_021298575.1 Saprospiraceae bacterium | reverse complement strand
TTTCTCCGTGGCCGGTAGAGATGAGTCCGACGCGCGCGCGTGAACCGGGGTCGGTGTGTAGCAGGGTAAATTGCATAGTAAGTTTCGCCCCGGGAGGCGGATTTTTAACACAGAAAAATCACTGAAGTTCTCCGGAGAGCAGGCGTATGCGCAGCTCCGCGATTTTCAGGTTGTAGAGTACCATATCTCTGCGGGCCAGCGACTGTTCCAGTGTATTCTGTGCGGTTTGTGGTTCGAGTCCGTTGGTGGTTCCAACCCGGAATCTCTCGGTGCTTACCGACAGGTTTTCGCGGGCTGCCTTAAGGTTTTCCTCTTCGAGGGCAAGTAACTGTCGCTGAATTTCGAGTGCTGCAAACTGGTTGGCGAGTTCTGTTTCAACGATGGCGCGCTGGTTATCCACCCGGATTTGTGCCTGCATGGCGGCTACGCGTGCGGTTTCCACCTGTCGTTGTACATTTCCGCCGGTGTAAAGCGGGAGAACCAGTCCGGCGCCAACGGTAAAACCAGCCTGCGTGTTATTGAGCAGGAATCCGGCGCCGTTGTCGGTGCGCTGGGCGCTGAGCTGGGCATTTCCGGTGATGCGGGGTTTGTTGAGCGTCCGGTTTTCCTCCACCAGAATAGCTGCAATTTCGGCACTTTTCTGAAAAGACAGCACGGTCGGATTCTGGGCCAGTACCTTGTCGCGGGTGGAGTTGAAATCGGGAGAAAAGATGTTTTCGATGGACTGTTGCGTTTCGAACGGCGTATCGGCGGCCCTGGCGAGCAGTCGGTTCAGGTTGCGTTTGGCGGTTTCGGTGGTGTTTTTTTGCAGAATCAGATCGGCTTTGCGCTGGTTGAGGTCAATACGCGCCTGCAGGGCATCGGTTTGTGCGGCGAAACCTGCGGCGAGGCGTGCTTCGGCGATGCGAAGGCGCTCTTCGTTGAGCGCGATAACCTCCTGCAGCGCTTTTTCCTGCATTCTACTTCTTGTGATGTCATAATAGGCTGCCAGAATATTGGCTGCGGTAGTTTGAACGCTGTTTTTCAGGTTCAGCTGACCGAGCGCGTCGGTTTGTTCAAGCCGGTTTTTGGCGATGAACATACGGCGGCCATCGAAAACAGTCCAGGCAAGCTGCACCCCTGCGTTGGCCGCATTGAAAGGTGCCCCGGAGGACACAAACTCGTTTCCGTTGGCCAATTTCTGCTGGAAGGCGCTGAGGGTGAAATTTTCGTTCACTACCAGATTGACATTGGGCAACATTCCGGCATTACCCTTTGTATTGTTCAGGTGAGCTATATCGGCATCACCCTGTGCAATACGGATATCGTAATTGTTTTCGAGGGCAATCCGGACAGCCTCTTCCGGAGAGAGTATGGCTCCCTGAGCAGACAATTGCGTGCAGAGAGCGGCCAGCGGCAGCAGCAGGAATGAAAGTAAAACAGATTTCATCTCGCAAAAGTAACAACGGGATCGCAGAATACTGCTTCAAAAACGACAGGGAACGGATAAATGTCACCCACTGACAGAGCGAATACTGTATTTCTGAGCATGTTGTTAGCTACCTTTGTGCTCCGAAAAATAAAGCCTTAACCAATAATTCAAATTCATGGAATCACTCCTGAGCAAATACAAGGAGAAAAAGCCCGAGATCGTGTTTGAATGGCACGATGAGGAAACCGGCGCCGAGGGCTGGATCGTCATTAACTCTCTGAGAAACGGTGCTGCCGGAGGTGGAACCCGCATGAGAAAGGGCCTCACCCGGGGAGAAGTAATCTCTCTGGCCAAGGTTATGGAAGTGAAGTTCAGTGTTTGCGGTCCGCCTATTGGTGGTGCCAAGAGCGGCATTAACTTCGACCCGAACCACCCCGACAGGCACAAGGTACTCGAAAAGTGGTACAAGGCAGCCCTGCCCATTTTGAAACATTATTACGGTACGGGAGGCGATCTGAATGTGGATGAGATCAAGGACGTAGTTCCGATAACCGAAGATCTGGGCCTGTGGCATCCGCAGGAAGGGATTGTCAGGGGGCATCTGAAAGCTACCGAGGGACAGCAGATAAATTTGCTGGGTCAGTTGCGGTACGGGTGTACCAAAATCGTGGAAGATGCTGAATTTCTGCCGGGAAAAACGGATGTACGTCATGCTGTGGCGGACCTGATCACCGGTTATGGTGTTGCCGAGTCGGTGAAGCATTACTATGATCTGTATCATCAGTCAACCCCCGCCGGCAAAACAGCCATCATACAGGGTTGGGGCAACGTCGCTTCGGCGGCGGCTTCCTATCTGGCCAAAATGGGTGTGAAAGTAGTGGGAATAATTGACCGCGACGGTGGCATAATAGCACCGGACGGACTTGCCGCAGAGGAGGTTGAAAACCTGTTCAACACCAAAAACGGCAATAAACTGTCTGCTGCCGGGATGATTCCGTTTGAAGAGGCCAATGCCCGGATATGGGGCCTCGGGGCTGATATCTTCATACCGGGAGCGGCGTCCAAACTCATCACCCGTGAGCAGACCGACCAGCTGCTGGCCGGCGGCATTGAGGTGGTTGCCTGTGGTGCCAATGTGCCTTTTGTGGACGATGAAGTATTCTTCGGGCCTACCGCCAGCTATGCCGACGGGCAGACAGCCCTCATACCCGATTTTATCGCCAACTGCGGGATGGCCCGTGTATTCGCCTACCTGATGCAACCCGATACGGCCATGACCGACAGAGCTATTTTCGGCGATACGTCGGCCACAATACGCCGTGCACTCGAGGAAGTGATAAAAATTAGTCCGGAACCCCGAAAAATATCATCATCTGCCTTACTTTTGGCGCTGAAAAAGCTCGGCATATAAATATTTATGCCGAATATTGCGCGATAATTCGGAAAATCAACCTTTCAACAACTGTAAAACGGTACACAATGCGCCCCCAGGCCCTTCCGTTTACAGATAAACATGATTACAATCATCAATTAAAGAATCAACCTTATGATGGTTCGCAACTTAACACTTGCACTACTGTTCACCTCTGCATACGTGGGTCTGCAGGCTCAGAGCGCTGCTGGTTACCGCTCCCTTTCTCCTGCTGCGGATCAGTGGGAACTGGGTGTTGACCTTGGCACGCCTACTATCTCTTCTGGCGAGATTGACGCCAAATTCCCGGGCATCGGCGCAGGCCTGCACGTACGCAAGGCATTCGGACATGCCTTCTCTTTCCGCGCAAGCGCACTTTACGCTTCCATGAAGAACGAAAACGAACGCCCTGATCTGCGCTCTTCCGAGAGCAGCTGGATTTCCGGAAGCGGTCAGGCTGTAGTTACGCTGAACAACCTTTTGTTCCGCAAGCCCAACAGCAAAATCGGCGTGAACGTGTATGCCGGTCTGGGTGTTACCAGGTTCACTACCGACGCGAAGAGCGTTGTTTTTGCTACGGATCCTTCCACAGCGAAAGACGGTTCCGTTGAAGGCACCAATGCCTTCTTCGAGAGCGGTCTGGGTATTGCTTACCGCGTGAACCCGAAGTTCAATATCGGTCTGGAGTACTCTTTCATCAACACCCTGGGTGCTGATGCCGACCTGCTTGACGGCGATGAGGCTGTTACAGCAAATGGTTCAAGCTACAACGGTCGCGACGTGGTTCGCTGGCCACACCTGTCGCTGAACTTCAACCTCGGCAAAGACAAATCCGAGCCGCTGTACTGGGTTAATCCGCTGGGTGCTACAGGTGAGGCTATCGCAGCACTGGAGGCTCGTCCGGTTTATGACCCGACTGATACCGATGGCGACGGTATTATTGACGCTATTGACAAAGAAACCAACAGCCCTGCGGGCGCACGTGTAAGCACGAACGGTGTTACACTTGACAGCGACGGCGACAAGGTTCCTGACTACAAAGACAAAGAGCCTTATTCTCCTCCGGGCTACGCTGTTAATGCTGACGGCGTTGCTCAGGTTCCAAAGGCAATCACAGAGGCTGATGTTAACCGCATCGTTGACGCCAAGATTGCAGCTATCAAGATTCCTGAGCCAAAGACAGACTGGTTCCTGCCCAATGTAGGTTTTGCTGACAACAGCTATACTGTTCGCAACGGGGAAGCCGAGAAACTGCACTATGTTGCTACTGTGCTCAAGAACAACCCGAACATCAAAGTGGTGGTAGTTGGTCATACAGATGCACGCGGTTCTGAAGGCTACAACAACGTACTGTCTTACAACCGTGCGAAATCAGCGATTGATGCACTGGTTTCCCAGCATGGCGTAAGCCGCGACCGCCTGATCCTGAACTGGGCCGGCGAAGGCAGCAAACTGGTTTCTTCCAGCTCTTCCAACGGTATGAACCGCCGTGCGGAGTTCCATGTAGCCAAGGGTGAGACAGAAATGGCTCGTCCGGAAGGCAAAGAGGCTGGCAAAGGCAGCTTCAAAGGCAACAAAGACGCAGGTTATTAATTCTGCTCTGATTTGAATATGTACGGGGGCCAGGCGATATTCGTCTGGCCCCCGTGTTTTTAAAGCGCGTCAGTGTCCGCCGCGCTTTTTAGCCTCATTCCACAGTACATCCATTTTGGCGAGTGTCATTTCGACCAGCGGTCGCGGTGCGTTTTTTTCCTGTTTTCGATACTGGGACACCCAAAATAAACATATTTTTTGACGCAAATGACTGATATACAATATCTTACATTTTTTATAAAAAATGTGTCGAAAACAGGTGTTTCTTGAGACTGTTCAAAATTTCATCATTACGGTTTTCTGGGTGGACTAAATCTGAAAATCAGCTAATAATGGCGTAGAACCATTACTTTTTCTACTTATTCCTGGCACCCCTTTAG
>JAJTFM010000025.1:18238-39534 GCA_021298575.1 Saprospiraceae bacterium | reverse complement strand
GAAAGAAGATTCGGCAAGACGAGCGAACAGATCAAAAGTTGATATAATTGAGGAATCCAAACATGCCGTTTCTTCTGGATATCCGCCGTTAAATAAACAAGACATATTTTTTATTTCCGTTTTACTCAATTGATATAACTTTATCTCGCCGATTTGCATACGGATTCATCAGCCGGATGCAGTGGTCCTTTTCCTTTATTCCCGAACTCGATCAATATAGCAACATCAAGAACGCTACAGAGAGTAACTATTCATCCGCCAAACACTCTTGTTGCTATGAAAACCGAAGGCCTCCTTCAACTTTTAATCCCCGTGATGATTACCCTGCCCTGCGCTGCGCAGTCACACCGGTTCTATGACGAAGACCCGATAAAAAGCAGTTTGTCAGGTTATTCACAGCCTGAAAGAGATGGTGATTTGCTCCTGGTCAGTACCGACGAATATTTTTCCGATTACGATGAAACGGAAGACAGTCGCGATGATCAGGCAAATGGTGCCGTTACCATTTACGCAGTTATAGCGGGAGTAGGCACTTATCCCACTATGCCAAAACTGGCCTATGCAGCCTCCGACGCGCTACAGTTCTACGAACACCTCATCAGCACACAAGGAGGGGCCGTGCCCGAAGAGAATATCCGGCTGCTCCTCGATGAAGAAGCTTCGCGCTCCGCAGTGCTCAACGCTATCCGGGAAATAGCCGAAGAGGCCGATGCCAATGATGTGATCATGTTTTATTTCAGTGGTCACGGACTAGCCGGATCTTTTCTTCCCTCCGACTTCAACGGAATGCACAACAGGATTCCACACAGCATTATCGCGAAAATCATGGGGCGAAGTCAGGCTCGCCACAAGATTTGTATCGCAGATGCATGCTTCAGTGGTATTCAGGATGAATCCTATGGCCTTACAGCCAAAGGCGCTGGACAATCCCTCGATAATTTCTACGATTCGTTCGAACATGCAGAGGCTGGCACAGCTTTTTTCATGTCGTCAACAGCTATGGAAGCATCGTGGGAAGACCGCGAACTCCGTCAGGGTGTTTTTACCTTTTTCCTGATCGAGGGAATGAGTGGCCTGGCCGACTACGACGACAACGGTGTGGTGGAAATGCGAGAACTGTACAGGTATGTCCGCAAAAAAGTGAACCGATATACCGACGGCCGCCAGACACCTGTTCTTACCGGTAATTACGACGGAACTATGCCCATTTCTGTCGGATGGTAAAGGGAGCAATTACATCAGCGACCAATTATTCGTATCTTTGCGGCGAACTATTCAACTTGTCTGACCATGTTTGCCAATGTAAAAGCCGCCCTGCAGGCCGAATTGCAGGGCATCAGAGACGCCGGACTCTATAAGGAGGAGCGTATTATCACCTCTCATCAGGGCCCGGTGATTGATACCACGGCACAACACGAAGTACTCAATTTCTGCGCCAATAACTACCTGGGCCTCAGTAGCCACCCCGAAGTGACGGAGGCCGCTATTGATGTGAACTGAACCACGCAAGTATCATTGACGGTATTCGTCTGTGTAAGGCCCAGCGCTGGCGCTACAAACACAACGACATGAACGCTCTCGAAGAGTGCCTGAAAGAGGCCACTGCTGCCGGAGCCCGCAGAAAACTCATATTTACCGATGGCGCATTTTCCATGGACGGCACTATCGCCCAGCTCGACAAGATATGCGATCTGGCCGACCGCTATGAAGCCATGGTCGGTATAGACGAATGTCATGCCTCCGGATTTCTGGGCAGAACAGGCCGCGGAACTCACGAACACCGGGGAGTTATGGGACGTGTGGATATCATTACCGGTACACTCGGCAAAGCACTCGGCGGCGCCAGCGGTGGATTCACTTCCGGCAGAAAGGAAATCGTTGAAATGCTGCGCCAGCGATCCAGACCATACCTGTTCTCCAACACTGTAGCTCCCAGCATCGTCGGAGCCAGTATCAAGGTAATGGAACTGCTCACCAGTACAACAGCCCTTCGCGACAAACTGGAACACAATACAAAGTGGTTCCGCTCTGCCATGACATCCGCAGGATTTGATATCATACCCGGTGAACACCCTATCGTCCCAATTATGCTGTACGATGCTCCACTGGCGCAGGAGTTCGCCCGCCGCCTGCTCAGCGAAGGAATTTATGTCATAGGCTTCTTCTATCCGGTAGTACCTCAGGGTAAAGCCCGCATCAGGGTGCAGCTGTCAGCAGCCCACGAACAGGAACACCTTGAAAAAGCCGTCGCAGCCTTCACAAAAACAGGCAGGGAACTGGGTGTTTTATCCTGAAAAAAATGAAAAAATCAGCCACACCCTGGCAGGATAAACTGCATAAAAACCAGCCCCCCGAAGTAAAGGAGGGCCCGGAGAGCTGGAATCTGCGCTCCGGTGGCTCCCGTATGCTCATAGCAACCCCCCAACTTGTGTATAACAAGGTCAAAACAATACCGAAAGGCGAGGTAATGACGATGGGGCAACTCAGAGAAAAACTGGCTGCCGACTTTGATGCCGACTACACGTGTCCGCTGACAACCGGTATTTTCTTCAGAATCGCCGCCGAAGCAGCCGAGGAAATGAGCGCAGACGGGGAAGAGCCGGAATTGCCCTGGTGGAGGGTCGTTCCGGACAACCATCGGCTCAACAACCGCCTGCCAGGCAACGGTTTACTTCAGGCAGAGCGGCTCAGAAATGAAGGATTCAGGGTGGAAACAAAGGATATGATAACTTTCAGGGTGTTACTTTGATGTAATCTATGGAAAACGAAACCTCTCCCCAGTCAGCAAGACTACGGTGCGTGATTGTTGAAGATGAACCTCTGGCAGCAGAAATCCTCACAGAATATATAGAGCAGATCCCTTTTCTGCAACTCACGCATGTATGTCACGATGCAATTCATGCGCTCGATGTTCTCAGGCAAAACCCGGTAGATGTCCTGTTCCTCGATATCAACCTGCCCAAACTCAACGGACTCGATTTCCTGAAAAATCTGCTGAATCAGCCACGGGTCATTATCACCAGCGCTTACCACCAGTTTGCGGTGGAAGGTTTCAATATGCAGGTAACCGACTATCTGCTGAAGCCTGTTGACTTCGAGCGCTTCCTGAAAGCAGCAGACAAATTACTGCTCCCGCAACGAATACCCGACCTGTCGCCCGTTTCAAGAGCTGCAGAAGCACCACCAAGACCCTACTACTTCTTCAATATCAATAAGAGATCGGTAAAAATATTTCTCGATGAAATCCTGTACATCGAAAGCCTGAAGGATACGGTAGCCATTGTCACTGCACATAAAACCTATCATACCCATTACCAGCTCGGAGAGCTCGAATCGTTTCTTCCAGACGACCAGTTTCTGCGCATTCACCGGTCATTCATGATTGCCATTGATAAAATCCAGGTATTCTCGGCTACCGAAATTTCAGTGGTAAACCGTCGCCTCCCCGTTGGCCGAAGTCACAAATCATACGTGATGAACCGCCTAGGAAAGAAGTAGATACTGTATTTTCATGCAGTATAGTCTTTTTAAACTATTTTTGCTCCACAACAATTCCTTTTGTCGTGCAAATATTCATTTCGTCAAGCCTGAACTCATCTGAATAATAAATCACCAAACGATCAGGGTCCGCTGCTGCGCCGCCTCCCCGATAACCTGTCCAGATGGGTCTTCACCGACTTCGAACAGGCCGCTGCAGCTATGAATGAACTGTCGGGACTGCTCAGTCCGCTCAGTCCGTTCGATATGCGGCTTACCTACCACAGAAGTGCCTCATTCCTCGAAAATCAGTGGCACCGCTACGATCAGTCTCTGCTGCACGCGCAACTGGCAATAGGAATTCTCGAAAACCTGTCCGACTCCGGCGGCCTTGCCGAAATATGGGCCGATGTGGCTGCTACCTATCTCAACCAGCGAAACTGGGCAGCCGCCGAAGATGCCCTGGCGAGATCGCGACGATATCTGGCACTCGGAGCTCCCACCCACCTGTACGCACATGTTGCCTGCCGAGAAGGATTTCTTCACCTGCACCTCAGTAATAACCGACAGGCACTCGACTGCCTGATGGACGCCGAAAAGGCTCAGATTGGCCTGAACAATCAGTCCAGTTTGAAAGACTTCTATATCAAAACACTGATCCTGAGTGGACTGGGAGGCCTTTATGAAAAACTGGGAGAAAAAGAAAAAAGCCTCGACGCATACAGAAATGTACTGCCAGTTGTTGAAAGATACAATCTCCGCCCCCGCCTCAGCTGGCACTACCTGAATGCCGGCCGCGCAGCTATGTCCAGAAATGAGGCTGAGCAGGCACAAATATATTTCGAAAAGGCACTCAAGTTCGCAGGCGCCAACGAATCAGAGGCCAAAGCACACGCACTCAGTAATCTGGGACTGCTGTCAATGCTGTCAGGCCACTCAGTACGCGCTTTTAACCTGTTCGGGCAAGCAGCTGCACAGTACGACACACCGGCCAAACCCGCAGATTTCAATAATTTATCCAAAATTGAATTTTGGCGTGCCGGACTTTACCTGGGTCAGGAAGACAATCCAAGCGCCGAAATTCATTTCAAAAAAGCATGGGAAATAGGCCAAAAGGGCAATGACCTCTATCACCTAGGTGAAGTTGGGCAAAACCTGGCAGCATTTTATGCCGGCAACGGAGATTATGAACGCGCGTATGTCTGGCAAGGTAAAGTCACCAAACTGAATCAGGAATACTTCGACCAGCTCCGCGATCACGAAAGAAACGAAATTGAGGCACGTTATCACCTGGAACGAAGCCGCCAGGAGGCTCAGATGGCCAAATTACGCGTGGCAGGACTTCAACTGAGGGCACTCAGGGCTCAGATGAACCCACACTTCATGTTTAACGTCCTGAATGCCATTCAGGGACTTGTCACTTCCGGAAGAAACGCAGATGCAGAGTCTTATCTGGCCAAATTCGCCAAAATGATGCGACACACCCTGGAATACTCCGGACTCGAAGTGGTATCTCTTGAACAGGAAATTGAATTTCTGGACCGCTACCTCGATATCAACCGAAAACTCCGGTTCCGCGACCGCCTCGACTTCCAGATTATTGCCCCGCCGGATCAGGATCTGGAGGAGTTGTTTATACCAACCATGATTATACAACCATTTGTGGAAAATGCCATCGAACACGGTCTCAGGCCCCGGCAGGAAGGACGCCTTGTTGTCAGATTCGAGATGGTTGACCGTGATGAAAATCTGATCAGATGCATAGTCGAAGATAATGGGGTTGGCATTAATAAAGGACGCGAAAAACAGGCATCTCAAATCGGGTTTCAGAAGCACCGCTCCCGAGGCATGGAAATAACGGAGGAGCGCCTGAAGTTGCTGCATGAACTCCAGAATAGCAGAGAACATAACTTCATTCAGATCACCGATATGACCGAAATCAGCTACAGCAACACCAGCGGAACCCGGGTCGAGGTAATTCTTCCAATATTGCCCGATCCGATTAACTGATCTCAGTCCACTTTTATCTCGTCGGCAAATACCCAGCACGGATAACCCCTGCCTTTGTGATCATCAGGACACATACCCCGGGTTTCTCCAATCACACGTACGTAACGCCCTTTTATCCCTCCGGTTTTTACCAGAAAATCCGACTGGATGACGCCCTTTTCAGACGGTAAAATATTACAAACATAGGTGCCCGCAGGTGTGAACTGCTGCCCATCTTCTGAAACTTCCACCTGCATGCGTTTGGGGAAAAATATCCACGCATTTTCATCCTGGATAAACCCGGCTGACACACTGCTGATATCCCGTGATTTGCCCAGATCAACTACAAAATCGAGATTCACCCCCTCAAATCCCTGCCAGTCGCCAGTCCGGAAATCGGTCTTGCTACCCCGGATACCGTCTATAAGCCCTTCATCGCCGCGGGCCGTGTACTGCGGATTGTATTTCGTATTGTACCTGACAACATTCAAACCCTCGGGAATCTTCGAAAAAACTGCACGCAACTCCGGACTCTCTTCACCATGCTTTTTGCTGATTGCGTACAGTACGGATGTGCCGCTCAACTCTACGGGGCCCTCGTAACGTATAAAGTTGCTGCGCGTCATATCTGTATTTTCTGATGCAAGCAGATAATAGATATCCGCGGCAGTATCCAGACAACCGAGTTCTACCGACTGTCCGCCACGGAATGACCTCTTGCCGCTGGCAACAAAAGGCGTAGGCGGAACCCCGATTACATTAACAGCCGAAACAGGCCTGTCGGCCTCGGCAGTTCCCCAGGATGACGGCTTGTCAATCATCTCAAAAACCAGCCTGCCACCGTTCAGCAGCGTCTCGTGCTTAATCCGGTTCGCTGTCCAGTCCGTACCGTTCAGCGTGATACTACTCACATATATATTGGATGCACTGTTGTTCTTTGTTTCGATGACAAAATCTTTCCCGTTGCTCAGGTGAATAGTTGCCTTGTCGAACACAGGAGAGCCGAATGTGTAAACCGGATCTCCGGGGGTAACCTGATAAAGGCCCATGGCCGAGAGCACATACCAGGCCGACATCTGTCCGCAGTCCTCGTTTCCTGAAAGTCCGTCGGGCTGGTTCTGATACATTTCATTCAATATCTGACGCACCCTGAGTTGTGTCTTCCAGGGTTCTCCGGCATAATTGTACAGATAGGCCATGTGATGGCTTGGCTCATTCCCGTGCACATATTGCCCGATTAATCCGGTTATATCTGCCTGATTCCTGCCAGTAGTAGATCCTTTCGCTCCGAACAGAGCGTCCAGCTCCGCTACAAATGCCGTACGCCCCCCCATCAGGCGCATCAGTCCGCTCACATCCTGAGGAGCCGCAAACCGGTACTGCCAGGCATTTGCCTCGGTATAGTTGAAGTTCACCTCAAACGGATCGAAAGGCCAGTGCCAGGCGCCGTTATTGCGGGCTCTGAAGAAACGCGAGGAGGGGTCGAACAGATTGCGGTAATTCAGCGAACGCTTGAAGTATTTGTCGGCTGTGAGGTCGTCTGAAAGCGCTTTGGCCATCTGTCCCACACACCAGTCATCATAGGCATACTCAAGTGTTTTTGAAACGGACTCCGGCTCTTCGTCGGAAGGTACATACCCGTTTTCCCTGTATGCTATCTGTCCCAGCCGCGCCTGATTGACGCTGGCCTCCATAGCTTTTAATGCCTTTTTTTCGTCAAAATCGCGGATACCCTTCATGTAGGAATCCGCAATAACAGGAATGGCGTGATTGCCAATCATACAGTTCGTCTCGTTCGCAGCCAGTTCCCAAACGGGTAATAATCCCGACTGCTCATATTGAAGCAGAAATGTGTTGATAAAATCAGCAGTGCGCCCTGGCTCAATAATGGTATAAAGCGGATCGCAGGCTCTGTAAGTATCCCACAGCGAGAATACCGTGTAAACCGGCCTGTCTGAATGATGAATTTTGCCATCGCGCCCCCGATAATATCCGTCAAAATCGCTCCAGAGATTGGGTACAATCATAGTGTGGTAAAGCGCCGTGTAAAAAATGGTCTTCCGTACCTCAATGTCTGTTTCCACCTCGATTTTCGACAACTCTCTGAGCCATTTTCGCTGGGTGTTCACCCTGGTCTGGTCAAAATCGAACGTGGAGCACTCGGCATCCAGATTTTTTCTGGCACCTTCCATACTGACGCCGGAGATGCCAACTGTCACAACCAGCGGCTCTCCGTCATTGTAGAAATCAAGCAGAGCAACAACAGATTTTCCCGACAAAGGTGAAGCAACCTCACGCGGATTACCCGACATATCAATGAATACTTTTCCCGCAATCGGTTTTGAAAAACGGGCTACAAAATAAATATGCTGCTCGTCTGCCCACGATTTCGAAATCCGGAATCCGGCTATTTCATTGGGACCAACCTGCTCAAGATGCGAATCGAGCACCTTGTCGCGGTGACGCAGATCAATCAGGATACTCCCCCGATCCTGATTTTTCGGGTACGTGTAACGATGTACCCCCACCCGTTCAGTGGCAGTAAGTTCGGCAAGTATCTTTTGATCTTCCAGAAAAACGGAATAGTAGCCAGCTTCCGCACGCTCGTTCGTCTTCCTGAATGGGGAAATATATTCTTCCGGCTTGAGACCCGTATTGCCGGTATATGGCTTAAAGAGAATATCCGCGTAATCTGCTACACCCGTGCCGCTCAGGTGTGTATGTGAAAATCCATAGAGCAGCGAATCCGAATAGTGGTATCCGGAACACCCGTCCCAGTCCATCATGTCAATACGTGTGTCAGGACTTAACTGCACCATACCAAACGGAGCCGTTGCACCCGGGTAGGTGTGCCCGTGCCCGCCTGTACCTGTAAACGGGTTGACGTAACGAAGTGGATTGAACTCGGGGCTCTGGGCAACTGCGCCGAAATGAACCGAACAGAAGAGGATAAAAAGCAGATTCTGAAAACGCATGTCTTTAATATTCGTGATGTCGGGCCGCCAAGATACGACGGCAGGATGTCAGATTACAGTCCTGAATGCACTTTACATTTCAGGCTTGTTTTGTATTTTCGCGGTGGATTTATGACAGGCACTTAGAGCTTGTTCAGGATTCTCTGCCGTTGGCAAAAACAGGCTGATTTTTTGTCAGTTTTTGCATTTTTGAAGGCGCATAGCCAGAGCTACGTAACTGAAAAAAGGTGAAAAATGGCGAAAAATGAGCCGTTTTTGACTCGGTGAGAGAATCCTGAACAAGCTCTTAGTAACTGCAGACGAATAATCCGTGCAATTTTGCGTTTTATGTTAAAATTAACCCAAAATATCGGAATGATGAGAGCGCAGGCACCTTTGTCGCGTTCTCTTTGAGCGATTAACCATCAATATAATTCGATATGAATTTTCGAAAAGCTATTCTCCTGATGCTTCTGAGCCTGTCGGCTCTCTCAGCACGCTCACAACAGACCACTGTTTACACGGAAGCAACGCTCGCCTATAAAAGAGGGGTGGAATTCTTCAATCAACACCTCTATGCCATGGCCCAGCAGGAATTCCATAACGCCACGGAGTATGTCAGGCCGGTAAATGAACCCGACTGGAAGACGCTTAAAACGGAGTCGGAACTTTATTACGCCAAGTGTGCCGTCCGCCTCGGACAACCCGAAGCCGAAAAACTGGCACTTGACTTCCTGCGAGAAAACTCGCCCTCACCAATCGCCAGCCAGGCCGCACTGGAAATAGGAAATTACTACTTCGACCGAAAAGAGTATGAAGAAGCCCTGAAATACTTTGATCTCGCTACGTCCGCAAGCGGTCAGATACTCGATGAAATTACCTTCAAAAAAGGCTACAGTCACTTTGTAACGAAAGCTTTTTCGGAGGCCAAAAAGAATTTCTCTCTCCTGCGCGAGAATACAGAAGGCACCTGGTATCACCCGGCCAACTATTACTACGGATGCTGTGTGTTTTTTGAAGCCAAATACGCCGAAGCTGTCAAGGCTTTCAAAATCTGTGAAAAATCGGAACAGTACAAATCAGCTGTACCCTATTATCTGCTTCAGATTTATGCCGCTCAGAAGGACTACGACAAGGTCATTGACTACGGCAAATCAAAAGCATCCGATAGTTCTCTCAGAAACAGAGCCGAAATCAACCAGCTCGTCGGTCAGGCCTATTATGAACAGGACAAATTCGAGGCCGCACAACCGTTTCTGGAGTTCGCCTCCAAAAACGGCCTCCAGCTCCGCTCCGCCGATTTTTATCAGCTGGGCTTTACTCAGTACATGAACGGCGATTATCAGGACGCTGCCGACAATTTCACAAAAGTAACGGAAGACAGTCTTCAAATTCAAAACAGCCAGTACCACCTCGGCGACTGTTACCTGCATGTCAAAAAGAAAACCAGCGCCCGGGTAGCGTTCGGAAAAGCCGCCAGAATGAATGCTGACAAGGAGGTCAAGGAAGATGCTCTAATCAATTATGCCAAATTGAGCCACGAACTGAACGACGACAAGGAGGCGATTAGGGCACTGCAACGCATCGACGCCGGATCAAATCGATATGAAGATGCACAGGAATTGATGGGAACTGTGCTTCTGAGTACCCGTGACTACGAACAGGCAATCGAAATTCTGGAAAATATCAAAAAAAGAACGCCTAAACTGAACGAAACCTATCAGAAAGTAACCTACCTGCGGGGACTGCAGCTCTGCCAGGACAACCAAAATGCAAAGGCGCGCAGGTACTTCGAGAAATCTCTCGACTTCCCGCTTGATAAAAAAACAACCGCACTCTGTAACTTCTGGATGGGATCCATTCTTAATGAGAACAAAGCCTACGAGGAAAGTAAAACATTCATCAGCAAATTCCTTGGCAGTGCGAAAAGTTTTTCGGCTGAACTACCCGAAGAAAGCAGTGTCGGCACAGGAAACTATGTGCAGGGCTACAATAACTTGCTCACAAAGAATTACGACAAGGCAGCCGATAATTTCAGTGAGGCCGTCAGCGCTCTGAAAAAGTATAAAAATCTGAGCGACCAGCTCTAGTCAGTACTAAGCGACGCTACCCTCCGCTCAGCTGACTGCCTGTTTGCTACCGGAAAATCTCAGGAAGCCCTCCGTCTTTACAAGGAAACTATCTCCAAAAAATCAGGAGGCGCCGACTATGCCATGTTCCAGATTGCTCTCATTCAGGGCCTGAACCGGGATGTTACCGGAAAAATCGGTACCCTGCAGGATCTCATTGACGGCTACCCGTCCAGTATCTATGTTGACGACGCCTGGTACGAACTGGGTAATACCTACATGACTGCCGGAAATCAGGGAAAAGCGCTTGAAGCTTATACTGAACTGGTCAACGGAAATAAAAAAAGTGATTATCTGGTAAGTGCACTTTTGCAACTGGGCCTCATCAGCGAAAATAAAGGCTCCAACAAAACTGCCGAAGAATACTACCTCCGCGCACTCAAAAGTAACCCCGCCCCGGAAGAAAAGGATATTGCATTCGATGCACTTTTGACCATTTACACCAATGAAAATGAAATGGACAAATATGTAAAACTGAAAGAGCAGTATTCCGGCGGTACCGGTTCCGGAAGTCCTGAAGAGGGTTATTACACCATCGCAGAAACACAGTTCAATAATGGCAAATTCGACAAGGCAATTGAAGGATTCAACCGGTACCTTCGTGAAAAACCAAAGGGCGCGAATGCATCCAACGCCTATTTCCTCCGGGGTGAAAGTTACTTCGAACTGAAAAAATATGCCGAATCGCTAAAGGACTATGAGGTCGTTCTGACAAAAGATGACGCCAGAAACTATGCCAAAGCAGCTGAAAAAGCGGCAAGAATATGCGCCGAATACGAAACTGACTTCGAAAAAGCACTAGAGTACGCTCAAAAATGGGAGGAATCATCCAAAACGGAAAAATCACGCCTGTCCGCTCAAAAGGTAGCTCTTATGGCCGCTTATGAAGCCAAAAAAGCTTCCGCCGTGGCCGATTATGCCAGAAAAATAAATGCATCGGCTGTCTCAACTGAAAGTGAACAGGCTGAAGCCAATTATTACGGTGGTAAGATGGCTTACGAAAAAGGGGAATATAACCGCGCACTCCCTCAATTCAAATCGGTAACCGAAGCCGATGTAACCATTGATCTTCTCGCCGAATCCTATCACCTGATCTGCCAGATTCTCTATAAACAGAAGAAGTATCAGGAGGTAACCGAAATGGTTGAGGAAGCCAATCAGGCAAGCAGCAACAGTAACGACTGGATCGCCCGAAACCTGATTCTCCTCGCCGATACGTATGTTGCTCTGGAGGAAAAAGCGGAAGCAGTCGCGGCACTCGAAAGCGTCATACAATTCTATGAAGGCGACAATCCGGAAATCAAGCGCCTCGCACAGGAAAAGCTGGACAAAATTCAGGGCAAATCAGGACGCCCGGCCAATAAAACCGATAATAAAAACAAAAACCGCCTGGAGCTCGATGAAGGAAACTGATTCAAACAGCACCTCATCCAGCTTTTTTCACTCTAAATTTTTCAAATATGACTACCCAATATAAAGTCGTTCTGTTACTTTTCATCGCCCTCTGCGCAGCAGTACAGTCCGCTGTGGCTCAGGGAGGCGGTCTCGACGGCGGAGTTCAGGAGGTATCCACCACACTGAAAGTACGCATGGCTGATGCTAACAAGATTGAACTGGTACCATCGTTGCCACCTATTGACACCTCTTCAAAAAAATTGAAATACAACGTACCCGCGCACCCGGTAGAAATGAAATATGAGGCGCCTACACTTCGCCCCATTGCCGTAAAAGCCGCTGAAAAGCAGGCAGATTATCGCGGGTTTGCCCGCCTCGGTGCAGGCTCTCCAACGTCTTTCCTGGGCGAAGGCAGTTATTACTTCGGCAAGGCAGAGTCTTACGACGGCAAAATTTACCTGAAACACCACCAACTCAGTGCCGACCGGGCACTCGAAAACCAGCGTTTCAGCAGTACCGCCGGATCCATAAGCGGAAATTATTATCAGTTACCATCCAACCTGGCAGTCGGAGCCAAAATTGGCTATAGCTACGACCGGGTTCATTTCTACGGATATGACCATGAAGTATCCTCTTTCACCAGAGAAGCTACCCGCCAGGATTATAAACTGCTCGACTTCAGTACAAAGCTGTATAACAAGGAGCGGTCTGATCTGGACCTGAATTTCTCGCTGGCTCCGCGCGTTTATCTGCTCAACGACTACTATTCCAACAGAGAAATCGGTTTCGACATGCCCATGACCGCAACCAAGTGGTTCAATGAAAAACACGCTCTGAGGCTCGTCCTCCGACCCGATATCACGACTTTTACCGACACAGCATCTCAGAAACTCAACAATATTTATCTGCAGCCGTCCTTCACCTTTCACGCAGATGCCGTACAGTTCAAACTGGGAGCCAACTTTGTGAATCACAAGGATGTGTTCAGTATTTTTCCCGACATTGACCTTACCCTGCGTGTGTGGGGGGAAGGTATACAGGCATTCGCTGGTGCAAGCGGCGATCTGCAAAAAAATACCTACCTGTCCATGTCGCGCTATAATCCATTTATTCAGATCAGAGCATCCGAGCTTCGCAATACCGGTACACTTAACTTTTTTGGCGGTGTAAAAGGCAATGTGGGTTTTATTGAATATAACGGACAGGTTGGATACAGCAAGGTCAACAACCTGACGATGTACCAGACTCTCTTTGAGACTGATCAGAACGGGGCTTCACTGACCCGCTTCGCCACACTCTACGACTCCGCCAGTATTTTCAACCTGCAATTCACAGCTAAAATCAAGCCTGTGGAGAATCTGGTTCTGACAGCCACAGCCAGTCAGAATGTTTACAGCCTCTCCAATCAGGAAACTGCTTTCGGCCTGCCGGAAATCGAAGGCAACTTCGGTGCTGTTTATAACCTGCTGGAGAATAAAATGTCGCTGAAAGCCAACTTTTACATGGCCGACAAGATTCCCTACCGCGATGAATTGGGGGTTCTGGGCGAAAGTGATGTACTATACGATCTCAGCCTGGGCGGCAGCTACTTCTTTTCCGAAAATGTCGGTGCCTTTCTGGATATCAACAACATCCTGAACAACAAGCGGGAACGCTGGTACCGTTATCCGACGGTAGGCCTCAACTTTATGGCAGGCGTAACCGCCAGATTCTGAGTATTAGAGCTTGTTCAACGGGGGCTTGCCGGAATCCAATCCGGCAAGCCCCCGTACATTTCAAGCCTGCTATTGTATCAAAACGTAATAGTGTAACTGTACGTGGTTGTCCCCTTCTCTTCCTCAGGGTTCTGCTTATCTCCCTGCTGTATAACCGTAGTGGTAACAGTGTATGTATAACTCACTGGCTGCTGTTGCTGTGGCGCCAGAACCTGTACAGGCTTCTCCTCCGGCAGTTTGAACTTGATCCGCACTTTCTGATGAAATAACACGTGTATTCCCCTGTTTTTGGCTACGGTGAAGCGAAGCATCTTTACCACACGAGCAGCTTCTTCATCGCAACCGTAACCCAGACCCTTCAGAACCCGCGTTGCTACTACAGTACCCTTGTTATCTATATCGTACTCCATATACACCACACCCTCTATCTTGCTGGTCAGCGCTTCTTTAGGATAGCGGAGATTGGAATACAGAAACTTCGTAAACTCTTTGGGTCCGCCGGGGTACTCCGGCTGATAAACAAACCTGGTCTTCTTTTTATCCTTGTCCATCTGAATCAGTCCTTGTTAAGTTGTGTGCCCGACTTCCGGAATGCCTTGTAGGCACCCTTCCCGAACTTTGAACCATTGAATACTGAATAAGGTGCTTTCATTTTCTGTTCTTCCTCCGACAGGGCGTTAAACGAGGCACACTGCTCCGAACAGCACTGACTGTAATTTTCCGCACAGGCAGGGCATTGTATGAAAAGGATGTGACAGTAACTGTTGGCACAGTTCACATGCGTATCTGCCGGACTCCCGCACTGATGGCATTGCGCAATGATATCTTCACTGATACGCTCGCCCAGACGCTCGTCAAAAACAAAATTAACACCCAGAAATTTGTTTTTTAAACCGCCTGCTCTCACCTGCCGGTTATACTCGATAATGCCACCTTCCAATTGAAAAACATTGTTAAACCCCCTGTACTTCATATATGCACTCGCTTTCTCACAGCGAATACCCCCGGTACAGTACATGAGAATATTTTTATCCTTGTTCTGCTCCAGCATTTCAGCTACTACAGGCAACTCTTCTCTGAAGGTGACTGCATCCGGTACGATGGCATTCTCAAAACGGCCAACCTCACTTTCATAGTGGTTGCGCATATCCACAATCACGGTATTGGGATCTTCCGCAAGTTTGTTCCAGGCTTCGGCATTCAGATGCACTCCTGTTTTCGACGGATCAAATTCCGGATCATCAATACCGTCGGCCACAATCTTGTTGCGCACCTTGATAGTAAGCGTAAAAAAGGATTTCCCGTCGGCCTCCACGGCAATATTCAGTCGCATTCCGCGGAACATGGGCCAGGTATCCATGTATTTTCTGAAATCTTCATATCGCTCTTCAGGTACCGAAAGTTGGGCATTCACGCCTTCCTGAGCCACATATATCCTGCCCAAAACACCAAGCTCGTGATAATTGATAAACAACTCGTCCCGAAAAGCGTACGGATCCTCAATCTTGTGGTACTTGTAATAGGACAGTGTGACGCGTTTTTCCGTACTGTTGCGCATACGCTCTTTCAATTCGCGGCGATTGATGCGATTGAGCAAATTGCGGAGCGGTTTTTTCTTCTGTATTTCCTGTTCCATAGTTTCAGATGCAAAGATACGGTGTAACAAACATATACGCCTTTATTGAGCGTCCTGTACTCTCTTTACGATGTCAGGATCTGCCTGATACGCCTTTTGCTGCAACTCCCGCGCCTTGTCAGACATTCCGAGATTGTTATATGCAACACCCAGTTCCCAAAGTGCAGCAGCGTCTTCTCCGGCCACTTCCTCTCCTTTCTGCAGCCACTCAAGGGCTGCATCCTTGTTTCCCTGAACCATATTAAGTACACCGAGCAGACGGGCCGTTTCCGGATCCTTCGGATTCATCTGCCATGATTCATCCAGATATGCCCTCGAAGAGGTAAAATCGCGCTTTAACTGACCGGCATCAAGCCCGGCCGCGCGCAGGGTAGCTGCCAGACGCTCCCTGCTGACAGTGTTTTCGGGAGCCTGAGCCAGGGCTTTCCGGTGGTCGGCAATTGCCTCCGGATATTTCCCCGCTTCTGCATAAAGGTTCCCTCTTATAACCAGTGCCGTCAGAAAATCTGGATACAACGCGAGCGCACTGTTTATGTGCTTTAATCCATCTTGTGTCAGCGCTGTTTTACCAGCAGTATCACCTGTCTCACGCGCACGCTCCAGGAGTACCTGCGCGTACGCGATCTGCAGTTTGATACTTTTATCGGAAACAGCCACGTCGGTCTGGTACAGTTTTTCATTGCTCTCCCACGCAAAATTGCGGGTGAATGTCTTCAGGGAAAATATAACAAGTACCACTATCCACAATATGCGTGCTGCGCCGCCACGTTGCTGCCACCTGTCGAGCAAGAGGGCTGCCACCAGACAAATACCCGCTGAAGGCATGAAAGCAAAGCGCTCACTCATATTGGTACCAATCGGGAATACAAGATTGGAGACAATGCCTAGAGGAAGGAGAAAGGCCAGCCAGCCGTAAGACTCCGGGTCACGGCGCCTGAATCCGCGAACGGTCCGGTACACAATAAAACCATACAACACCACCGCCAGTAGCACAAACGGATTGACAAGGGATGCCACATCCACCTGTCTGGGATAATAATCGTGTGTGAGCGGATGCGGAACAACAAGCAGCTGCAGGTATTTCCAGAGCGTGTAAAGTATCGTGGCCAGTTTTTCAGAAAAAGAAAAAGGAACAAGCTGCCCGTTGACATTTTTCAGAAACGGATTGTTCAGTAATTCAGCCGGAGCGGTACCGGCAAGCGAACTCCACGGTAAAATAGAACCCCTTATCACAAAAAATATCAGAAAAGCGGCAAATAAAGGCCAAATATGGCTAATAACAGATTTTTTCTCTGCTCTGAAAAGCCAGACAGCAACCGGGATCAGGATAATATATGCAGCTGCATTCTCCTTGGAAAGACAGGCAATCAGGAAGGCTGTACCGGCCAGGGGCAGCCACTTCTTTTCTCCGGTATCGCAGCTCCTGAGTGTGCAGTACAGTGCCGCCAGACTTCCCAGCAACGCCAGAATTTCATCAGCACTCTTGATGTTGGCCACTACCTCGGTGTGTATGGGGTGTGCGGCAAAAAGCAGCGCGGCCATCCATGACACGTTCAGGGACGTTTCCTCCCCCGAATTGCGCAGCAGCAAACGGAGTGCCTGAAACAGCACCAGTACCGTCAGTGAAAAAAGTAAAACGTTCGTCAGGTGGAAGACAAAGGCGTTTTCACCAAAAAACTGATAAATAACAGCAAAAAGCACCTGGGAGACAGGTCTGTACCTGCCACCGGATACCAGGGTATCCATTCCTTCTTTCTGGAAATAACCATAAAAGGTATCATGAGACAGTATGTCCATAATACCGCTGAAACCCGCTTTCGTATAGGCATTCTCCAGAATCACAAGCCCGTCGTCGAGCACAAACCCGTGACTGAGGGTGTTGGCATACAGAATAAATGTCAGTCCAAACAGTAGCCAATTTCTGGTTGCAAGTCCTGTTGCAGCATTACTGGGGGCGGCCTGAACGATCTTTTCAGATCTGGTACCTGATTTTTTTGCCATGTCTTGAAATTATCTTGCCATCAACAAACTGAATCAGCATCTTATCGAATCTGTTTTCAGCTGAAGATGTGTCGGTTTTCCTACTGAGATTTCTTTTTTTGCTCTCTTTCCTCGGGATTGAGCGAAAAATCCACTGAAAGTTCCCAGTTGGCCCTGAGCCCCTCTATTTTTTTGATAAAATTGGCTTCCGGCTGCCTGCGCAGGTAATAATCACCCGTATCCCAGCGACCATTGCGGTTGGCGTCATGGAATATGCGTGCAAGCCAGGGAGCCACCGGAAGTCGCGGGAAAAGGAATGTTTCTTTTGGTGTCGTTGCCACGAAAATTCGCTCTTCTTCTGCATTCGGACCATTCACCAGCTGGAGTACGTATTGCTCACCCGGGATGAGGCGATCAACCTGGAGTGTCAGTGAAGATAGTTGCTTTTCACCGGGTATGTTAATCTGCCTGCGGAGGGTATCGGTATTTTTAGTGCCCCAAAGATCGGTGACAGCGCCCGGTAACAACTCAAGTTTATAGCTGGTAGCCAGTTGCCAGCCAACATTCAGCCGGATTTGTCGCGGATGAGTACTATCGTCATCCAGCGAGTAACTCCGCATGCGGACAGAGTCGGTTCCGAGTATCCATAGCGATGTATCGGTAGCAGCTACCGGAGAATTGAATAGCAGAAAAAGCGGTTTCCCCGGTGTATGCTGAATTGTTTTGACGAAAGATGTTGCCTGAGGCGGCTTTTGGTCGGAACGAGGAGCATCTCCGTCCAGATAAACATTATGTCGCAACAGAAAATTCTCCTTCGAGAGAGGTTTTACTTTCACCGTATCAGCATTGACAAAGAGATTCCAGGTGGTGTCGGCCGGCGAATCATACCATACAAGAACAGAATCAACAGTTTTTTCCTGAATAACTGTCAGTCCGGGCAATTTTTCAGTCTGTACGCGGGCTGAATCGGCAGAGCCACTGAATTTCAGCCTGACCACCCCATACGTATCCGTGTTTTTTTCGGCAAGCCTGTATTTGGGCTGATTTTTGAAAAGGTTCAGCGTGACAACGCTTTGTATTGAATCGTGTACACCGAGCAGGGTATCAAGAAAAGCTGTTTTCTCATTTTCTCCGTCCCAGCGGAGATTCTGGTCTGTATCCTCGATGGCAGCCACCTTGAAGCGGCCGGCTTTCACATTTCTGATTTCAAACCTGCCTGACTTATCTGTACGAGAGAAATAATAGGGCCTCGATTTACGCACCACACTGTCAGCGACAATATCATAGAGCATGACAGAAATATTTTCCACAGGATCTCCTGTGAGAGCATCCACTACCTTGCCGCTTACCCTGAGACTGTCTATCAGATCACCGGTAGAAAAAACGAAGCGAAGGTCTTTCACCGGGTTTCCCTCGTGCAGATCCTTTACTGCTGTACCGAAGTTAATGGTGTAGGTGGCACTGTCCCGTAGTTGTTCCGATGGATCAAAAGTCAGCGTGACAGTCTTGCCCCTTAGAACAACCTCGGGGCGTTTGGCCAGTGGGGGGGACACAACAATCTGGTTGGCGGCATCCGAGAGGGTTACCCATTCATCGAAACGGAGCTCGATTTTTGAAGGCCGGAAGCGGGTGGAATAGTTTCTGGTACTGTACAGCGTATCCACAGAGGGAGGCGTTGTGTCTTTGGGGCCACCTGTGGGCGCACCCTGCCGCGCGCAGGAAACCAGTGCCAGCGCAAGCAACCATACCGGGAATAAGTTACTGAAGTTCATATTTTGAAAGGCTAAGGTAAACCATGATGATTGA
This sequence comes from Saprospiraceae bacterium, assembly GCA_021298575.1. Lineage (GTDB taxonomy): Bacteria > Bacteroidota > Bacteroidia > Chitinophagales > Saprospiraceae > M3007. The sequence goes on along the minus strand of JAJTFM010000025.1, from coordinate 20,453 downwards.
TTCATGTAAAATACAGGTGTTAATTGGCATATTTTCGCAATAATTAGCCTGTTTTTTGGTTATCAGGTGCATTTTAAAGAAATTTACGACCATGAAAGAAGATATCCAACAACTGGCCAAGGGACTGCTTCAGGAGGTGACCGACTGGCGACGGCATCTTCATGCGCACCCGGAGCTGTCCTTTCAGGAAGAGGAAACAGCGGGATTTATTGCCGGGCAGTTACAATCAATGGGCGTCGAATTCAGGCCGGGTATTGCAGGGAACGGCATTGCGGCCCTGATAAAAGGGCGTAATCCGAAGAAAAGAACCGTGGCCTTGCGTGCCGACATGGATGCACTGCCCATACAGGAAGCCAACAAGATCCCCTGGGCATCCAGAAATCCGGGAGTCATGCACGCCTGCGGGCACGATGTTCATACAGCATCGCTGCTGGGTACAGTAAAGATACTCCACAGTTTGCGCGAACGTTTTGAGGGAACTGTCAAGTGTATCTTTCAGCCCGGTGAAGAATTACTGCCTGGCGGTGCCAGTCTGATGATTCAGGAAGGAGTGCTGGAAAAGCCCAGGCCTGCCAGTATTTTCGGACAGCACGTTCACCCGCCCCTACGCGCGGGCGTGGTGGGTTTCCGCCCCGGGATGTATATGGCTTCCACCGATGAAATATACGTCACCATCAAAGGAAGAGGCGGGCACGGTGCCATGCCCGATCAGTGCGTTGACCCGGTTATGATCACAGCGCAGCTGCTCGTAACGCTGCAGCAGATTGTCAGCAGGTATGCCGATCCTGCGCTGCCGGCTGTTTTGTCATTCGGGAAAGTCAATACGATTGGCGGGGCTACAAACATCATACCCGGAGAGGTACAATTACAGGGTACTTTCCGTACGATGAATGAGAAATGGCGCATAGAAGCACACAAGCGCATGAAAAAAATTGCCGAATCGCTGGCTAAAAGTATGGGTGGCGCCTGCGAATTCAATATTGTAAAGGGTTATCCGGTATTATACAACGATGAAGCCCTCACTTTGCGGGCGAGGTTGTGGGCAGAAGAATACCTGGGCAGAGAAAATGTGGTTGATCTTCCGCTGCGCATGACGGGCGAAGATTTCGCCTACTATGCGCAAGTGATGCCTGCCTGTTTCTACCGGCTGGGTGTGGGCAACCCCGAACGGGGAATTACCTCTCCGGTACATACCGACACTTTTGACATTGACGAGGCGGCGCTGGAAACGGGCATGGGCCTCATGGCATGGCTGGCGCTGCAGGAACTTGCCGTGTGAGCAACCAGGGGCATAGCCAGAATTCTCTCACCGAAACACAAGCAGCGAGGCTTCCCGAACTGGTCGGGAAGCCTCGCTGCTTGAATATTGAACAACAATTGTAATCAGAAATTCGGGCAGTAAACACCGCGGCGTTCAGGTCCGCAAATTTTGTATACCATAGAGAATTCGAAAGCACCGTTGCCATTCGTTGCCGGGTTCAGGCTGGATGTGTTAATATCATAGCTGAAGCCGATAGTGAATTGCTCGTAATCGAAGCGTGTGCTGGCAATTACAGCGTCGAGCAGTTTGCCATCGCTGAGGCGGTTAGCCATACGAGCCCAAAGACCGAACTGGAATGCCTGGCTGGAGCGGCGACTGTTGCCGAGCAGGAACTTGAAGGAGTTACCCACGTTCACCTGCCAGGACGGGCCCTGGAAGAAAGTAACAACACCCGGGCTGAGACCAAACTTCTGGGCAACCATGAACTCGCCACCAGCGTGGAAAGTAAACTTGCTGTAAAGCGGAATACTGATGCGGTCGCCAGTCTGATCATCGCGATCGAAAGACTGGTTTGCGCGGTTCAGGTGATTGAAAGCACCACCAAAGTAGAAGTTGGCATCAGGGCTGAGTACGCTGAACCAGAGAGCGCCAGCCGACAGATCCATGAAGATAAAACTCGGATCGTCAATGAGTTCCTGTGGTTTGGTTTCGTCGTACTGGCCATTTCCGTTGTTCTGGCTTGGCCAGCGGAGATTGCCCACGTTGATACTGCGGTTGCTCACACCGAGGTCGGCACCCAGAACGAGGTAGTGTGCCTTCTTGCGATAGCCACCCATTTTTTTGGCATAAGAGCCGGATCCGCGCAGTTGAGTGGTTGCGAACTCGGAAGAACCTGCCTTGTCGCCCCAAAGCGTACCGCCCACGCCAAAATAATCGTATCGTCCTACAGGAATC
>JAJTFM010000025.1:0-18179 GCA_021298575.1 Saprospiraceae bacterium | reverse complement strand
ACAGGAATCTTCTGGTCGTAGCTGGCAGAATATGTATTGTAGGCGTTGTTTTTCAGAATGGATGCCCACTGGTTGCGGTAGTTGGCCACCAGACGATGATTACAGTTCATCACGCCAGTCATCGCCGGATTGAGGTTCAGCGGACTTTGGTAAAACTGCGAGAAGTGTATGTCCTGAGCCTGGATACCCGAAGCCGCCAGCGTCACAAAACACAGCAGAAGGAGGTGTAGAGTAGTTTTTTTCATAAGCATAAGCGAACTCTTGTAGTTTGAGTTGAACAGTACGCGACTGGGTTGAACTGTCAGTTGATTTTGACTTGAGGGGCGAAGGTAAGTTTTTCCGGATACCTTGGCACCTCTTATCAAAAAATTTAACGTAATAATGTGAAAGTTTGCTTTTAACGGTGAAACCCGCACTTCTATTTTGTCAATTTTGTTAAGGCGTAAGATAAATACGAAAGGCCATCTTTATATTACTAAAAAATGCCATTCATCTTTTGAACTTTCTTTCAAACACCCTGATATTTCCTCGGTCATCGGTCACGGAGAGTGATAAAAGGTGCTCTCCGGGGCCTGTTGCCTTGTCAAATACGTGGGTCAGACGCGCCCTTTTCTTGTCATACTCGAACAATACCCATTCTCCATCAATTGTTCCGCGGTAGCGCATGCCGTTTGCAGTGCCGGTTACAGCGAAGTTGTCATTGATCCGGAATGCCATGGTTGATTTTTTCCGCATATCCGGTCCGAAAACCACGGGCGTGATAGTTGGGGCGATTGTATCAGCCATCACACAGAAGCTTCCGAAATGGCGTACCCTGGTGGAAAGGATATTTCCATTCCATTCTCCACCGCAGTTGTCAGGGCGGCCTTCTCCTACGTTGGCTATTACAGCTTTATCGCGAAACTTGTCGGGTACATCCTGCGTACGGATGCTCACATCAAAATATTTGTGTACCGGAGTCAGGTTATCGTGAAGGCGATGTACCGGTGAATAAGCGCCCGGTATAGGTGGTTTCGTCTCAAATTGCAGTCCGAGCTGCTCATAGAGTGCCCCGTATGGTATAAATGCAGAAAAATCGCCCACATCAATTTGCGTGTCGGAGTTGTACGGCACATCAAACTGATAAGGAGGGCTCACAATAGTTTCCATGGCATCAGCATCGCGCAGCACCCAAAATACCAGCGTATTGGAATTACCAAGCGCGTCGGCGATCTTTATTTTCATCTGTACGGGTTTGTCCTTGTACAGTTTGATGGCGCCCATGGAGGGTGTGACAGTATAGTTACTGAGTTCATTTCCGGGCAATACGAAGCAGCGGTGAAACCAGGCCCCATATCTTTTTCGGGCTGAGTAGTCTATATGGGCATTCAGATACCTTGTTTCATCAAAGTCGAATGTTTCGGCAGTCCATTCGAAGGCCAGTTGGTCATCGGCCCACATTGTTACAGAATAAACGCCATTGTCGTTCCGTCTTCCGTTAGTACGGTCGTAAGCCTTTACGCCAAATCCCACGCGCCATGCGCCAATTCTGACTGTATCGTCGGCCAGTCCGATATGACCGGTTTTATCCTTCATCAACGGGAAGGGTTTACTGGAAAGCACTTCCCGTTTTTCATTCAGGATATAAAATTTCATATCGCGGAATTCGGGAGCGATATTGTCGGCTACAGGGATACCCAACAGAAGAGGATTGATACTTCTGCCCTGAGGGTCGCGGACTTCAAAGTGCAGATGAGAGCCGGCGGAACTGCCTGTGTTACCCATTTTGCCTATTTCCTGTCCTTTTTTTACGGGAAATTTTGATACGGGAGGATTCAGTTCTATTTCAAAACTCTCTCTTCTATACTGGTTTTCGCGGACAAATACCTGAATTTCAGGTGTAAATTTGTCGAGGTGCGCATAAACGGTGGTATATCCATTGGGGTGTTTTATGTAAAGGACATTTCCGTATCCGTTACAACTAACCTTGACAAGGTCAATGTACCCGTCGGCAGAAGCGAGAATAGGAGCTCCCGTCACGCCGTCAATATCAACACCTGCATGGAAGTGATCGGGGCGAAGTTCGCCGCAGGTACCTGTCAGATTCACAGCGCCTGGCACAGGCTGACCGAAATAGTCTTTGGGATGTACAACCGAATCAGTATCTTGAATAAACTGCAGGCCCGGGCTATTTTTTCCGGTCAGTAATATCCAGCAGACAGGTAACATGCCGGAGACGAATATAGTAAACCTCCAAAAATGATTCATAATGGCAAATTTAGGTAAAAGCCTGTATTATTGACAACTGTGGTGGCTTCGACTTTGGTTAAAAGGGAAATATTGCCACAAAAAAGTCCCGAATCATCTTTTAGAAGACAATTCGGGACAGGGTGCGCGATTATGAAATATTGCGCGGAAGTGTGTTACAGCTTGGACTTCACTTCGTTTACGACATAGGATTCGACCACATCGCCAGCCTTGATATCGTTGAAGTTTTTGATTGTGAGACCGCACTCGAGACCAGCTTTAACCTCTTTTGCATCCTCTTTGAAACGCTTGAGCGATGCGAGTTCGGCATGCTGGCTTGGGTTAGCCGGATAAACCACGATACCATTTCGTATAACTCTGATGTAGTGGTTTCTGCTGATTTTGCCTTCCAGTACCTGACAGCCTGCCACTGTTCCCACCTTGGAGATTTTATAGACTTCACGGATCTCAACCTGACCCATGATTTCTTCCTCCTTGACGGGTTCGAGCATACCCTCCATAGCGGATTTGATTTCCTCGATGGCTTCGTATATGATAGAGTAGAGTTTGATTTCCACTCCTTCTTTTTCTGCGAGTTTACGTGCTGTGAGCGACGGACGCACCTGGAAGCCAACGATGATGGCATCGGATGCAGATGCGAGCATAACGTCGCTGTCCACAATTTGTCCGACGGCCTTGTGAATAACGCTGACCTGAATTTTCTCCATGGAGAGTTTGATCAGCGAGTCGCTGAGTGCCTCCACTGAACCGTCCACGTCACCTTTAACGATAATTTTGAGTTCCTTGAAGTTACCGAGAGCCAGACGGCGTCCGATTTCTTCGAGAGAGATACGTTTGGTGGCTCGTGTAGCCTGTTCGCGGATAATCTGGGCGCGTTTGCTGGCAATTTCCTTGGCTTCACTTTCGGAATTGGCCACCTTGATTTTTTCACCTGCCTGCGGGGCACCCGGCAGGCCGAGGATAACCACGGGCTGGGCTGGACCGGCGCTCTGTACCTTTTTGCCGCGCTCGTTGAAAAGCGCCTTGACCCGGCCGGAGAATTCGCCGGCGATCATAGGATCGCCTACACGGATAGTTCCGTTTTCGATAAGCACCTTGGACACATATCCGAGGCCTTTTTCGAGCGATGCTTCGAGGAGCGTACCCACCGCGCGTCGTTTCGGATTGGCTTTCAGTTCCAGAATTTCGGCTTCGAGGAGTACCTTTTCGAGCAGTTTGTCAATATTGGTGCCCTTTTTGGCCGAGATATCCTGACTTTGATATTTGCCGCCCCATTCTTCCACAAGGAAGTTCATCTGGGCGAGTTCGTTTTTGATACGTTCCGGATCAGCGCCGGGCTTATCAATCTTGTTGATAGCGAACACAATAGGTACACCGGCTGCCTGTGCGTGGCTGATAGCCTCGCGGGTTTGCGGCATAATACTGTCGTCGGCAGCGATCACGATGATAGCGATATCGGTTACCTTGGCACCACGTGCACGCATGGCCGTGAAGGCTTCGTGACCGGGAGTATCGAGGAAGGTAATTTTCCCGGTTCCGTCGCCGACACCCACTTCGTAAGCACCGATGTGCTGTGTGATACCACCTGCTTCGCCCTGAGCGACATTCGCGGAGCGGATATGGTCGAGCAGCGATGTTTTGCCGTGGTCAACGTGACCCATGACGGTAACAATAGGCTGGCGGGGAAGGAGCTCTTTCGGATCGTCAATTTCCTCCTCTTCGACTTCCACCTGTTCTTCAGCGGTAATAAATTTGACCTCGAATCCGAATTCGTTGGCTACCAGTTCTATGATTTCGGCATCGAGGCGCTGGTTGATAGACACGAAGATACCGAGCGACATACAGGCCTTGATGACATCGGCCGGCCTCACATCTATGAGAGAGGCGAGGTCTGAAACCGAAATAAACTCGGCCACCTGCAGTACCTTTTCATTTTCTGCGCGCTGTTGTTCGGCCATCTCTGCCCGTTCGCGCATCTCTTCGCGCTTGTCGCGGCGTACGCGCTGTCGCTTGCGGTTGGCACCGGCACCGATACGCGCCATTGTCTGGCGGATCTGATTTTCGATATCCTTTTGAGATACCTCTTTGGAAACTTCAGCACGGCCTCTTCCCTTCTTGTCGCCCTGATTTCCGGCGATTGTCTGCTGTATGGATTCGGCAGTGATCGGCTGCTGCACTTTCCTGCGTTTGCGTTTTTGGCGTTCATCTGATGATGAACTGTTGCCGGAGCCGCCCTGCTGGTTACCGCCGCCTTGTGGTCTCTGACCGGAGGAGCGGTTGTCCTGATTGCCGCCGCCCTGCTGATTTCCCCTGTTGCCCTGGTTCTGGTTTCCGCCGCGGCCATCGCGACGTCCCTGATTGCTGCGGTCGTTGCCGCTACTGCCAGACGATGAAGGCTGGGGTTTATCCAGATTGATTTTGCCCAGAATTTTCAGTCCGCGCAGAGTAGGTGCATCGGCACGGATAACACCGTCCGTTGGCGTGACAGTGGCTGGTGGTGCAGGTGCAGGTGGTGGTGGTGCAGGTGGTGGCTCCTGCCTCTTTGGAGGAGGGGGAGGAGGTGTTTCCTTTTTCTGCACGATCGGTTCCTCTCTGGCTGGAGGGGGCGGGGGAGGAGGGGCTGGTTTGGGCTCCTCTTTTTTGGGTTGAGGCTGAGCCTTGGGCTTATCGAGATCGATTTTTCCCAAAATACGCAATCCACCCGGTCGTTCACGACGGGGCTCGGGCGCGAGGAGGGAGCAGAGAGGGGCGTGGTGTTGCTGGCGTGGAAGGCGCGGAAGAGGCTGGAGTAGTTGTAACAGTTGGCGCGGGCGGTTCCTTTTTCAGTACGGGCCGTGCGAGTTTGTCTGCCTCTTTTTTGATAGCCAGGTCTTTCTGGAACTCCTTTTGGAGAACCAGCAGCATTTCATCGCTGATGTCGGCAGTAGGTTTTTCCTCAACACCGTGAAATCCCTTGTTATGAAGGGTTTCCACGATGGTGTGCAGACCAACGTTAAATTCCTTTGCTACCTTGATGAGTTTAGTTGCCATGCAGTGTTTTTTCCTGCTTTATTGAAAATTTTTGAATTAAGCGCCAGCGGGACAACGCCAGTTTCTCCACTGAAAAAAGTAACGTTTAGAAGGCTTTTGTTTTTGGTTAGTGACAAAACAGAGTGCAAAAGTACATAAAAAAATTCGATGACTTTTGGACTATATTTCTCATTTCCCTTCCTCGAATTCTTCAGCGAGAATACGGTGAACGTCTTTGATAGTTTCCTCTTCCAGATCAGTACGGCGAACTAGCTCCTCGATACTTAGTTCGAGCACCTGCCGGGCCGTATCGCAACCGATATTTTTGAGTGCTTCGATTACCCACGGCTCGATTGCATCTCCGAATTCCTCCAGATCAACGTCATCTACTTCATACTCCGCCTGATTGCGATAAACGTCAATTTCGTATCCGGTGAGTCGGGTAGCCAGCTTGATATTGCTTCCGGCCTTACCTATGGCTAGGCTCACCTGATCGGCATCGAGATAGACATTGGCGCGTTTGCGCTCCTGGTCTATATCAATGGAGGTAATCTTCGCAGGTGTCAGACTTCTCTGTATGTACAGCGACAGGTTTGTCGTGTAATTGATGATGTCAATATTTTCATTCCGCAGTTCGCGTACGATACCGTGTATACGGCTTCCCTTCATACCTACGCAGGCACCGACCGGATCAATACGCTCGTCGTGGCTTTCAACAGATACCTTGGCGCGTTCACCCGGCAATCGGACGATATTCTTGATTTCAATCACACCATCTTCTATCTCGGGCACTTCAGCCTCAAGCAACTTTGCCAGGAAAGCAGGATCGGTACGACTAATCATGACATAAGGTGCATTATTGCGCATCTCAACCTTGCTGATAATACCCTTGACAACATCGCCCTTGTGGTAGCGATCATTTCTTATCAGCTCAGTGTAAGGAAGTACCAGCTCGTTGTTGGTTGCATCGTCGAGTACAAGTATCTCGCGTTTTACGACCTGACTAACCTCTCCAATAACAACTTCACCGATCCGCTCAGAGTATTTGCGGAAGATTTCATCTTTCTCCAGTTCCATGATTCTGGACACAAGCGTCTGGCGGGCGGCCATGATTGCTCTTCTGCCGAAATCTTCAATTGAAAGTTGCTCATAGCACTCGTCTGCGACATCAACACTCTCGTCAATTGCGTGGGCTTCAGATATACTGACCTGTGCCAGTTCATTGGTAACCTCGCCATCGGGCACAACCTCCCGTACACGCCATATTTCAAGGTCGCCGGTATTGGTGTTAACGATCACATCAAAGTTATCGTCGGTACCGTATTTTTTCTTAATCAGGGTGCGGAACACGTCCTCCAGTACGCGCACCATGGTTGGGCGGTCAATATTCTTCCCGGTTTTAAACTCGGAGAATACATCTACTAAGTTGACCATTTCCTTTTATGGTTTGAGTTGAACGAATGAATATTTCAGAAATCAAGCTTGATTACCGCTTTCACGATCTTGTCGTAAGGAATTACTGTTTCTACCAGCACTTCCGTTTTTTTCTTTTCCACTTTCTCGACAACAGTATTCACAAGAATAACCTGTTTGTCGTCTGCCGACAGTACCTTCCCGGTTATCGGTTGCTCCTGATCCGTTACAGTTACAGAAAGCAATCTCCCGGCGTTACTGGCATACTGCCTTGGGAATTTGAGCGGGCGCCCGATGCCCGGGCTGCTTACCTCCAGCACATATTTTTCTCCAAGCCAGCCATTTTCATCGAGAATATGCTCCAGATAACGGCTTATCTTCTGACACTTCTCGAAGGTAAAACCACTATCGCTGTCAATAAAAACACACAATTTTTTGGAGGGAGACAACTCAATATCCACCGTGAAGCAGTCTGAAAAGGCCTCATCAGAAGTGTATTTCTCTTCCAGCAATTTTTCAATGCGATCTGTCATTTCCATCGTAAATCAGCAGGCAGCAGGATAGCTTATAAACGAAAGAGGGAACTTGCGGGTTCCCTCTTTCGTTAAAGTTCCATGCTTTCAGGGTGCAAAGTTAATACAATTTGCTGAAACGCATCGAAAAACATGAAATATTTTGGAGTTAAACACAAAAAAAACAGGGCACTGACCAGATACTGGTAGCACCCTGTATAACCCCAAAAAACCAAATGAAAACTTCTTATGTGAAACGCACGTGGCGAATACTTGCTTTCCAAGTCTTGAAAATTGCTTGCGCTTTTCTCTTGACGTCACAAAGATACGCGCCATTTGATAAATAGCAATACCAACACTTAATTTTTTTTTCATTTTGTTTTAATGGGCACGAATTTCCACATAAAACAGTGCTTTTTAGGTCGTTACACCCTGTTTTGAGTAACTTTGCTGCAAGAATTTAAAATTTTGTTAACAAACATGGCTTTTCTTTTTCGTTTCGGAGTCCGCCCCTGCTGCCTGTTTCTCCTTTTTGCGGTCTTCTTTTCCGGCTGTCAGGAAGACAGGTCAGCCATCGTGAAGCAAAAAGTGCAGGAACGTATGGAGGAATTCCGGGCAAAGCAGCGCATCGCCTGCAGGATAGCGCTGTATGAGAAGGCCGGGCGCATGGCCGACTCCATCCTGATTGCAGAGGCAAAACAGGAAGTACAGGACTCCCTCGGACGGCTCAGGCCATTCCGACCGTCGCAACCACCCGATGTGCTTCCTATTGACTCTGCCTTGGTGGCACCACTCTTTATGAACGAAGCATCGGGCAACTAAAATACCGCCGGATGCGTCTATATGGGGTTATTGCCCCTGTTCCCATGCGTTTTGCTCTGACGGTCGTTATGCTTTGGTTGTGTGGTCAGATGACGGCACAGAATGAAACACGATACTCCAATATCCGCACATGCACGCTAAGCGCCCGACAGGCGGTACAACGACTCGATTCTCTCACTGTATCACCTGTTCTCATTGCGGTAAAAGACGCCGATGCAGGCGATACGCTGCCAGCAGTATTGTTTGCAGTCAGAGGCCGCTTCCTGTTTACCGATACCGTCAGATTGCTCCGGCTTCACCCGGGGTGCCGTCGGTTGCAGATAACATACAGAGCACTACCATATGATCTGCAGGCTCCTGTTCTCCGACTCGATACCACCGCCATCAGGCGAAGGATAGTGCAGGATGCCATTGAATTTGATTATACACCCTACGAGCCAGCCAAAAAACCATGGGAGAGCAGCGGACTTAAATCCACGGGCGTATATACCCGTGGCCTTTCGTTCGGAAACAGCCAGAACCTGGTGTTCAACTCCAAACTCAACCTGCAACTAGACGGGAAACTGGGTAACGACCTCGACCTGACAGCAGCGCTCTCCGACAATACAATACCGGTACAGCCCGACGGCGCCACCCGACAATTGAGAGAATTCGACCGCGTTTTCATACAACTTAAACGCAAACAGTCGTCGCTCACAGCAGGCGATTACGATCTGACCCGACCCAATGGCTACTTCAGCAACTACTTCAAACGCCTGCAAGGCGTCATGGCAGAGTCTTACACCTTTTACGGAAACGATACGGCCAGGGTACGGGCTGCTGCAGCCGTATCCAGGGGGAAATTCGCAAGACAGACAGTTCAGGGCGTCGAAGGCAATCAGGGTCCGTACCGGCTGCAGGGCGGAGAGGGCGAGAAGTTTATCATCGTTCTCGCCGGCACCGAAAGGGTTTACATAGACGGGCAACCGATGCGACGTGGTCTCGAAGACGATTATGTGATTGACTATAACCTCGGAGAAATTACTTTCACACCACGGCGACTGATTACCAAAGACAGCCGTATTATCATAGAATTTGAATACGCCGTTCAGACTTACCTGCGCTCGACAACAGCAGCCAACGCCACCTGGGCTATGCCCCGGGGCAAGTTTTACCTCAATTTTTACTCTGAGCAGGATGCCCGGAACAGCGGCGGAGCACAGGAAATTTCTCCGGCATCACGCTCCAGACTGGCTCAGGCAGGTGATAACCTGAAGAATGCCTTCGGCTCCGGAATAGACACACTCGATGCCTTCGACCCGAACCGGGTAATGTATGCGCTGCGGGATACGGTGATTTGCGGGATACCAACACCTCTATTAATATATAGTACGAATCCGGCAGAGGCTCGTTACACGGGTCGCTTTACCGAGGTTCCAGCCGGGGAGGGCAATTACGTATTGTCGCAGACAGCAGCGAATGGCAGGGTTTACCGTTGGTCGGCCCCCGATCCGGTTACCTGCCAGCCTACTGGCAATTTCGAGCCGGTTGTCAAGCTCATAGCGCCGGAGATGCGGCAAATGTGGGCTGCCGGAAGTGAACTCAGACCCTCTAAAAACAGTTTTATCAATGCAGAAGTATCGGTGAGCAATCGTGATTTGAACCGTTTTTCTCCAATCGGGAACAGAGACAATGCCGGCATCGCCGGCTTTGTCAACTGGCGACAGTCGTTCAGACCAGGGAAAATCGCCGGTATATCAGCCTGGAAAGGCGGAGCGTTTGCCAGCCTGGAAGCCACCTCACGCAATTTTCTGAGCCTGAACCCGTATCGCGCCCCCGAATTTTTGCGCGACTGGAATACGGATGTAAGCCGGGATACTGTGGCCGAACAGATCGGACGGGCAGGAGTTTCGATCCAACACACCGGATGGGGAAATATCCGTCACGAATTCAGCGCCTTCAGACGGCACGGGATCTATGACGGAAACCGACATTTCACAGTGCTGTCGCTGAAGAAGAACGACTGGGAACTGGCTGCTGAAAGTAATATACTGAATACATCGGGGCTGATCGAACAGACTCAGTTCCTTCGCCCCAAATTCGATTTATCGAGGATTATTTATAGGAAAGACTCGGTATCCAGCAAGCCAATACTGAAAACCGGCCTGTATTTTGAAGAGGAAAAGAACAGCCGCACAGCATCACTGACCGATACACTGAGCAAACTGAGTTTCCGGTATGAACTCGTGAAAATTTACATACAGACTCCCGACCCCAAAAAAATATGGCAACTGGGAGGATTCGTCTCTCAAAGAAACGATTATGCCCCCTCTGGTACCGATTTCAGGCAAAGTACCGCTGCCCGGGAGGCTAATCTGAACGGTAGCTGGAGCAACGGCACAGCCAAAAAGAAAACCAGCCAGTCGCTTTCCTGGGTACTGACTTTCCGGGAACTTAAGATCAGGGCTCCTGAACTAACCACACAAAAACCGCTCAACACCTATCTGGGCAAGCTGGATTACAGCATGAGCACCTTCAGGGCAAAGCCCCAAACTTGAGTTTAACTACCTGCTTGTTAATCCCGGTGACGGGCAGTATGCCTGGGTTGACCGAAACCGCGACAGTATTCTGCAGGTGGATGAGATGGAAATCGCCGTCTTCCCCGATCAGGCCCGATACTCCCGGGTGGCCGTCACCACTCCGCAATACGTACGCACCAATAATGTAACCTTTAACCCGGGCCTGAGAATTGAACCGGCAGCCTGGTGGACCAAACCCGGAACCCGGACACTGAAAACGATTTCCAGATTTAGCGCACAAAGCAGTTTACAAATTAACCGAAGGACATATTCGGGTGCTGTCGGTGTACAACCCTGGAACCCCTTTCAACTGGAAGAGCTGGCAGATTCTTCACTGGTTACGCTCGCCTACGGGTGGCGGAACATACTTTTCTTCAACAAATCCAATCCTAAATGGGATGCCAGTATATCATCAGGCGACAACCGAAGCCGGCTGGCCATAACAACCGGATTCGATGCCAGAAGCAACCGGGATCTCGTACTGCATACCAGATTTAACTTTTCACCAGCCTGGAGTATTGAGACCGACATCATCAGCGGCAGCAGAACTTCCGACAACGAAATTTTTAATAATCGCGACTTCAGTATTGCCTACACAGAAGCAGGCCCCAAAGCAACCTGGATACCCGGGAAGCAGTTCAGGCTCTCGGGAACTGCCAGACGCCGTCAAAGTATGAACAGGATTGGTCAGTTCGAATCAGCCAGACAGACCAGCTGGAATATGGAATTGACCTGGACGCCTGCCGCCAAACCCGATGGTCGTGGATTCAAGGGAAGTACGTCGCTCCGGGCCAAGGGCGTTTTTGCCAATATTACTTATGATGGTCAGCCTAATACAGCCATAGCGTATTCCATGCTGGAAGGTGTTTTGAGTATATCCGGGGTTTTCTGCCAATGGCAAAATCGAGTCATTTTTGACTCGGTGAGAAAATCCTGAAAATACCCCTGAAAATTTCAGGGCTGTGTTGCATCTCAATGCCTACTTTTAACCCCGAAAAACACTCATCCATGTTACTCAAGGGAGTATTACTCGGTATCTCGCTCAGTTTTATGATAGGCCCGCTGCTGTTTTCGGTGGTGGAAGCCTCTATTGTAAGGGGTTTCAGGGCAGGAGTCGCTGTTGCGGCAGGTATATGGTCGAGCGATTTTCTGTTTATCGGCCTCATCCTGTGGAGTATGGAACTGTTCACGGCAGTTACATCCCTCCCGGCTTTTCGTTTTTGGGCCGAGATAATCGGAGGTATGATGCTGATTGCTTTCGGCACCGTGAGTTTCTTTTCCAAACCCAGGGTACCCGAAAATTCAAATGGGGCGGTAAAAAAGTCAGAAAGTCACCCTTATTTCCGGTTATGGCTTCGCGGTTTTTTCATCAATCTGATAAATCCTGGCACTATTTTTTTCTGGCTGGGTATTGTCAGTGCACTGGTGGCCCCCAACCACTGGACAAATTCCCAGAGCCTCTCTTTTCTCGGAGGTATGATTGGTGTACTCATCGTAACAGATACACTTAAAGCCTGGGGAGCGCGCAGTATCCGCCATTTTCTCACTCCCGGGCATATCAGGCAGGTACAGCGTACAATCGGTATGACTCTGGCTGTTTTTGGCCTTGTACTGCTTCTGCAGGCCGTCGGAGGAAACAGTTTTATCGTCAACTACTGACATACGTCTGAAAAACAATTCACGAAACTATAAAAGACCTCACTTTTGCTAAAAAAACGAGTCAATATGCGATCAACTCTATTGCCCATTCTGGCCTTTTTATTCCTGGCCTCGGGCGCTGCAGGACAGAACAGTCAGGATTTCTGGACTGCTGTGTCTCCTGAATCAATCAGTTTGCCTGATTATGCACAGCGGACGCACGAGCCACTGCGTTATTCAGCCTTTTCTCTGGACTACCCCGCCGTTATTTCCTGGCTGGAAAGAGCCCCACGGGAATTTACCCAGGATGCCAGTCAGCGCGCACACCGGATAACACTTCCGCTTTCTGATGGCCGCAAGGAAATATTTGCTGTGGCCAAAACACGGGTAATGGACCCGGCACTGGAGGCATTGCACCCCGAAATAGGCACATACAGCGGGGTATCCGTGAATACTACCGGTATGCAGGTGCGTATTACGGTTACTCCCGGATGGCACTTCCGCGCCATGATTACCAATCCTGACAAAGGAATTGAGTATATCGAGCCCGTGGCTGAAGGTCAGAGTACATATTATATGGTATATGACCGTATTGACCTCCCCAAAGACTCCAGGAGCAATATGTTGCCCACGAGGGTGGAGGTACCGCCTGCCGATGATGAGTTGCTCGAGCAGACGCTCCCGCGCGCGAGCCTTGGAGAAGCCGGCCCGGAAGAGGGTCAGCGCCTGACCGGAAATCCGGTGAACCTGAAAGTTTATCGTTTTGCCTGCGCCGCAACCGGAGAATTCTCCCAGGATAACGGGGGCACGAAGGATCTGGTTTTCCAGAAACTTACCACCTTTACCAATCAGTTAAATGCCATTTATGAGCGAGATATCAATATCCGCCTGCAACTGATTGCAGAATCCTACGATATTATTTTTCTGGATCCGGTTACAGACCCATACACGGGCAATGAAGTGGGCGGCTGGATGAGCCAGAACCCCACCATTATGCTTCAGTACCTGGGTTCTCCCGACAAATACGATGTAGGACACGTGTTCGCCCGCTATCTGGGCGGAGCAGCCATCGGTGTGGCCGGCGGACTGTGCTGCACGCAGTTCAAGGGCCGCGGATGCTCAGCCTGGTACGGCCCTCCATACGGTGACGAGTTTTTCGCCATTATCGGTCAGGAGATTGGCCACCAGTGGCGTTCAGGACACACATTCAACCAGTGTTTCGCCGATTCCCAGTTTGACTATGATTCAGCCTGCGAGCCCGGTAGCGGCAGTACCATCATGTCTTATAACGGAGCCTGTGGAGGCAATAATATCAGTAATGGTAACACAGCTCTGTTTTATCATGCCTGTTCCGTAGCCGAAATTCGCCGCTTTGTGGAATTTCAGGAGGGAAATACCTGCGGGAGCACACTTCCAACGACCAACACGGCACCGATGGTTACCACCGCGTATCCGCCGGTAACATTTATCCCGGTTAATACCCCTTTCGAACTGACAGGCTCAGCGGCTGATGCCGAGGGCGACCAGCTCACCTATGCCTGGGATCAGATTGATCTAGGACCAACCACTCCGCTCGGAACTCCACAGGGTAATTCACCCCTGTTCCGCTGGTTTGAGCCCACGTCCAGTCCGACACGTACTTTCCCGCGCTATCAGGTTGTGCTGAACAATACCATGAGCCTCACGGAGGTGCTGCCCACCTACAACCGTGATATCACATTCGTACTGGTTGCACGTGACAACAAGGCGGGCGGTGGCGGCATTTCATGGGACACAGTCGAACTGCGCTCCACTACCACTGCCGGTCCTTTTCTGGTTACCTATCCGACCAACAGCGGCGTCAAGTGGCAAGCCGGCGGTTTTTACACGGTTACCTGGGATGTTGCCAACACTAACAGGGCTCCGGTAAACGCACAAAAAGTAAATATCAAACTGATTCGCGTAAACCCGAACAGCACGGTAGTGAATGTGGCCACACTGGCAGAAAACGTACCCAACAACGGACGCTTCTGCGTACAGGCACCCAATGTGACCGGCACCAACCTGCGTATCAGAATCGAGGCTGCCGATAACGTATTTTTCGATTTGTCGGATGTCAATTTCACCATTGAACAGCCCGCCGCACCGGCACTGTCGCTCTGCCCGGCGCTGTCAACCGACTTCGCCTGTCTGCCGGGAACTTATACCACTACGGTAAGCACGAGTGCACTGGGCGGCATCACTGATCCGGTTGAGCTGACTGCCAGCGGCCTGCCCGCAGGTGCTACAGCTACCTTCAGCCCGAATCCGGTACTGCCCGGACAAACCTCACAAATGACAATTGATTTTGCCGCAGGTAGCCCGGAAAGCACTTTTGACCTGGGCATAAAGGGTACTGCAGGTGCGGTAAGCGGCGAAACATCCGTACGGCTCAGTGTTGTCAGTAACGATTTTGGTGCATTTGCGCCCGAATCACCGGCAAACGGCGCATCCGGCGTAAATCCGCAACCGGCATTGCGCTGGAACGGGGTGGCAGATGCCGACAGGTACGATGTAGAACTCGCCTCTTCACCCTCATTCGCCGCTGGAACAGTCATCGCATCGAAGTCAGGGGTACTGGTTGATACATTCCAGACACCCGTAGTGCTGCAGGAAGGTGAGGTTTATTACTGGCGTGTAAGGCCGGTCAATGACTGCGGTGCCAAAGACTGGTCGGAACCACAAGTGTTTGTCGTGGCCGTACAGACCTGCCTGAGCGTTGAAGCCAGTGACGTTCCGAAAAATATATCTGCCAACGGAACACCGACGGTTGAATCCAAGATTACCATCAATGCAGGCGGCGCTATCAGCGATGTCAACATCACCAAAATTCAGGGAACACACCAGTTCTTCAAAGACCTGGAAGTACGCCTGATCAGTCCGTCGGGAACAGATGTACTACTCTGGAAAGACAAATGCTCCGGCTACAACGGTAACTTCAACTTCGGAATGGACGACGGAGCTACCGGGCCGTTCTCGTGCCCGCCGCCCACCAACGGCAATGCCTACAAGCCATCCTCGCCGCTCTCTGCCCTGAACGGACAAAATTCTGCCGGCATCTGGACGCTGCGCCTGAAAGACAATGTCATCAGCTCGGGCGGTACGCTCATAGCTTTCACGCTTCAGATCTGCTCCAATGTAGCACTGAACGCTCCACTGCTTGTTACCAACAACCCGCTGACACTGCCATCAGGGTCAAATGCTGCCATCACGGAAGGACTGCTCAAGGCGGAAGACCCCAATAATACGCCGCAGCAACTAACCTACACCGTAATGACGCTGCCCGCCAACGGTGAACTGAATATCAACGGACTCACCGCACAGGTAGGCGACCAGTTCACACAGGCTGAAATCAGCAGTGGTGCAGTGCGTTACTACGACTACGGACTGACCCTCGGCGACGATGACTTCCTGTTTGCCGTTACAGATGGAGAAGGCGGACTGGTGAGCGGCAAATTTGTAGTGAAACCTGCTGTCGGCATTCAGACACCCGGTTTGGCAGACTTTGATCTGGCACCAAACCCGGCGGGATCCTTCGCTACACTCTCACTCGCTGAAGCACTCGGCTCCGACAGCCGGGTCTCTGTATTCAATGCTGCAGGACAGGCCGTGCGCACTTGGCAACTGACAGGCGGTGTTCACAGTCTGAGAATGGACCTGCAGGGTATTCCTCAGGGCGTTTATATTGTTGCGCTCGAGAATGACACCCTGAAACTGGTTAAAAAGCTGGTTATTTCGGCGCGTTAAGCCACAACCGGTTCAACAACACGAACGCCGTCTTGCAGGTCTTTGCCTGAAAGACGGCGTTCATTTTTCAGAAGCAGTCATCAAATATTGAAAATGCAGGAAATCTGGCAAAATCTCGTCAGTGGCATGCTCGCCACCACCTGGCTGGAGTTCGTAGCCGTAATATTCGGAATTCTCAGCGTGGTTTACTCCCGCGCCGAAAATATTCTGGTGTATCCCACCGGTCTGATAAATACTACGCTCTACATTTACCTGAGTGTGCAGGCTGGTCTGTATGCCGAAGCCAGCGTAAACGGATACTATACCATTATGAGTGTTGCCGGATGGATCTGGTGGACACAAAAAAGAGGAGATGGCAGACGGCTTCGTATTAGCGGTTCCTCGGCAACCGACTGGCGTAACGCTCTCCTGTTTTTCGGCATTTTCTGGATTGTACTGTGGTGGCTGCTCAGCCGTTTCACCGACAGTTCGGTACCCATAGCCGACGCGTTCGCGGCCGCTTCTGCCTACACGGGTATGTGGCTGATGGCACGAAAGAAACTCGAGAACTGGATATGGTGGATTATCACCAATATCGCCTCCATTCCGCTGTACTTTTCAAAGGGATTTGTTTTCACCAGCTTTCAGTACCTGGTTTTTCTGGCACTGGCCATCCTGGGCTATGTGGAGTGGCGCAGAAAACTGATACAAAATCCGGGGAACAGCTTGTGAACAAGCTCTCAGAGTGCTGCGGCCAGGAGTGCGTAAATACCCGCTGTTTCCGTGCGCAGGCGCGTGGTCCCCAAACTGACTCCGTGGAAACCGTTTTGCATGGCCAACGCCGCCTCATCCGGGGTGAAATCGCCCTCCGGACCAATCAGAATAATCACATCTGAATCTCGCTGAATACAGTTTTTGAGGTGGGGGAGGCCCTCCTCACCGCACCATGGAATGAATCGCTGTGTTTCGGCAGTGTTTTTTATCACGTCGCGAAAAGGGGTGAGGGCGTTCAGTTTTGGCAGCGTGCCCCTGAGCGACTGCTTCATGGCAGAAACCAGAATTTTTTCCATGCGATCGTGACGAACTGTTTCTCTTTCGGATCGTTTGCACAGAACAGGAGTAATTTCATCAACGCCCAGTTCTGTAGCTTTTTCCAGAAACCATTCAAATCGCTCCATATTTTTGGTAGGCGCCATGGCAATATGGATGCGAAAAGGACGCTCCCTTGTTTCGTCAATTGACGTCAGAATACGTGCGAGTGCCTGTTTTTTTCCACATTCAGACAGTTCTGCCGTATAGAATTTTCCTTTCCCGTCGGTGATATCGAGCTTGTCACCCGGTTTTTTCCGGAGTACAGAAACCAGGTGCCGGCTTTCCTCTTCCTCGAGGAGTGCCAGTCCGTTCTCTATTTTCGGGGTGTAGAATAGTTGATTCATACGTTACTGTTGGGCAGAATATGATCGAGATCAGCCAGTTGGAGGCCAAACCGAAAATCATCGCCAACGGGAGCCTCGATGGTGATGTGTTCACTGGTTCCGGGATGTTGAAACCGGATAGAGGCTGCGTGGAGCATCATGCGTTTCATGCCGAAAATATCCCTGAAATACTTGTTTTGCTTGACATCGCCGTGCCGGATATCACCAATAACCGGATGATTGATATGCGCAAAATGCTTCCTGATCTGGTGCCTGCGCCCCGTTTCGGGGCGGGCCTCCACCAGTGAAAACCGGGCGGTTTTATATCGGAGGCCGATAGGGGCATCAATTTCCGACATGCCAAGGGGCGAATAATTGGTTACCGCATCGAGGTGGCCACGGCCCGACTCCTTGTCGGCGAGAGCGTAATCTATGGTGCCGGGCTCCTTTACCCATCCGCGCACGAGAATCCAGTAGCGCTTATCCATGGTTTTGTCCATGAATTGCTCTCCCAAAAAACGGGCAGCTTCCTGACTTTTGGCGAAAACCAGTACGCCGGATGCACCGCGGTCAATACGGTGGGTAGTATATATATGTGTACCGCCAAGCTGGTCACGGAGCAGTTGCAGCACAAACACCCGGTCTTCGCTGATGCCCGTGCGGTGCACCAGAATACCCGAGGGTTTGTTGATGGCGACGAGCAACTCGTCTTCGTACAGAATCTGGAACGGGGTCATTGAAGCAAGGCTGTCAGCGAGGCGATATCCAGCGATTGCTGTTCTCCGTTGCTTTGGTTTTTCACATTCAGTGTACCTGTAGCC
>JAJTFM010000188.1 GCA_021298575.1 Saprospiraceae bacterium | reverse complement strand
ATATGCTGGATGAAACGGGTGAAAACTGGTCAGAGGTAATTCCTGCATTTTCCCGGAAACATTCCCGCAACGGCCACGCCATTGCCGAACTCGCCCAGCGGAATTTCATCGAGATGCGCGACCTGGTGGCCGATCCGAAATTCCTCCTCAGAAAGAAAATATCTGCCTGGCTGCACGAAAAATATCCGTCGGATTTTATGCCCGTTTATTCTATGGTCACTTTCTCCAATACCCCGTATCATCAGGCTTTACAGGAAGACGACGCGCAGAACCGTCTGTTTGAATCCATTCTGTCTATTCCGGATGTTGAATCGGAGTGGAATGGCGAAGACGTGGACACTGCTTTCAAAAACTGGCTCAAAACCAGATAATATACCTGTAACAGGCAGGTCAGTAGCCTGGCCTGCCTGTTTGTCAGGTGTATTCCGTTTGTTGGGAGACAAACTATATGTTAATAAAATAAATTTTAATATTTCCGGAATATATCTGCAATTTGTTGAGTTAAAATCAGTTATAGACAAAATTATTGACTTGAATTTGTTTGAAATCAGCTGAATTGCCTGTGTCCGGTAGCTTTCACTGATTGAACGGCACCCTTTTTGACCATACCTTTGTGGCACATTCACCCCCGTGTCGTCTGCATGAGCCTTTTAAAAAACATATTACTATTCGACGCTATTGCAGTTGCTGCCTGTAGCGCCATGATTTGGACGGGCAATACCATTGCCGGTTCGTCTCCTTCTGCCGGTGTTGTTCCGGTACCACTTTCCATCAAATCGGGCGACAGTCTGGTGATTGCTGATGTACCTGAAGTTGAGATGGTGCAGCGCAATGTTTCTTCCCGGATACTGACAGAGGTGCTTCCCGATACACTCCCGTACCTGACCTTTGAGCCTGATATGTTTCAGGCCATGTACGAGCAGGCCAGTTATCTGCGCCGCGCCGATGTAAGGGAAAACGGTGCATCCGGCATCAACCGGGTCGAAATGCTGAAAACGGTGGAGTTGCTTCAGCGAATCAACCTGCTCGACCCGAGCGTACTGGTTTCCACCTTTGATTTTTACGAAGTAAACACCGATCTGAAACACGATCGGGTGCGCATGACGGGCTACTACACGCCGGTGATACGCGCAAGCAGAACCAGAACCCCCGAATTCAGCATACCCATGCTGGCCAAGCCGGGCAGCAATATTCCTGCGCCGGCTGCCATTGAGGCGGGAGCCATGTCGGGCCGTGGTTTGGAGCTTGCGTGGCTGCCATCGAAAAAAGACCTCAAAAATGCCCAGTTGCAAGGCAATTGTCTGATTGAGTTTGAAGATGGCAAGCGAGAGCACTTTGGTTTTGGCGGTTCCGTCAGGGGACGCGGAGGCTCGTATGTTTTCTTTACGAGAGTGGATGATCAGGTACTTGGTGCAGGTACTTTTCCGCTTACTGCCAGGTACTCTGTTGCCACCGATCTCCGCTATATTCCGCTGGGTGCCACCCTCCTGGCAGAGTTGCCCGACCTCGATCCGGCGGGCCACCTGAACAGGCTTTGGGTTATGTTGCCGAAGCGGTAAGGATACCTTTGCGTTTGTTATGTCAGCCATCCAGCTATTTGTTTTCAACATTGTTGCCGGCCTTTTCAGGTTTGTGCCCTATCCACTGCTTTATGTTTTCTCCGACATACTCGCTTTTGTACTACGCAATGTGGCAGGCTACCGGAAGCAGGTTATTCTGAACAACCTGACGAAGGCATTTCCCGAAAAAAGTACTGCCGAAATCAATAGTATTGTCGGTGAAACGTACAGAAACCTAACGGATATTATTCTGGAGACAGTAAAGTCATTTACAACTCCTGTTTCCGGGTTGCAGCGGCGCTGCGTGTTCCGAAACCCCGAAACAGTTACCGATGTACTGAATGGAGGCAAATCGGTGCTTCTTGCGGGGAGTCACACGTGCAACTGGGAATACGCGGGCACCATGTTGCCCACTGCCCTGCATGTTCCGGTTTTCGGAGCTTACAAGCCCCTTACCAACAAGCCGACAGAAGCCTTTCTCAATCAAAAGCGCGGCAGAGGAGGGATGATACCCATTCCCATGGAGTCCATGATGGCCGAGCTGCGCCGCAGCCAGTCGCGACCGACGGCCACCATACTCATTTCCGACCAGTCGCCGAGCAGCCGGAAGCGCGCGCAATGGATCAGCTTCTTCGGGCGGGATACAGCCTGTCTGCCGGGCGCCGATATCATTTCCCGCATGTTCGATTATCCGGTTTTCAGCTACCGGATTACCCGCGTTCGACGCGGGTATTACGAGGTAACATTTATTCCCGTTTGTATGAATCCGTCGGAGGCGGGTGAAGGAGCAATCACGCGTCGCTATCACGAGCTCCTGGAGCAGGAAATCCGCGAGAACCCCGGCAACTGGCTCTGGAGCCACAAGCGGTGGAAGATGCAGCGTTTGGTATAGGCATTACCCGAAGGAACATCGAATGTAGAAGTATTGAGTGCTTTGTGAACGATTCACGCGCGAGATTCCTCCCTGTAGGTTGGAATGACTGTTTTACTTCCCTGTTCATCAGAGCTTGTTCAGGATTCTCTCACCGAGTCAAAAACGTCTCGTTTTTTGCCATTTTTCACCTTTTTTCAGTTACGTAGCACCGGCTATGCGCCTTCAAAAACGCAAAAACTGACAAAAAATCAGCCTGTTTTTGCCACCGGCAGAGAATCCTGAACAAGCTCTTAGTCTTCGCAAGGCATTCTTCGCCGATGACCTGGAGCAGGTTTTCCGGATATTACAGACAGTATTTGCCAATATACCTTACCAGCTTTATGATAAACAGCCCGAAAAGTTCTACCACACTGCCATCCACCTGCTTTTCACGTACATGGGCCTGCGCGCGCACAGCGAGGTATGCACCTCCGACGGCCGTGTGGACAGTATGGTGGAAACACCCACTCGTTTTTACATTCTTGAGTTCAAGCTCGACCGTTCAGCCGAAGAGGCGCTGGAACAGATTATGCAGAAGAAGTACTACCGCAGCGCGTGGGAAAGCGGCAAGCCCGTTACCTGCGTGGGTGTGAATTTCTCTAGTGAAACGAGGAATATTGACGGGTGGGAGGCTTCGTAGGGTATGGGGTGACGGGTATGGGGTTTACTTCTACATTCGATATTCTACATTCGATATTCTCCTTTCTCCTCACCCAAACCGCTCCTTCATCAGCTTGCTGAAGTAATGCGGCGTTTTGAAACCCACGGCGTAGCACACCTCTGCCATGGTTCCGAATGCCCTTGTTTCCATGAGATATCGGGCTCTGTTGAGTCGTATTTCGGTGAGATACTGATTGGGCGACATGCCCGTGCAGGCAACTACCTTGTTATGCAGGCTTCTTTTCGACATATTCAGTTGGTCTGCCAGGTCTGCCAGAAGGAAATTGGTATTGCTGATATTTTCGAGTACCAGTTTTTCCAGTTGTCTGATCCACTTCTCGTCGAAACGCGCGGTCTGATCGGAATCGCTGTTACTGGCCTGTGCGGCCTTTCGGGTATCATACCGCCCGATCAGATTTCCGAGTCGCACGGTGAGTTCGTCCACCTGAAACGGTTTGGTCAGGTAATCATCCACGCCGAGCGTGAGCGCATGGAGGCGGTCGGGTGCGTCGGCGCGTGCGGTGAGCATGATGAACGGGATGTCGAGGTATCGCTCTCTGACGGTCTGCAACAGTTGCATTCCGTCCATTTCGGGCATCATGAGGTCTGACAGGATCAGATCAACGGTATTGTTTTCGAGTAAATTCAGGGCAATCTGTCCGTTTTCTGCGGTAATCAGGTTGTAATCGGGGCTCAGAATACTTTGAACATAATCGGACATGTCCCGGTCGTCTTCCACCAGCAAGACTGTTCTTTTTGCCGGGTTATGGGCCGCCGGGGCCTGCTGAAATTCGCTTGCCACCGAGAATGTTATTTCATTATCGTTCATTTCAGGGTCGGTATCGGGAGCCGGCTTCAGCGGACAGGAAAGCGTGAATTTGCTTCCTGTACCAACAGTACTTTGTACCGATATGTCTCCCCCAAAGAGTTTCACATATTCCCTGCAGAGCGACAAGCCGATGCCGGCCCCTCCCTGAAGGGTACTTTCTGCATTGCGTGCCTGATAGTATCTGTCAAAGATATATGGCAGGTCGTCGGGGTGAATTCCGGTGCCGGTATCCTTAACAGTCAGTACCAGATCGCCTTCACGCATATCCGTCTCCATAGTGATTGAACCACCGCCGGGTGTGAATTTAAGGGCATTATTGAGCAGATTATTGAGTATTTTCTCCCATTTCTGTTCGTCCATCATCAGTGCCAGATTATTCGGACAGTTGTACTTCAGTTTGAGGGCCACTCTCCGGTGTTCGGCGTACGGAAGGAATGAGGCCATAATACGAGCGAGAAACAGGTAAAGCTGAACGGGTTTCTCCGCCAGAACAAGTTTGTTGGCCTCCATTTTCGACAAGTCAAGCAACTCTTCAACCAGATTGAGGAGCCTGCCGGCATTTCGCTGGATTAAAAGCATCGAGTTGCGGTCTTTTTCGCTCAATCGGTCAGATTTGAGCAGGCTCTGCAAGGGTCCGAGAATAAGGGTGAGCGGAGTGCGCAATTCATGGGTAATATTGGTGAAAAACCGTGATTTCATTTCATCCAGGGAGCGTAATTCCCGGGCCTGATCCTCAATGATTTGTTTGTCGGACTCAATCTTCTGTGTTCTGTTCTGCACCTCCGCCTCGAGTTTCTGGTTGGCCTCCTTCAAGTTTCTGGCTCTCCAGTTGCCCGTCAGCCATGCGCCTGTGAGTAAAAGCAGGACAATAAAAGATAGAAACGGCCATGCAAGGTAAAAAGGCCTTTTCACCAGAATCGGGATGGTAATCTCGTTTTTCGACCAGGTATTTCCCTGCAAACTGTAGCGGATTTTCAGTTTGTATTCTCCGTAGGGCAGGTTGTGCAACCTGATTAACGGTGATTCCTGCTGTATCCAGTTATCGCTGTATCCATCTATCTTCCAGGAGTACCTGATCTGATTGACGTCTTCATAGACAAGCGGCGACACCCGGATATCGAGATAATCATCTTCCGGGGTTACCATGACCGGGATACCTTCGTCCATCTCCCCGAGGTGGTTTATGTAGTTGCCGCTTTTAATCTGAAATGTACGGGCTTCCATCAGCCGCAGTGTGGGTGTATCATCGTCGGACAGCGGAATATCTTTCGGGTAAAAAGCGGTGATACCGTTCACACCTCCGAAAAACAGTCGCCCGTCAGCAGCCCGGTAATGTGACTGTGCATTGAATTCGCTGTCGGCAATACCATCGCGTTTGAAAAACACCCTGATTCGGCCCGAGTCTTTGTGCAGCCGCATTAATCCATAGTTGCTCGGGAGCCACAGGTAGCCCATGCCATCGTCATAAACGGCGTGTATATCATTGTTGGAAAGTCCCTCCGATTCGGAATAGTTCTTTATAATTCCTTTTTCAACGGACCATCTGACAAGCCCCGCCCCGTTGGTTGCCAGCCAGAAGTCGCCGTTGGCATCTTCATACAGGTAGTTGATTCTGTCGTACCGCAAGTCGGTCCCGGGAGTCAGGTAATGCGCCAGTACGCTTCCCTGCTCGTCAATCAGGTACAGTCCGTTCGTTGTACATAACCATATTCCGCGATCGTTCCTGTACATGTAATACACGCCGGCGTTTAAAAACGGGGTTGGCTCAACGCTCCTGCTAGCGACATTGATTTTGTACAACCCGTTGGAAGTACCTGCCAGGATGCCCGTACTGCAGTGCAGAAAGGAGGTGACATCACTTAATCTGTTGAACGGATAAGTTGTCCGGCGTTTCCCGGGTTCTATAAAGGCGATTTTTCCACCATGACCACCCACCCAGAAGCCGTTCCCGTCGGGCATTAAAGCCAGTCCCTGTCCATCGCAAATATCATTTCTGGATACAGAAAGATTGTCGAGTTGTACGATGCAGTCGCCTTTGTAACTGTTTACATAGAGTTGGTTTCCGATTTGTGCCATCCCCCGAATACTCCGATCGAGGCTTTTGTCAGTCATCAGCGTTTTAAATCCGGTTGTTTTACTGGATGTAAGATGGATAATTTTGTAGAGATTGGCTGTCCACAACCCTCCATCGCGGTCAAAATAGAAACTGGAAGTCGGGCTGATTTCGGGAAATTCGCGATTCAGAATAACGGTTCCGCTTCCGTCACTTCTGCTGAGGTACAGGTCGGATTGATCCCGCCGCCAGGAATAACCGTTGCGATATGGAATATATTGAGCCTGAGGTATCATATTTTCACTGGCCCACCTGAACACCGGCACTGATTAGTCCATAAATTCAGTGTATTGTCGAGCCAGAAATATCGCACATCTGAAATACTGTCGAGTCGGTCTCCGGTGCTGTTTTCCAGGTAGATGCGATTGTTTTCGTGTGAAAAAATCCAGAATCCGCTTTTGGCCGGGAACCAGCCACCTTCTGCTCCCTGATTGTTTTTCTGTTGATAAACCTGTCGCCACTGGCCATCGTACAGGTATCCGGCATCGAGGGTGCCCACCCATATCTTTCCTTCAATATTGTAAATGTAGATACACTCATCGCGCATCGGAATTTCGACGGGCTGTTCCTGCCCCAGAAAATCGTGCAGGGGCACTACAGTTTCCGTTTTCGAATTCATCACATCAATGACGATCCGGCTGTTGCGGAAGCCCATGATCCAGATATTGCCATGCATATCTTCGGCCAGCCGGACTATTTTGGAGGAGCTCAGCTGATATTTACCCGGAGAGAACAACCGGAAACTGTAACCATCGAAGGACACCACGCCCAGAGAAGTGGCCATCCACATCAAGCCCCTGCTGTCCTGCAGGAAATGAACGGGATTGAAACGGGTCGTTCCAACGGTGTTGCTCCACTCGAATTTGATGAAATCCAGCTGACCCGTTTCTTCCTGCGCGCGCAGGCCCGTGAAGCAGCACAATGTGATTAAAACAGGGTACACCCAACGATTCAGGGTTTGATTATTCAGCAGAAGCATGATGTATGTGTGATTGCTCGTATTCAACTGGACAAATGTACAATGCTGTACCTCAGTGACAGGACAGCGACACCCGTTTCAGCCCCTCGACACCTCATTTTGCCTTTTTTTGAGCATTTTTTGCCTGATTTTTAGTGTCAACCTGACTGACCTTTGCCCCTGTTATTCTGACTGAACAGACTGCCGTTATACTCGTCAGGCTTTCCGTCAGAGTTGATTTCTCAACGTCATCAGTTAAACACTTTTTCCCATCATGAAAGTAAAACACGTACTCTTCTTCTTTGCCCTCATGGCAGCGGCCAGCCAGCTTCAGGCTCAGGCCACCCTCAGCGTACAAGGTACCATCCAGCGCTCCTTCGGCGGCGCAGTGGATGATGGCAAATACGCGCTCACCTTTAAATTATATACAACTGAATCGGGTGGCTCACCTGTGTGGACAGAAACCCAGGACGATGTTGAAGTGATCGGTGGCGTGTACAGCGCCCTGCTCGGCGAAGCCAATCCGCTCACTGCCGGGTTCAACGAAGTGTATTACCTCGGTATCGCCGTGGACGGCGGCGCCGAACTTATCCCGCGTACCAAACTCACCAGCGCTCCGTATGCACTCTCGCTGATCGGACAAAGCAACACGTTTCCTTCGGCAGGACCAGTAGGCGTGGGCACAGCATCGCCGGACCCCAATGCAAATTTGCATGTATCAAGTCCGGATGGTAATGCTGTTCAAGTCATAAGTACAACCAGCGACAATTCATCCATTCTCTATCTGCGCTCGGGTGACAAATTGGGTGGAATTGCGCAGCACCCTGGTAGTTTTAATGTTAGTTCTATCGAATCAATTAATATTGTTTCT
>JAJTFM010000187.1 GCA_021298575.1 Saprospiraceae bacterium | reverse complement strand
CACTTCTCACCTCGGTGCAGGAAAAATCCGCCTCTCCAAGCGCGCTCCCGGCAGCAGCACATGGGAGCAGATTGACATCCCAAGCCCAACCACCGTACTGTGGAGCCGCCTCGCAGTAGGTGGTGCCGACGGCAAGACTGTTCACATGATTACTTCCACCATGCCTACAGGAAACGGCGGTACTGCTTTCCAGGGTATGGACGGTGTGGTAATCTACCACCGCTCACAGGACGGCGGCGCTACCTGGGATGTTCAGGGCGCACTGCTCCCGGGCATCGACAGCACTGCTTTCCTCGGTACTGAAGTAGAAGGCTATGCTATTGATGCTAACGGCAACAACGTGGCTATTGCTGTAGTTAACACATGGAACGATTGCCTCCTCTACACTTCTGCCGATAACGGTACTACCTGGGAGAAGAAAGTAGCTAACGACTTCCCGCTTGAGCGTTATGTGGTGAACACTGGCTACGATCCAGCTACACTTCCTGCCGACCCGGGCCAGCCAAGCAGCATCTATGATATCTTCACTACTGATGGTACTGTTGACGTTATCATGGACGATCAGGGTATCGCACACATGTTCTACGGCGCTACTTATGTAAATGACTCTATCATTGACGATACAGGCTGGTCTTTCTACCCCGGCACCAACATCGGTATCGTTTACTTCAACAGCCTGATGGACGACAACTCCGGTTTCATCTCCGGATACTGCCCTGACGTTGACAACGACGGCGTTCTCGGTGTTACCGATATCTCCAACTACGGTCTCGGCCTCAGCACACACCCTGCCGGCGCATACGATGCCAACGGAAACGTATATGTTGTTTACTCAACTGTACACGAACTGTACGTTGATGCCAACAGCAACTTCAACTTCCGCCAGCCATGGATCTGCGCTTCATCAGACGCTGGTCAGACCTGGACTGCACCAAAAGCACTGCTGAACCCGAACCTGCTCGACTCGGACTCTACAGAGGTTCCGTTCCTCGAGTGCATCTTCAACTCCGCAGCCCGCCACGTTGACGACAAAGTTCACGTGATTTTCCAGGCCGACTATTCTCCGCTGACGTTCCTCAACAGCCCTGATACAGACACAGAGCCAGGCGACAACAGCATCCGCTACGTTGGTTACCCGGCTAACTGGGCTCTCACAGGAACTGAGAATGTACCTGCTGAAACAGTGAAGTTCTCCGCTGTACCTAACCCGGCTAACGACCGCATCGTTCTTCAGTTCAACTCCGACCGCACACAGGAGAGCTGGGTAACGCTGTACGACATGCAGGGCCGTGCTGTACGCACTACAACAACTGTTACAGTAAATGCCGGTGAAGGCGTTGTAAACATGAACGTGGCTGATCTCGCAGACGGCATGTACATCGCACGCCTGAACCTGGGCAACCAGTTCGCAACACAGAAAGTAGTGGTTAAGCACTAATCACTTCTTTGTTTGATACTCTGACGGGGTCGGCGGTTTACTGCCGACCCCGTTTTTTTTATATCCCGATCATGAGGCAATTAATTTTTTTTCGCTAATATATACACTTGTTAAACCGGCGCTGTACTTTTAGGTCAAATGTGAAAGCGTGATTCCCGGAGAGGCATGCTGGAGACATATTTCATAGCTCAATTTTTCGTTTATGGCATCTTTGCAACCATTCACAGGCATTCTCGGACAAAGGCGCGCCGCACACCTGCTCCGCCGTACCAGTTATGTGTATTCGGCATCCAAAGTTAACCAGATGGCTAACCAGACTGCTGCACAGGCACTGAGCAGCCTGCTCGTACCATACAGCCTGGCTGCAGAACAGCCCGTTTACGACGACCCGACCACTACCACCAACGAAGCCGCAACCTGGGTTCTCCCCCTGCCGGGAACCGACAATGCCAGTCTGCCGGCTCAGGACTTTGTACTCCGGAGATATGTCATCAGCTGGTGGTCGAACGAAGCCATGCGAGACCCCGGTATCGTTCACAAAATGATGATATTCTGGCATCAGTACCTCGCTACCTCACTGCAGACACTCGGCAGCAAACAGTATTTCGACTATCTGTCGCTGCTCAGGTGGGGAGCCATCGGCAACTTCAAGAAGCTGGCTACCAGGATGGTTACCGACAACGTCATGCTGTTTTACCTGAATAACCATCAGAATACCGCCACCAACCCCAACGAAAACTTCGCCCGGGAATTCTTCGAACTCTTCACAATCGGTAAGGGGCCGCAAATCGGCCCCGGCGACTATACCAATTACACAGAAGACGATATTGTGCAGGCAGCCAGGGTTTTTACCGGATTCAGGGCCTCAACCGGCCGCACAGT
Organism: Saprospiraceae bacterium; assembly: GCA_021298575.1. Lineage (GTDB taxonomy): Bacteria > Bacteroidota > Bacteroidia > Chitinophagales > Saprospiraceae > M3007. The sequence continues at coordinate 2,637 of JAJTFM010000187.1, read as the reverse complement.
GGTTGACCCGGAAACAGGTATTCCCCGCGGAACCACTCTCTTCTCCGCACACGCTACCGGTACTAAACAGTTCAGCAGCAAATTCCAGAACACGGTCATTCAGGGTGCAACCAATGCCGCAGGTATGTGGACGGAGCTGAACAGTTTCGTGAACATGGTCTTCGCTCAGGAGGAAACTGCCAAAAATCTGTGCCGCAGGCTTTATCGTTATTTCGTCAGCAGAAATATAACTGATGAAATAGAGACTGATATTATAACACCGCTTGCTACCAGTCTGATGGCAAACGGCTATGAGGTCAAACCTGTACTGCTCAAGTTGATGCAAAGTGAACACTTCTTCGACGAAGACGACTCCGATAACAAAGATGAAATTATCGGTAGCATCATCAAGTCGCCACTCGAACTCGCCTATCAGTCGCTGTCGTTTTTCGGGCTTCAGCCAGTATCTATCTCCACACAACCCGGCAACAACTTCCTCTTTCACGAGCGCGGGCTCGCGCAACGGATGTTTACGATGGCCAATTTCAATCCGTTCCAGCCCAGCGATGTGGCAGGCTACCCCGGATTTTATCAGTACCCCGATTACAGCAGAGCCTGGTTCAACTCCAGCACCATCATCGCCAGGTACAAGGTGCCCACCATGCTGCTGAGTGGCAAACTGACCATCGGAGGCTCGGTAAATACCGCACTAGGCGTCAAGCTGAATATTGCACCGTGGCTCAGAAGCGGAAGTGTGGTCACAGATCCCTCCGACTCCTGGGTGCTTGTTCAGGAACTGCTCCGCTACATGCTTCCGGAACAGGTGGACGACGACAGGTTCGCTTACTTCCACAACACAGTATTTCTGGATAACCTGCCACCAGCTGACTGGACCTATGAATGGGAAAACTTCCTGACTACCAATAATGATACCGAAGTGAAGATTCCGCTCGAACGACTCATCACAGCCATAATGTACTCGCCGGAGTACCAGACTTTTTGACTCGGTGAGAGAATCCTGAACAAGCTCTAAACGATTTCGCATAATTTGCCGTTCTTTTGGTGTACCAAAACGGCAAATTATGCGAAATACCCTTTTTCTCCTGTTATTCATGCTCCTCGGGGCTCCGCCCGCCTATGTAACCGCACAGGAGCACGCAGACTGTATCACCGCCATGCAGATCTGCGAAAAAAAAGTGTACCATATTGATCACCTGTCGGGTGAGGGCCGCGATAAAACAGAGGCTGACCTCATTGCCTGTTTCATGGGTAGTGAAAACGACGGACAGGCGGAAGAAAACTCCGTATGGATCCGCTTCGAGATAGAAAAAAGCGGCAGCCTTACTTTCACCATCACCCCCGACCGGTATGACGACGACCTGGATTTCATTGTTTACAGGCTCACCGACGGAACATGCAATAACAAAAAGATTGTCCGGTGTAACGCAGCCGGTGACCCCGGAATAGCAGCCGGCGTCAGTCCGTGCCTCGGAGAAACCGGCCTTCGCGAGGGAGAAACTGACAGTAGCGTGGACGCAGGTTGCAATGACACCGGCGACAATGCCTGGCTGGCACCGTTACAAGTAGCCAAAGGTGAAATTTATGTTCTCCTGGTGAGCAATGTAAGTTCCCGCGGCCCGGGCTTTACCATCCGGTTTGCAGGAACCGCATTCATGCCCTGCGACCAGCAAAAGCCACAGGTAACGGCAGAAAAGAAAAAGACATTCCCCAAACCGACAACACCCCCAGTCGCAAAAAAACTACCAAACCCGAGAGTATCGGAGGCCGTACAGTAGAAGTCGGTGATGAACTGAAGGTTAAAAACAGAAAAATCAAACTGAAACTGTGGGACAGCCAGGTCGAAGATGGCGATATTATATCCGTATTTGTCAATGATGTAAAAGTGGTGGATCACCTCCGCCTCAGACTGAAGCCTCAGGAATTTGAGATCGGGCTGCCCCCGGGGAAGGAGCACTATATCACCGTATTTGCCGATGATTTTGGTAAAGCTGAGCCCAATTCTGCCATGATTTCAATAAACGACGGCGTAAAAGTGCAGGTGATAGATCTGGTGGCCGGAAGAAAAAAACAGGAGAGCGTCCGAATAATTATAGAGTAAAACCGGATTTGGCACGATACTTGTAACATGATGATCAGATTTCCACATAATCCTTCCACACATTCACCTTTAATTCCGGTGTTTTCAAAGCCGACTGGCATCGGATAACCTAATCATCATGACTGTTTATAATCACGACATTCAGGATCTTCCGTCCAGTGTCTCCGGCAAAGTAGAATTGCTCCAAAACGCTCCTAATCCATTCATTGAGATGACGCTTCTCTGGTTCCGTTTACCCGATGCCGCACAGGTCTTATTGCGCATTTTTGACTCAAACGGCAAGGAGGTAAATACCAGAACAGGTCAGTATCAATCGGGTGAGCAACACATTATCCTTCACAGATCTGACTTTCAGGAACCAGGCTTTTATACCTGCCGTCTGGAAACTCCATTCGGTGCCGCCAGCAGAAAGCTGGTTATGTACTGAGCAGCCTCTGTGATTCAAAAGAACACTCCTTTTTCTTAATCAGTTATATCCCGTTGAGGTCGCCTGTGGCACGAGCCCTGGCGACTTTTTTTATGTGGTATCCCTTGGGGAA
>JAJTFM010000186.1 GCA_021298575.1 Saprospiraceae bacterium | reverse complement strand
GCGGGTGCGAGCCCGGGAAGTACCCACGCGCGACGCCCGTGCGCATGCTGCACAACGACGGCGGCACCTTCCGGCTGGCCACCGAACTGATACCCGGTCTGGCAAACGCCGGACTTGTGACCGATATCCGCGTGGCCGACCTGAACGATGACGCGCTTCCCGAGATTATTGTGGCGGGCGAGTGGATGCCCGTGCGCGTATTCGGACAGCAAAACGGCGATTATACCGACCAGACCGTGCAGTACGGTCTCGACAACAGCCACGGACTGTGGCGCTCTCTGGAGGTGGCCGACCTCGACCAGGACGGCGACCCGGATCTTTTGGCGGGCAATATCGGGCTGAACACGCGGTACAAAGCCAGTGCGGGTGCTCCGCTCCGGCTGTTTGCCAGCGACCTCGACAAAAACGGCTCTACCGACCCGATTATCGTGCAGGCGGACGGCAGGCGGTACCGGCCCGTTGTACAGCGGGAAGTGCTGGCCAGTCAGGTGCCTTCGGTTCGGAAGCGCTACCCGCGGAACACGCCGTATGCGGCGGCGGCCATCGAGGAGATATTTCCTGAAGAAGACCTGTTGGGTGGTGTGAGTTTGCAGGCGCAGATCCTGGCCAGCGGCTGGTTTGAGAACAGGAATGGCCGACCTGATTGTACTGGGGAACGACTACGGAATGGAGATAGAAACCTACCAGCTCGACGCCTCGGAAGGATACGTTTTATATGGCGGCGGTCAGGGCACGTTGACCGATCATAGGCCGATCGGGGCCAGCGGCGACGTGAGAGACGCCTGTCTGGCGGGCAAGATGCTGGTGGTGGTGAAGAGTGGCGGAGGAGTTGGGGTGTTTCGGTAGGTGAGTCTTTGCGCTAGAATGTGGAAACGTGGAATGTAGAACCGCAGAATGTAGAACCGCAGAATGTGGAAGTTTGGGGCTGTTTAACCGCAGAGGTTCGCAGAGTATGACGCAGAGGTTCGCAGAGTTAAAAAAACTAAAGCCGGGACCTGAAATCTTTACAAAAAACAGGCTTCCGTTAAGGAGCCGGAAAAACAAGGCGGGATCGGTTAGTTGATCTGTTTACAAGTATTCTATTTCCTCAACTGACAGACCGGTTACTTCTGCTATCAAGCTTGTTTCCAGACCCTTTAGTTTCATCTGAAGCGCTATTTCGGCTTTGCCCTCATCAAATGAAGTATCCACCACGTTTTTCAAATCGCGGTAATACTTCAGGCTTTCCTCATACCTGTTTTTTTCATCAGGCGTGAATCTGGCGATCTCTGCAGCCTCGATGAAGTCTGTGAAAGGGTTGATATACTTGTCCTGGAGAGCCATAAAACGACTTTTCAACGGTAAATATACGAAAAAAGAGGCACTTCGGGTGTTTTTTATCAAGTGTGGCAGTGTTTTTTGCTCATGGCACCGCTGAACGAATGGGATGGCTGATTCAACATTTCAAAGCTATTCAGCATGAGTATCTGGCGCAGGCTGTTGGGACAATTGTTTTTCACGCAGATGTTACGCGGATGTCTGAACAGATGTTACACAGAAAAAACAGATTTCCGTGGAAGCAAATGAGATTACCTGTAAGATCGGGGTCTTATTTGAAACACTCCGATTTGAAACTTCATTTCTTTAAAACTGTCTTTTATTTCCTTTTTGGATTTCATTTTGTTTCGATTACTGGTGAACATGTGCACAAGTGCTGTAATGTCAGGGAGGTGCAATAGAATGCCATATCGCAGGAAATACAAGGTGATGTTGGTCGGGGACTCAGTACGCGTGCTTCCCCGGCGTCCAGCCGTTGGGTTGCAGATATTTTTCTCCCGACTCGATGGCGTCTTTTTCCAGTTCGGTACCCATGGAGTCGTTCCAGCGATTCAGGTATCCGAAAAGGGCAATTACTCCCAGTATTTCTACTATTTCACCTTCATTCCAGTGCTGCCGGAGGTTTTCGGCAATGAGGTCATCCACGGCGTTGGGGATGGTAGAGCTGGCCAAAGCGAATTCCAGCGCTGCTCTCTCCGGCTCCGTAAAAGCGGGATGTGTTCTGAATTCCCAGATATTTTCCAGCTTTTCTGCTTCGGCGCCATATCGCTCAGCGGCCCGGATGGTATGCGCCTGACAATACCGGCAACCAGCCACGTTGCTACTGATGTATCCGATGAGCCTTTTGAGTGCACTGGTAACCCTGCCCCTGTTTTCCATCACGGCCTTATTGAGCTCGATAAAAGCGTAGGCTATGGCCGGGCGGTGATACATCGTTTTAACACTATTGGGGCAGAAACCCAGTGTTTCGTTAAAAAACTGTATCAGTTCCAGGAAGTTTTTGTCTTCCTGTTTGGTTGAAGGTAATACCAGTGGTCTGTTCATCGCAGAAATTGTTCTCTAAGAGCTTGTTCAGGATTCTCTTGTTTTCTGTTCCTGCCACAGTCTTTTGTATTTTAGGTATTTCAAATACAGGATCAGGGTGATGGCGGGGTGCAGGATTACGAACAGGATGACATTGAGCTGCTGGTAGGTGATACCGAGCATTTTGCTCATTACCTGCATGATTTTTACACAGATCCAAAAGATTGTATCCATTTGGGTGGTCAAATTTAATTAATACTGAACTTCACAAGCTTTTTGACCAGTTTTCAAAGGTCATTTCAAACTTGATTTCCTTTGTTCCGTGCATTCCGATTTCCATCCAGCCGGCTTTTCTGTAAAATAGCTCCGCTTTGGTATTAAACGCTGTTCCGAGCCAAACCGTAACTTTTGTCTGTTTGAAATACCAGTCCAGCATGGTATCGTGCAATTTTCGCCCGATACCCCTTCTTTCAAAATCAGGGTGTACAAACAGTGCCCAGATATTATTTTCTTTCAGGTCAACAATAGCAAATCCAACTATTTGCCGGTCAATTTCAGCTATCCAGCCCTTTCCCCTGACCGTCATAAACTCCTTGCAGTCCTCATCCGTGACCAGGTTCGGATCCGACAAGGTGTTCTCTTTGACGGAATTTCTGACAATTTGAATCTGTTTGATGTCATCAATCTCAGCTTCTCTGATTACCATGTTTATTTGGGCTGTACGGGCGCCAGGCGGTACCGGCCCCAGGCTACGAAAGCAGCCAGCAGAAAAAGAATTAGCGCGGGGAAAAACGGCTCGTTGTGTGAAATGTGATAGCCGGTTGCCGAGATCATGATGATGGCTATACCGACAGCAGCTGCCGGGGTCAGTACAGGCAATATGCGGAGTGCTGCCGGAAGTATCAGGCCGATGGCCCCGAGCAGTTCGCTGATACCGATGAAGCGAACAGTGCTCTCCGCGTATTCATTGACAAAACCCATACCAGCCTGAGCCAGTTGTTCCATGGTTGATGAAACCTTCATGAATCCAGACATACCGAATGCTACTGCCAGAAGTACCTGAACAATCCACAAGCCGGTGTGCAATGCCTTTGATTTTTTCATTTCTGTCATTTAATTACTGTATTGAGTGATGAATTTGTACAAAGTTTGTTCATTGGGTTAGTGGCTGGTTTTTGTCAGTGCACACCCTTTTATACTGTCGTCAAACGTTCCGTTGTTGAAAACCAGGTTGCCATTTACAAATGTCCGGACAACCTTTGAGTGGAAGGTAGTTCCTTCGAGGGGCGACCAACCGCATTTGGAGTAAATAATATCTTTATCCACCGTCCAGCTGGCATTGAGGTCAACTACGGTCAGGTCGGCGAAATAGCCTTCACGGATGAATCCTCTTTTTTCAATTTGATAGAGAATAGCCGGATTATGGCACATTTTCTCAGCTATTTTCTCCAGAGAGATGAGACCCTGTCTGTAGAACTCAAGCATGATATTCAGTGAAAACTGCACGATCGGGGCACCCGACATGGCCTGGAAGTAGGGTCTTTGTTTTTCCTCCAGTGTGTGGGGTGCGTGGTCAGTAGTTACGATATCAATCCTGCCATCCAGCAGGGCGTCGAAGAGTCCTTTTCTGTCTTTTTCCGTTTTTATGGCGGGGTTCCATTTGATCAGCGTTCCCAGTCGCTCGTAGTCTTTGTCGGAAAACCACAGGTGATGTACCGACACCTCGGTGGTTATGTTTTTCTCCTCCAGCGGGATATCATTTCGGAACAGGTGTGTTTCTGCTTCAGTAGTCAGGTGCAGAATGTGAAGACGTGCCTTGTGTTTGTTGGCGATGTCAATAGCTCTTTTAGTGGCTTCGTAACAGGCCTTTTCGCTTCTGATGACCGGATGAAATTCGACTGGTACGTTTTCACCGTACTTTTCCCTGTAAAACTGCTCGTTTTCCTCTATAATCTGTTCTTTTTCGGAGTGTATGGCAATAATTGACTTGCAGTTTGCGAACAGTTTCTCCATTGTTTCAGGATTGTCCGCCAGAAGATTTCCCTTTTTGGTGAAGTAGAGTCCGTCGTCGGATACCGCCAGGAGTCGGGAGGTGTCGAGTTGGATGATTTCATCGAGGTTATCGCCATTGACACCCAGGAAGAAGCCGAAATTGGCCAGTGATTTTTCAGCTGCAATCCGGTATTTCTCGTTCAGGATATCCATTGTCAGCACATTGGGTACTGTGTTGGGCATATCAATGAACGAGGTGGTGCCACCTGCGACGGCTGCCCTGCTCTCCGAGTGCATGTCGGCTTTATGTGTCAGTCCGGGCTCGCGGAAGTGTACTTGTCCGTCAATAATTCCCGGGAACAAATATTTGCCGGTTCCGTCAATGACCGTGGCGTCCGGATCATCACTTTGTCCGATTTTCCGGATCAGTCCGTTATCAATCAGGACATCCGTGACGGTAATTTGTCCTTCATTAACGACAGCGATATTTTTTAGAAGTGTTTTTTCTGTCATTGTGCCTGTTTGTCTGGTTATCATGTACTTCCGGATCCATTTCGGTATCCAGGCTGCTACTTTTTCTTTCTGAGAATCCAGTGTATAAAACTCCCCTCGCTGTAAGGTTCGGCGTAAGCCTGAACAAACTGCCAGCCCTCACTGCTCAAATAGTTCATTGCTTCGACCATTGAGGTGAACTTCTGTCGCTTTTCATTTGGATGATCTTTCGTCTTTGAATCGGGCAAAGTACCAGTCTCTTCACCATAGTCCACCCTGACTTTCAGTTTTTCAAGTGAAAGAAATCGGATGCCAATGATCTCACAATACAAGAAAGAGGTATCAGTTGCTGTTACCGAAATTGTCTGACTCCGGGAAGCTGACGAAGCCCAGCAAACCAATATCAGGGTAAAAAAGAGCGTTTTTTTCATTGCTATATGCGCAATTAAGGGATGGTTTTGATACAGGCATTCGGAAGTACCGGTTATATAAACCCCCGGTTACCCCTGCGCTTACAAAGGTAAGAAAAATCAGGCAAGCAATCGAGTACAAGATAAAACATGCGCTACCCTCCCGAATATCCGGCCTCTCCGGATGCCTTCTCCACCGGCACGTAATCGAATCTTGCCAATTTTTCACCTTTTTTCAGTTACGTAGCACCGGCTATGCGCCTTCAAAAACGCAAAAACTGACAAAAAATCAGCCTGTTTTTGCCAACGGCAGAGAATCCTGAACAAGCTCTTAAAATCAATTTTCGCTCAGAAAGCGAATAACATCCCTGACTTTATATTTCAAAACCTGCAAGTCAGAGGTCGCGACACGCCATACCATACCAATTGTAATACCAAAATATGTAACTATCCAGCCGCCTTCGGCGGCGTAGAAAAAAAACGGTGAAGTGATAAATTGTAATTATTTTTCGCGCTCAAAATGACAGACAAGGAACGCATAGCACACCTTGAAGGTGAATTAAATAAAGCATTAGCTCGTATTTCAGAGTTAGAAGCTATCATATTGCGTTTAAGTACGGGTAAAACAAGCAAAAATAGCCACAATCCACCTTCACATGATAAGTGGGGCAAAAACCAGAGCCTTCGACAAAAGAGTGACAAACCAGTAGGGGGTCAAAAAGGGCACAAAGGTGGTACCCTGAAAATGACGGGCACGCCGGATGTGACTGAAAAGATATATCCGCACTACTGCAACAATTGTGGCAAGTCGCTTGAAGGATCGTCCTTTTCACTACAGTCACGCCGCCAGGTGATTGATATTCCCCCTATCGTACCTGTTACAACAGAATACCAAAGTTACGGCGTACGTTGTAGTTGTGGTCAT
>JAJTFM010000185.1 GCA_021298575.1 Saprospiraceae bacterium | reverse complement strand
ACACCGGTATTGATCCACTCACCCAGCCAGTCCTGGTGTTTGTCCAGGCGCAGGAACCAGTGTTTGGTCGGGCGCATGACGGGTACAGAGCCACTCAGTGCAGATCTGGGTTCCTTCAGTTCGGTCGGACTGAGCGTGGATCCGCATTTTTCACACTGATCACCGTATGCATCTGGGTTGGCACAGCGCGGACAGGTACCAATGATGTAGCGGTCGGCCAGAAACTGCCCCACCGTTTCGTCGTAGTACTGCTCGGAGGTCTCTTCGATGAATTCGTTGTTATCGTTCAGCTTTCTGAAAAAATCCTTTGCCGTTTCGTGATGAAGCGGCTCGGAAGTGCGGTGATAAATATCGAAATTGATACCGATACGGGTGAAAGTATCCCGAAGAATGGCGTGGTACTTGTCAACCACCTCCTGTGGCGTCACTCCTTCTTTTCTGGCTTTCACCGTGATGGCAGCTCCGTGTTCATCAGAACCACATACAAAGACCACATCTCGTCCCATCAGGCGGAGGTATCGGACGAAAATGTCAGCCGGTAGGTAAGCGCCTGCCAGGTGACCAATATGAAGCGGGCCGTTCGCATAAGGAAGCGCGGCTGTAACCAGGTATCTCTTTTTCATATCAAAAGTGAATTATTCGGGGCCGCAAAGGTAACGATTGACGGCAGATGAATAAATGATAATTGAAGATGAATGGTTTATTAACCGTAAATCGCCAGACAGTTCTTATCTTCGCTGCGTCTTAGAGCTTGTTCAGGATTCTCTGCCGTTGGCAAAAACAGGCTGATTTTTTGTCATTTTTTGCGTTTTTGAAGGCGCATAGCCGGTGCTACGTAACTGAAAAAAGGTGAAAAATGGCGAAAAATGAGTCGTTTTTGACTCGGCGAGAGATTCCTGAACAAGCTCGTAAAAAATAACGCCATGCAAAACAGACACATACGCAAAGTAGCCGTCCTGGGTTCAGGACTTATGGGAACTGGCATCGCAGCGCATCTCGCCGGTTGCGGCCTCGAAGTTCTTCTGCTTGATCTGCCGGCCGAAGGAAATAACCGGAATAAAACAGCACAGGATTCGCTGGCCACCGCCCTGAAGGCCAAGCCGGCTCCTTTTTATGACAACAAATATGCCAGCCGGATTACTGCCGGAAATTTCGAGGACGACATGTCCAAAATCGGTCAGTGTGACTGGATTGTGGAGGTGGTGGTTGAAAGGCTCGATATCAAGCGACAAGTATATGAAAAGGTGGAACAGCACCGTAAAAAAGGCACGCTGATCACCTCCAACACCTCGGGTATTCCCATCCATTTCCTCACAGAAGGCCGGAGCGACGATTTCCGCCGCCACTTTTGTGGAACGCACTTCTTCAATCCGGTGCGTTACATGAGGCTCCTGGAAATTATTCCCACTCCGGAAACCGACCCCGAAGTAGTCTCCTTCCTCATGGATTTCGGAGATGTCATACTCGGCAAACAAACCGTATTGTGCAAAGATACCCCGGCGTTCATTGCCAATCGCGTGGGCGTATATGCGATGGCCAGAATATTCCTGCTCACGCAGCAACTCGGCCTTGACATCGCTACCGTGGATGCCCTCACGGGTCCTGCCATCGGCCGACCCAAAACCGGCACTTTCCGCCTGGCCGATCTGGTGGGCATGGATACCGCCGTACACGTCATCAAAGGCATGAAAGACAACTGCCCTGATGACGAGCAGATTGCCGGCATGGAGGTTCCATCGTTCCTGCAGTTTCTGGTGGACAACAAGTTCTTTGGCAACAAGGCCGGACAGGGCTTCTACAAAAAAACAGGAGAAAAAGATGCCAAGGGCCGTCCGGTAATCCTGGCGCTCGACCTGAATACCCACGAATACGCGGTTTCAAAGAAAGAGAGACTGACCATTATCGAAACCCTGAAACAGATAGACGAGCTGCCACGCCGCATCCGCGCTATCTTCAAGGGCGACGACAAGGGTGCAGAACTGCTGCAAAAGTCGTTTTTGGGACTCTTTTCGTATGTTTCCAACCGCATTCCTGAAATTTCCGACACCATTTATGCCATAGACGACGCTCTCCGCGCCGGATTTGCATGGGAGGTGGGTCCATTTCAGTACTGGGACATGGCCGGTGTACAGGAAACCGTCGCGCTGGCCGAGCAACAGGGCGAAAAAATCGCCCCCTGGGTGAAGGACATGCTCGCCGCCGGACATACCTCTTTCTACAAAACGGAGAACGGAGTACGGATGTGCTTCGATCCGGCCACGGGGTCGTACAAACCGCTTCCGGGCGGCAATGCGTTCATTATTCTCGATACCTATCGCTCCAGCAAGCCGGTTTATACCAATTCAGAGTGTACCCTGCACGACATCGGCGATGGCGTACTGTGCCTCGAGTTTCACTCCAAGATGAATGCCATCGGGGAGGGTATCCTGCGCGGCATCAACGACAGTATCCAGATCGCGGAGGAACAGGGATGGAAGGGCATCGTAATAGGTAATAATGCTGCCAACTTCACCGTGGGCGCCAATATCATGATGATTGCGATGATGGCCTACCAGCAGGAATGGGACGAGCTGAACATGGCCGTCAATGTATTCCAGCAGACCTCCATGCGTATGCGTTATTCGGCCATACCGGTCGTAGTGGCCACACAGGGCTATGTCTTCGGCGGCGGCTGCGAGTTCTCCATGCACGCCGATGCTGTGGTGGCTGCGGCGGAAAGTTATATCGGACTGGTGGAAGTCGGTGTGGGTGTACTGCCGGGCGGCGGCGGCACCAAAGAGTTCGCCCTGCGCCTCAGTGACGAGATTACGAAAGAGGGCGATGTTCAGATCCCCCGCCTGATTGACCGGTTCAGAACGATTGCAACGGCACAGGTGGCTACTTCTGCCGATGAGGCCTTCAAATACGGGTATTTTAAACCGGAAAAGGACAGCATCGTCAGGAATGCAGCCCGGAATATCAGCGAAGCCAAGAAAAAAGTACTGGAACTGGCGACTGACTATGTACAGCCCATCCCCCGCAAGGACATTTATGTGCTGGGCCGTACAGGACTGGGCGCCCTCTATGTGGCTGCGCACTCCCTGAAACTGGGTCATTACGCCAGCGAGCACGATATCAAAATTGCCCAGAAAATAGCCTGGGTGCTCTGTGGAGGTGACCTGACAAGTCCGCAGATGGTAAGCGAGCAATACCTGCTGGACATAGAGCGGGAGCAGTTCCTGTCGCTCTGTGGAGAACAGAAAACCCTCGAACGTATTCAGTATATGCTGGAAAATGGCAAACCACTGCGTAATTAAGCAGAAACCTTTACCTTCACCGGGAAAATATGCTGTCTGAATAATGCAGATGAACGCCCGGCTTGCTGAAGTCATTTCAACCGTGGGCAGCCCTTTTGTGCTGTTTCCCGCCGTCATTACCTATACCACCGTCAGAAGGCTTGGCTGGGAAGAAGCTGTCAATGCACTTGTTTCCATACTGGTTGTCCTGCTGCTGCTGGGTGGATTCATATTCATCCGCCGCCGCCGGGGAGCTGTCACCAACCTGGATGTTTCTGAGCGCGCCCAGCGCGCACAGAACGTCTACTGGCCTACCCTCTCGCTGATCGCCGGAGTAGCTTTGTATTTCAAACTGGCCAACCGCCCGTTCGTATGGGACACCATTTATGTAGGTGCGCTGGTAGCCACCTGCTTCGCGTTCAATGCCGCCATCAAGATCTCCCTCCACACGGTTTTCGCCACCTACCTGAGTACACTGCTCCTTTTTCACAACTGGCAGTGGGGCGTTGCCATGTATGTTTTTGCCGGACTAATCGCTTACTCCCGACTGGTACTCGGACGACACAAGCGCAACGAGGTGCTGCTGGGCTGGCTGGTCGGCACCATCTTCGGAGTCGGATACGGGATTTTGTTTTCCTGAAACGCTGCACCGGCTCGAAAACCTCCTCAAACTGTCGTTAACGAATTATGATTATTATCACTCTGTTAATTGATTATTAACAAGTAATTACTGTATTTACAGCACAACTATTTAACTTTGCGGCTGATTCTTCAATTTGTTCCCATGAAAAATGTATTGATCATTGGCGCAGGTCGGTCTGCCACCGCCCTGATTGGTTATATTTTAAACGAAGCGCCCAAACATAATTTTCTGGTCACCGTGGGTGACGCCGATATCGAGCTGGCGCGCCGAAAGGTAAAAGATCATTCTCACGGGCGCGCCATCTGGCTGGATGCTTCCAAGCCCAATGACCGGCGCGAAGTGATAGCCCGCCACGATGTGATTGTATCGCTGCTACCGCCACAGATGCACCTCGAGGTGGCGCAGGACTGTATTGCACTCGGCAAGCACATGGTGACGGCCAGTTACGTTTCCAAACAGGTGTTCCGCCTCGGCGATGAAGCACGTCAGCGCGCCCTGGTGTTCATGAACGAACTGGGTCTTGACCCGGGTATAGACCATATGAGCGCTATGCAGCGTATTCACCAGATCAAGAACAACGGGGGCAAAATAAACGCATTCTACTCTTACACCGGCGGACTGGTTGCTCCGGAAAGTGATGACAATCCGTGGCACTACAAGTTTTCCTGGAACCCCCGGAACGTCGTTTTGGCCGGCCAGGGTACTGCCCAGTTTCTGGAAGACAGCAAGCTGAAATATATCCCGTACCGCCGCCTTTTCCGTCAGTACCGAAATGTTGAAATTCCGGGTATGGGCGAATGGGAGGTATATGCCAACCGGGACTCCCTGATGTACAAGGAAGCCTACGGATTGCAAAATATCCGTACCATGTTCAGGGGAACCATACGGCACAAGGGCTTCTGTGATGCCTGGAACGCACTGGTGCGTATTGGCCTCACCGATGCCACTTTCCCGATTGTGGACAGCGACAAACTCACCTACCACGATCTGATGGAGGCACCGGATCCGTCAAAGACCGCGTGGCCAGGATGATTGAAACCGACCCCGACAGCGATATTATGCAGAAACTGGAGTGGCTCGGACTGTTCAGCAAACGCAGGATCAAACTGCAAAACGCGACCCCGGCCCTGATCCTGGAAAATCTGCTCCTTGAAAAATGGGCACTTCAGCCCAACGACAAGGATATGGTCATCATGCAGCACGTTTTTGAGTACGAGCAGCAGCGCAAACGCCGCAAAATGACCTCTACCCTCGTTATGAAAGGGACCAACAGCGAAGAAACAGCCATGTCGAGACTCGTAGGTCTGCCTCTCGGTATTTTCGTGAAACTCCTCATGATGGGCAAAATATCCACCACGGGCGTCAACATACCCACCATGCCGGAGGTGTATGAGCCCGTGATGGCCGAACTGGAAGACCACGGCGTTAAATTCATGGAGGAAGACAACCCGATGTAATATCACCGGGAATCACATCACCGTTCTCTTGCTCAGGGTGGTGACTTATCACCACACAATAATCGTACACGTCTGCATGAAATATATCCTGTTTTCGGCCATTACAGCGTTATTCGCTTTTTGGATACCGGCACTCCACGCTCAGAACTTCTACCAGCGCGCCATTGACATTCACTTCTACGAGCAGTCAACCGCCATGGAGCTGTTGCCCGACGGAGCCTTGCTGGCCGGATCTACCCGACCGGGTAACAACAATACCATACTCCTTGTCCGGGTGAATGCTGCCGGAAATGTACTCTGGACGAAAACAATCAACGCAGGCGCCAACACCATTGCTGCCGATCTGGTGAAAACACAGGACGGAAATATGCTTCTGGTGTACAACAACCTCGGAACAGCACCGGGAACGGCTACTTCCGGATGGATGAAACTGACCACTGACGGGACGGTGATCTGGGGTAAAAAGTCCATCAGCAATTCGCTGCTTTCCAGGGCGGAGCCAGCCAGCGATGGCGGATTCTACCTTTGTGGTATGAATATCACCGGGGGCAGTACCCAGACAGCCATGGTGCTGAAGCTCGATCCGAACGGTACTATTGACTGGTCCACGGTGTTCGGTGAAAGCGGAAGCAGTGTTGCCTACGACTGCCGGGAAGACGCGCAGGGCTTTGTGTACTGCTGCGGAGAAACCCGGGAGGTAACGGGAGATGCCAACGGCTTTTGGGCGAAACTGGGACCCGACGGCGATCTGCTTGGTCCGGTTCAACGATACGGCAGCAATCAGAGCGACGGCTTTACCAACATCGAGCCGCTCGGGAACGACCGCTCTTTGCTCGCAGGCTACACCCGCGGGTTTTCGGGCAGCAATTACAGCAGCGTGTTCACGGCTGTGGTGGATGATAATGGCAATCTGGTGTCGTCATTTATTTATCAGCTGGATGAAACAAGCCTTACTGTTCAGGACATGGAGACCATCCCGGGTGATCAGTTTGTATTGTCGCTTTCCACACTGGTGGGCACCATCAGTCCGGC
>JAJTFM010000184.1 GCA_021298575.1 Saprospiraceae bacterium | reverse complement strand
CCTGGGGCGATCATGGGGGCAAAAACCCATTTCGAGGAAGTTTCAATCGTATATCGAAAAGGTATGTACACATAAAACGGCGTGGCAATGTATCCTTCGTTGGCTATCCGGTTGTTCAGTGAAAATGCCTCTTTTACCCTTGATACTGCCAGAATATCCCAGCCAAGCCCCACAGAAAACGGACCTGTTCTGTAGCTGAACTCGATACCCAGTGAGCCCCTCACAGTACCCATATACCTTGAAAAATCACCCGTGTGCGGCATCAATCCGGCCCACAGGTCCATGGCGAGTCCGTGACGGGCCGCCTGAGTTTCTTTTTCTTCCCAATTGATGGAAAGAGAGCCATATCTGTCGAGCAGGATAAAATAATATGTTTCCACCGACGAGGCCACGGGCTTTCCGTCAAGGGTGGCTGGCTGCCAGCGTGGCATTCTGGCGGCAGCCTCCACGGCCTGTCTGTCGAGATCGGGAGTGAGCGATTTCACTACTGTAATATGACTGATATTACCCTGCTCATCCACATCGAAGCGCAATAGTCCTTCACCTTCCGGCGGATTCACCCTGAATTTCCAGGAAGGCGCGAAGTTTCTGTCCCAGTACAATGTGAACGCCCGCTCGCCTCCGGGAAAACTGGCCCTGGTGAAGGCGGAAGTGTCGGTTTGTGCCAATAACTGGCTGGCAAAGAAACAGAGCAATGGCAGCAGGACGGCAAATATCGGGATGAGTTTGTTTCTCATAACTATGGCTGAATCAGCGGCAAAGTTACCACTGTAGCCTCAAAGTTGTGGTGAAACAAATGAACTGATTCAGACGTTATATCGTTTACTTTGCCGATATGATAACAGTACAGGACATTACATCGTTCCTCGAAAGTGTGGCTCCCTCCCACCTGCAGGAATCTTACGACAATTCGGGACTTATTGTGGGCAGTCCCGATGATACCGTCACGGGTATTCTTTTTTGCCTCGACTCTACGGAAGATATCATTGAAGAGGCCGTCAGGCGGAACTGCAACATGGTGGTTGCACATCATCCGATCGTTTTCCGCGGATTAAAACGCTTCAATGGCAGCAGCTATGTGGAACGTACCGTAATCAGGGCAATCAGAGAGAGGGTGTCTGTATATGCCATTCATACCAACCTCGACAATGCGTATTTCAGGGGAGTCAACTCAAAGATTGCCGAAAAACTGGGATTGACAGAGACAGAGATACTGCTTCCGAAGCCCGGACAGTACCAGGCGGGAGCAGGGCTTACAGGTTATTTGAGTGCGCCCATGACCGAAACCGACTTTCTCCATCACGTGAAAAATACCATGAATACACCGTGCGTACGGCACACCCGATTGTCGGGCAGGAGTGTTAACAGAGTGGCCGTGTGCGGCGGAGCGGGCAGTTTCCTGCTTGCCGATGCTATCCGGGCCGGAGCTGACGCGTTTGTAAGCGCCGATTTCAAGTACCACGAGTTTTTTGATGCGGAAGACAAGCTGATTGTCGCAGACATTGGTCATTTTGAAAGCGAACAATACACAATTCAGCTTTTATCCGATATAATTCGCGAAAAATACCCTACCTTCGCCCTCCATTTGACAGAGGTACGTACCAATCCTGTGTATTACCTTTGATTATCAGGCTTTTAGCTCGTTTCGGGCATCCAAATACTTCTTACAACACACCATCTCAAGCATGTCAGTAGAAATATCCATTGCCGACAAACTCACCAGACTGTGGAATCTGCAGCAGATTGATTCGCAGATAGATGATCTCCAGATTCTGAAAGGCGAACTCCCCATGGAGGTTGCCGACCTCGAAGATGAGGTGGCTGGCCTCGACACGCGTATCAAGAAACTGAAAGTGTCTTTCAAGGAAAGCGAGCAGGATATTGCCAAGATGCAAACAACTGCCAAAGAGGCAGATGCAAACATCAAAAGGTACCAGAAACAACTGGAGGAGGTGAAAAATAACCGCGAGTATGAGGCGCTCCAGAAGGAAATAGAATTGGCAAAACTGGATATCCAGCTCTCGGAAAAGCGTGTACGTGAAGCCAAAGCGGCACTCGACGGTAAAAAAGAAACACTGAATATTGCAGAAGCCAAATTTGAGGCCAAGCAAAAGGAGCTGGAGGCCAAAAAAATCGAGCTCCAGAGCATTATTGAAAAAACCGAGGCAGAAGAGTCCAAACTCCGTGGGCAGAGTGAAAAGGCACGGCAGGGTATTGAAGAACGCCTCCTGAATGCTTACGACAGAACGCGGCGTACTTACCGCAATGGCATTGCCGTAGCTACAGTTGACCGCAACTCATGCGGAGGATGCTTCAACCGCGTACCACCGCAGATCAAACTGGAAATTGGCGTTCACAAGCGTATCATTGCCTGCGAACACTGCGGAAGGGTTCTGGTTGACCATGCCATCGCCCATCCTGAAAGTGTAGAAGCCTGATTTTATTTTTGGCACAGTTTTAGCTGTAGAAAATCCGCTGGATGCTTATTTCAGCGGATTTTTTTTTGCAACGGCCTGAATCGGGTTTAGAAGCTAACTGGATATTTGTCGCTCCGGTTGCCCGTTTTTGTGCTTTTTAATTTGTTTTCTTTAATAACTTTCAAACATGAAGCCTGTCATCCCAATGAGGTTTCGACCGATTTGTCTAATCATTGCCATCCTTGCGCTGACCACCCCTGCCTCTGTTGCGCAGAACTACGTGGTCTTCGACTCCATTCACCAGTTGCAGTCCTATATCGAACGGGAAAAAGATGCAACACTGGTCATTAATTTCTGGGCTACCTGGTGCAAGCCCTGTGTAGAGGAGTTACCCATCTTCGAGGAATTAAACAGAATGTACGACGATCAGGATTTAAAAATTATTCTGGTCAGTCTGGACTTCAAAAGTCAGCTTGAACGCAAGTTCGTGCCATTTCTGAAAAGCAAATCTCTTGAATCAGATGTGGTGTTGCTCGCCGATCAGGATGTGGACACCTGGATTCCAATGTTTGATGATATGTGGGACGGAGCTTTGCCGGCAACATTGGTATTAAACGGGAAACAACGTATTTTTGTCACTGGTGAATTCAGTTCTGTGGAGGAGCTGAAGAAGGTTGTTGAATCGCTGAAGGCGGAAACGCCGCGGTTCAGGAGTCCTGTAACCTGCGGGAGTAAACTTGCCGGACAATAATTTCAACCTGAAAATCGTTTTTCTTTCTTTTAATATCTGTTTAGTCATGAAGTTAATCGCTCCCATTTTTCAAGTCACTCTCCTTTTTTGCGCGTTTTTCCTCATCAGTGCCACGCCAGCCAAGGCGCCCGCAGGTTATGTAATCGGCGATGTGGCCGAAGATTTCCGCCTGAGGAACGTAGATGGCCGTTTTGTGTCACTGGCCGACTACAAAGATCCCAAGGGCTTTCTGGTTGTCTTCACCTGTAATCACTGTCCGTACGCACAACTCTACGAACAGCGCATCATTGATTTGCACAACAAGTACGCCCCGCGTGGCATTCAGGTTATTGCTATTAATCCGAATAGCCCGGCTATTGTGCCTGAAGACAGTTTTGAGGAAATGAGAATACGTGCCCGACAAAAAAAATATCCCTTTGCCTACCTCTTTGATGAGGAACAAAAGGTGTTCCCCCGGTTCGGTGCATCCCGTACACCCCATGTGTATCTGCTGGATTCGGAACTTAAAGTGCGCTACATAGGTGCCATCGACGATAATCCTGAGGTGCCCTCGGGTGCCAAAAAGCGCTATGCCGAAGATGCCATGGATGCAGTGCTTCGCGGAGAAATGCCGTTTCCAAACTACACCCGGGCAGTAGGATGCACTATCAAAAAAAAGCCCTGAAACGGATTAAACCTGCTACCATCCGAACAGTCCAATTCAGATGAATTATATGTTCTGGAATCGGATTTCCGCAGCGCTGCTTTTATGCCTGTGCTTCAGCCCCCGCCTCTACAGTCAGCAGGTTGTCTCACCCTGTGCCGTTTCCGGCACTGATCAGTCTGAAATGCCTCAGCATCCGGATGGGATCTCTGTGGCTGGTACTGACACCTTCGATGTGGTTTTCCATGTCATACACCTCGGCCAGCCAATTGGCAGCGGGTCCAATATCTCGGATGAACAGATTAAAAGTTCTCTTTTCAGCCTGAATCGCGATTTTGGTGCCTGGCCCATTCACGACAGTATTGCTATAGCACCCAATGGCGCCAATTCCGAAGTGTTCTTCAGACTCGCCTGTACCGCACCCGACGGCTCGCCCACGACAGGTATAAACCGGGTGGATGCAGGCAGTTTCCCTGATTATGCCACTCAGGGTTTCAACTTCAAGACCGGCAATGCCGGTAATTACAAGCAACTGGCCGACCTCAGTCACTGGCCTCAGAATCGCTATATCAATATCTGGATTACGCACCGGCTTGAAACCTTTCTTGGTGTTACCAGCGGCGGCGGCGGCTTCAATGCTGCAACTGCTATCTTTCAGCAGGGCTATGGAGGCGTCTATATGGTATTCCGCTATGTGGGTTGCGATGTTGACGGCTCGCAAGGCTTCGTCCTGTTTAACAAATACGGCAAGCTGATCACGCACGAGGTGGGTCACTACCTGGGCCTTCTCCACACTTTCGAGGGGGAATCATGCACAGAAACAGACTGTGCCACACAGGGCGATCGCGTGTGCGATACCGAGCCGCACTCCAACAGCGTCCCAAACGACCCGTCCTGTGGCGAATATGCCGAGTGTACCACCCGCGAACCGGTCGAAAATATCATGAATTATAGCGGACTGTACTGTAAAAATATCATCACGCCCGGACAGAAGAACAGGATGAAATGGTTTATTTCCCAGTACTACCAGAATATGATCAATCTGCCGGGATGTGCTGTGTCCTCAGTGAGGCAGCTACAAACTGAAGAGCTGGCATCTTTCCCCAATCCGGTAACTGACGTGCTGTTTTTGCCCCGGAACACAGACAAAGAG
>JAJTFM010000183.1 GCA_021298575.1 Saprospiraceae bacterium | reverse complement strand
GGATCTGGTGATTAACTGCCTGCAGGGCGCCGTAACGCTCAACGGCAGCGGTTCCTCCGGGGGCACGGGGGTACTTTATAACTGGACGGCAAACGGAGTTTCTGTGGGGGCAGCACCCACCCTCACCGTTGACGCGGGAGGCACCTATCAGCTACAGGTTTCCAATGCTGCAGGATGTTCCGATTCTGACGAGGCGGTGGTGGCACTCGATCCCGACAGGCCGTTGGCGCAACTGATAACAGTGGAAAATATAAGCTGTTTTGGCGAAAACGACGGCTCTATTGCCGTGAGCGGGGTAACATCGGGCCGACAGCCCGTTTTATTCTCCCTGGACGGAGAGAATTTCAGCAACAGCAGCCTTTTCACACAGCTGAGAGCAGGAGTATATACCGTGACTCTTCAGGATGCCATCGGATGCGAATGGGAGAGCGGACTGCTTACCGTAACAGAGCCACCCTCTGTTCAGCCGTATATCACTGATGAAGTTCGCGTAGTTCTGGGCGATCAGGTCAATCTGGAAGCTATCGTAACTGCCCCGCTCAACAGCCTGGCCAGCATAGAATGGAAGCCGTTACTGGATACACTGAACAAAGGAACGCTGATACAAAGGTTTATTCCGCTTCGGTCACTCACGGTAGATATTGAAGTTACCGATACAGCGGGATGTTTCGCGCGCGACCGCGTACAGATTATCGTGGAAAAACCCGAACAGGTCTATATACCAAACGTGTTCAAACCGGGAAGTCAGAACCTGAACGACGTATTTCTGATTTACTGCGGACGCACAGTGGAGCGGATTGAACTGCTGCAGATTTACGACCGGTGGGGTGAATATCTGTTTGAAGTGCAGGACGCAGCGCCCAATGATCCGGCAAGCGCCTGGGATGGCATATATAACGGAAAAATAGTGATGCCGGGCGTATATGTGTACGTGGCTAAAATCCGGCTGATTGACGGAACGGTTAAAACGTACAAAGGCGACGTAACCGTTCTGAGGTAGGAATAACAGTTGTTTTGTCCGGTTAATTTTCCATGAATTTAACCGGACAAAACAACAAAATACTATTTTTTGGCAGGCTGCTGCGTCTTGGGGTTGGGTGCCGGAATACTGAACGAACGTTTCAGGGTATAAACTGGTGCTCCCACCTTCCAGCTGCCTTTTTCACCGGAAGATATCAGGTTGTAAATAGTCAGTTCATCGTTGCCTGCATTGTACTTGTAACCGAAGTATTTGGCAGTAGCTTCGCCCTGTTTTGAACTATACAGCGAAAATACGTCAATCTCCTGTCCGGCCACCAGACAATCGCCACCTGTGCAAACCACATAACGGTCAAATGCCTTCCAGCCAGTGATAAATCCACCGGGTGTAAATACAATCTTCTCATTGCTGGCCCCCTTTCCCGTCGGAGTGAACTGTCCGCTGAAAAGGTGGTGGCCCAAAGCCGTGGTAAATGCCGTATAACCATCCCTGGTGCCAGCTTTTGATTTGATGAAATTATCCATTCTGGTACTTCCGCTGGAGTTATCGAACATCGTCATGTCCTTGTCTCCATGAGAGTGATAAACCAGATACACAGGTCGTTTTCCTTCAATAGCTCCGACAATTTCAAGTGTGTCTTTCTTGTACTTGACCGGCAGTGTCCAGGCGCTGGATGCATTGAAGCAGGTGACACTGTCGGGCTTGCCCGGGTTGAATGCGAACGCATAAGCGTAAGGCAGATGGGAATTATTGACCGTCTGAATTACCGACCCGTACTGTCCTGCACGGGAACAGAAATCGAGATTGATCCAATACCCTGCGAGTACAGTGGGGTTGGCCGATTCACCGGGGGTGAAATTGGCCGGAAGATTCGGGTCTGTAACTTTGGGCTCATCCTTGCAGGAGGTGAGCGCGAGCATCAGCAGAAAAGAGAAAAAAAGAAAAGTTTTATTCATCACTTCATGTATTTGACTTTTACAAAAAAGCGCTCGTCTACAGCGCCAAGTTTTTTGGCAGCCTCGTGAGAAACATATACCTCCAGATTTTTTTCAAATCCTTCAGGGATGCGTGATATCACTTTGGCGTAAACCGTTTTATTGTTCATCGGATTGGTAACGCTGATGACCGAACCAATCTTCGCATTTCTGTGCATCGCATAGAGATCTGAACTCTCTTTTCCCGTTTTATTCCACTGACAAACCCCCTGCGACTCAACGGCCTTCTGTTCATCGGTTTCTTCTACAAAAGCCTGCCTGTGCTCAGCCAGTTGAACCGTCTTCTTGACTGGCCGCCAGTCCGGATGAATACCTTCTATACCAAACCAGCCAATGTGAAGGCGCTGACCGGGACTGATATTATCCGATTTAAGTTTGTTTCGCATTTTAATCTCCCTGACATCCATCTCGAAATAACGCTTGCTGATGTGGTACAGATTATCGCCGGGCTGAACTACATAATAGATAGACACCCATTCATCCGGATTGAAGTTCGTACCTTTAAACCGTCTGATGGCCTTGTTAGGGACGGGAATTCTGATTCTGGTGCCGGTTTTTAGCGTGGGGTCGTCTTCCAGATCAGTGTTGTTGGTAACAATGTCCTCCACACTGATGTAGTAGTATTTGCCAAGACTGAAAAGCGTCTGCTTCGACCTCACAGGATGAAGCAGAAACTTCTCCCCGTAATCAACTACCAGCAGAAGTGAATCGCGTGTGCGCAGAACTGATGCGTTGCTGCTCTGAGCAAACACAAGCAGAGGCAACAACAACAAAGGTGTCAGGGCTAAATACCGGTTCATGGCAGTATTCTTCATTCTTGGGATACAATGAGTGTTTCAGGTTATTCGCTGCAAAATTATCCCTGATTATCGGGATTTACACGATTGGTTTCATATTTGTGGCGATTTGAGTATCTTTACTGTAAAAGTGACTGATAATGAACGGAAAAACAAACACCGGAATTGTGGTGGTCATCCCGGCCCGATATGCTTCCACCCGTTTTCCCGGCAAGCCGCTGGCTATTGTTCAGGGCAAAACGATGATTCAGCGGGTATATGAACAGGCCTGCAAGGCCTCTCTTCCTGAAATGGTGGTGATTGCAACCGATGATAAACGGATTTACGAGCACGCACATTCATTCGGGGCGCCGGTTTTCATGACCGACCCGGAGCTGCCGAGCGGTACCGATCGCTGCGCTGCTGTGGCCGTCCATTTCCCGGAGGCAACCTTTATTATCAATGTACAGGGCGATGAGCCTTATGTGCAGCCGGAACAGATAGATCTGCTCGCGTCTGTTCTGACTGACCATCCCGAAAGAGAAATAGCCACGCTGGCCAAGCAACTGTATGATCCGGAATTACTCTTTAATACAAATGTAGTGAAAGTGGTCTTTTCCCTGAAGAAAGAGGCTCTTTACTTCAGCCGGCACCCCGTTCCGTTTGTCAGAGGTGCCGAACAAGGCGAATGGCTCGAAAAACAGGCTTTTTTCAAACATATCGGACTTTACGCCTTCAAAAAGGAGGTATTAATGGAATTGTCAGGCCTCGCTCCCACTTCGCTCGAAAAGTCAGAGTCGCTGGAACAGCTCCGTTGGCTCGAAAACGGATACCGGATTGCCGTGGGCATTACCGACATTGAAACAGTCGGAATTGACACGCCGGAAGACCTAGAAAGGGTTAATAGTATCGAATTTTGACAAATCAGCCAATTCCGACAAACAAAAGCGCGATTATGCAGTTTTAGCTGATTGAATTCATGTCAAATCATCAGCTATGAAAAGACGCGCCCTCGTGTGGTTCAGGTACGACCTTCGCCTGCACGACAATGAAGCCCTCACCAGTGCCATGCGCATGGCAGAAGAAGTAATACCGGTGTATGTCTTCGACGAACGGGTCTTTAACGGGAAAACAAGGTTCGGATTCCCGAAAACCGGAAAATTCAGAGCCAACTTTATACTGGAAAGTGTAGCCGACCTGCGGGAGAATCTACGCAAAGCTGGCTCCGATCTGATCGTAAGAACCGGATACCCGGAAAATGTTTTGTCTGATATAGCCCGTGAATGCAATGCCTCCTGGGTAATCTGTAACCGGGAACGAACCAGGGAAGAGGTAACCGCACAGGACGGACTTGAACAGAAGCTGTGGGCCTACGGTATGGAACTGATATATACCCGGGGCAAGATGCTTTATTACACCCAGGACCTCCCGGCACCGGTACATCATACCCCCGATTTCTTCTTTCAGTTCAGAAAGGAAAATGAACACATTACCCCGGTCAGGCCACCCATACCTACTCCCGATGCTCTCCCTCCTGTCCCGGCAGGTTTGGATGCTGGCGAAATACCGAACCTCGCCGACTTCGGTCACTCCCCCATTGTGCAGGACAGCCGGACAGCTCTCCACTTTAAAGGTGGTGAAAGTGAAGGCCTGAAAAGACTGAAATATTACCTTTGGGATACCGACCTGCTCAAAACATACAAGGAAACAAGAAACGGACTGCTCGGCGGAGATTATTCCTCGAAATTCTCTCCGTGGCTCGCTCAGGGTTGCCTGTCTCCCAAAACCATCTACCAGGAAATCAAAAGGTACGAGGAGGAGAGAACAGCCAATGAAAGTACCTACTGGATGTTCTTCGAACTACTCTGGCGCGATTTCTTCCGTTTAATGGGAAAAAAACACGGGAACCGCATCTTTCTCAAAGGCGGTGTACAAAATAAACCCATGAAACAGTACCGCAATAACCGCGAAATGTTCGAATTGTGGGCTGCAGGAAAAACCGGGATACCCTTTATTGACGCCAATATGCGCGAACTGAACCAGACAGGCTGGATGAGTAACCGTGGCCGACAAAATGTTGCCTCTTTTCTCATGCGCGACCTCAAGGTAAACTGGCAGATGGGTGCCGAATACTTCGAAAGCCTGCTCCTCGATTACGACCCGTGCAGTAACTGGGGTAACTGGAATTATGTAGCCGGCGTTGGTAGCGACCCGCGGGAAGACCGCT
>JAJTFM010000182.1 GCA_021298575.1 Saprospiraceae bacterium | reverse complement strand
CAGCAGGGCCTATACAAGGTGTTCATCATTGACGAGGTGCACATGCTCTCCAATCAGGCGTTCAACGCCTTCCTGAAAACACTGGAAGAACCCCCGCCGTATGCCATTTTCATCCTGGCAACTACGGAAAAACACAAAATAATCCCCACGATTCTCTCCAGGTGCCAGATCTTCGACTTCCGCCGTATCACCGTGGCAGATATGGTGAATCACCTGAAGTCAATCTGCGCCAAAGAGGGTCTTCAGGCCGACGATGATGCGCTGCACATCATCGGACAAAAAGCCGACGGGGCTCTGCGCGATGCGCTCTCCATCTTCGACCGAATCACCGCCGGAGCTGCCGGTGGTCGTATCACTTACGAGGCGGTGATCGAAAACCTCAATGTACTCGACTACGACTACTATTTCCAGATAACCGACGCACTGCTGGCTGAAGACGCCTCTGCTATTCTCAACATCTTCGACCAGATTCTGCGCAAGGGGTTTGAGCCGGATATCTTTATCAACGGACTGGCCGAACACCTGCGCAATATCCTCGTTTGCAAGGACGCAGCCACGCTGAACCTGCTGGAAGCCGGCGAAGTGCTCAAGGATCGCTACCGCAAACAGGCGGCAATCGCGCCGTCTCCCTTCATACTGACGGCACTCAATCTGTGCAATGAGTGCGACATTCACTTCAAAACCGCCCGAAATAAACGCCTGCATGTGGAGATGGCACTGCTCAAAATGTGCTACATCAACCGTATGGTGAAAGCCGGCGGACAGGAAAAAAAAACTCCTGACCTGAACGGGAACGGACCCGGATACACTTCCCCGCCCGCGCAGGCACCCGCACGACCTGCCACGCCACCGCCCGCGAACGCTAATGCCACTGAACTGAGCCGCGATGCATTCAATGCCATCACCACAGAAGTGAAACTCGGTCTCAGGAAATCTGAAACGGTCTCCCTTCGGCTCGATGCCTACGAGAGTGCTGTGGAGCTCGAAGAAGCCCGGAATGCTACCATGACAAGCCGGCTTTCGCTCGAAAATGCCAGCAACGAATGGAAATTATACGCAGAATCCATTGACTCCAGGCTGGCCCGCATCTCGCTCAATAAAGCAGATCTGACACTCAACGGGAAAACCCTCACGGCCACAGTCGGCTCGGTCATTGATTTGAGCAACCTGAAAACGGAACTGCTCAAAGTGACCGATGTACTCAGGAGCCGCCTCAACGACCGCGAAATAGTAGTCGAATTGCGGCTCGATGAACAAAAGGCGGTTAGCCAGGCTGTAGCCCGCCCCGCAAGACCACTCACTGCCCGCGAAAAACTGGATAAAATGCGGGAGTCCAATCCCCTGATTGACGATCTGATCAGAACGTTCGATCTGAAACCGGATGATTAAGAGCTTGTTCAGGATTCTCTCACCGAGTCAAAAACGGCTCATTTTTCGCCATTTTTCACCTTTTTTCAGTTGCGTAGCTCCGGCTATGCGCCTTCAAAAATGCAAAAACTGACAAAAAATCAGCCTGTTTTTGCCACCGGCAGAGAATCCTGAACAAGCTCTAAACCATGCACATCCGGATGTCCCGATGGTTACTGCCCTTTCTTCTTCTATGCCACCTCATTGGCAAAGCGCAGAATATAGCCCTCGAATTTCGCGTGGCCCCATCGGAAAAAAGCAATTTCAACGGTGCAATCAGCGATTTCAAGGTCAGGGCTCCCCGGCCTGCTGAACAGGGTGCCGTTTTCGTGCTCAGTCCGCCCGTCACGCTCGACTCGCTCTGCCGGGCACTCATAGCGCACCTGCGCGAACGATCCTACCTCGCCGCCTCCATTGACAGCCTGCAGCCCGACGACGGAACCGATCACTGGGTCGGTCAACTGCACCTGGGCCCGCCCATGCGCTGGGTGAGGGTTCGCCCCGCCAATGAGATCAGCGCCTTCTGGCTCTTCAGCTCGGGTTACAGGAACTATCCGCTGGAAAATATGCCCTTGCGGTATGACGTACTGCTCGCCATGGAAAAAACGGTGCTGCAGACAGCCGAAAACAACGGATACCCCTTCGCAACGGTACGGCTCGACAGTCTCGTAATCAGCCCCGAAGGAGATGCCTCCGCGCTGCTGCTCGTTGATCCGAAAAGGTATATTTCACTCAAGGGACTGAAAATCAACGGAGATATCCAGTTGCCCGGCTATTTTCTGCCTAATTACCTCGGTTTGAAGCCGGGAAGCCCGTACAGCAGGGATCGGGTGCTGCGGCTGAAGGACCAGCTCAATTCCCTGCTGTTTATTGAAAGCACCGCCAACCCCACGGTTACTTTCGCAGGGAATGATGCCACGGTCAATCTGTTTTTACAGAAAAAGAAAGCCAGCAGGTTCGACTTTATCATCGGAATACTGCCCCAGCCGCAGGATGCCGGCCAGATACTGCTCACCGGCTCCCTGAGCGCCGCATTCCAGAATGCACTTAGTCTGGGGGAGCGCTTTGCCATTGAACTCGACCGACTGCGACCCGAAACCCAGAAACTGGACGTACAGGGGAGTGTACCATACCTGTTCGGAACGGTGTTCGGAGCCGACGGGAAACTCAATATTTTCAAGCGCGACAGCACGTGGGTGGATACACACGGAGAACTGGGTGCCCAGTACCTGCTCTCCAAGGGTAATTACTTCAGGTTTTTCTGGGAAAACCGTTCGGCTGCCCTGCTGAAAATTGACACTGCCAGTATTGTCGCCACCAAACGCCTCCCGGCAAACCTCGACCTCAGCCAGAACGGTTTCGGTCTCGAATCAGCCTTTTCACAGCTCGACTACCGGTTCAATCCCCGGAAGGGATGGCTCATCAACCTGAAAGGCTCGGCGGGGTTCAACCAGGTGCTCCGGAACAGTGTCATCGAAGGACTCACGGATCCCAAAAATCCGGAATACCGGTTTTCGGTACTGTACGACTCTCTTTCCCGGCGGTCCAGCCGCTTCAGACTGGAAACCCGGGCAGAGTGTTACATACCCGTTTTTACCAGAAGTACGGTCAAACTCAGCTTTCGGGGCGGCGGAATTTTCTCCAGTGACCCTGTTTTTGCCAACGAACAGTACCGCGTGGGCGGGAATAAATTACTCAGAGGATTTAACGAGGAAAGTCTGCAGGCTACCCGCTTTGCTGTGGCTACTGCCGAATGGCGCCTGCTTATCGGCAGAAACTCGTTCATGGGCGTGTTCACCGACTGGGGCTATATAGAAAATATCACTTCCCGAAACAGGATATTCCTGCGCCCGGCAGGAATAGGTGCAGGCCTTAACTTCGAAACACCCACCGGTATTTTCGGTATCAACGTGGCAGCAGGAAGGCCCGATACAGGCGAGGCCTTCGACTTCAGAGCCCTGAAGTTTCACCTCGGATATGTCAGCCTGATCTGACAGGGTACAGACCAAAAACAAGAGATGCCGCGGCACACTTTTGTGCCGCAGCGCCTTTCCCTTATATTAACCTCATGAAAGATAGTTCAGACTATGTCAACGAGACTGAGTTGGTGTTGCTCTTTAGATTGATTATCTCGCTCATTGACAATGCAAAGGTGCGGCGGTTTGCCCCCCTGCGAAAGGACGTAAAATCGAAAATTCTCACCCGGTTGTTTTTGAGGTTTTTAGTAGTAAAAATTGTTTAAATAATTGAAAATGAATATTTTATGAAATTTAAAAATGTGTCGAAAAGGCCGTTTTTGCTATATTTATATATTATTTATTTTTAATTTGAATGGATTTTTCACCGCTTGCCCAGACAGAAAAACCGTTTCTGGCAGCGAACTTCCGGTATCTTTTTACCTTTCGCAGCAAATTTCAGGTGTTCATGCAGTTTCAGGACAAGCCCCATTCTCGTTGTATTTACCGCGCGGCACAGTGGATGTTTCCCGTTGTCGTACTTTTCTCTCTGTTTTCCTGCAGTGCTCCGCCGCCGCCCCGGATTCTTGTTTTTTCGCGTACCAACGGCTACCGGCATGAAAGCATAGAACCCGGCAGGGATGTGCTGGTCAGGTTGTGCCGCGAAAACGGTATCTGGGCAGACACCACCGAAAATCCGGTTTATTTCAACGAACGAAACCTGAAACGCTATGCCGCTGTAGTCTTTCTGAATACCAACGGAGAAGTGCTCAATCCCGCACAGGAAGCTGATTTTGAGCGCTATATTCAGGCCGGCGGTGGCTATGCCGGCGTACACTCCGCCTCCGGCACCGAATATACCTGGAAATGGTACGGCAGACTGGTTGGCGCTTATTTCAAAGATCATCCAGCCATTCAGGAATTGAACTTGCAGGCCGCCGACTGCAACCACCCCGCCACGGAAATGCTGCACTGCACGGAATGGCCCTGGAAGGAGGAGCCGTACAATTTCAGGGGTTACGAGCCGAATCTCCATACGCTCCTGACGGTTGACAACCGAACGTACAAGGGTGGAAATTGTCCGGCCGGCGCAGACTCTACTGCGCGCCCGCTCGCGTGGTGCCATGAATACGATGGCGGGAGGGCATTTTACACGGCCCTCGGACACATCCCGGAGGCGTACAACGACAGTATTTTTCAGAAGCACCTGCTCGGCGGTATCCGTTACGCAATCGGGGAGCAAAAGCCGCTGAATTACAGCCGGTGCCGTACAAAACGCGTTCCGGATCAGAGTCGCTTTGAAAAGACGGTCATCGCCGAAAATTTGTCGGAACCCATGGAAATAGCGGAGCTGCCCGACGGGAAAATACTGCTCATTGAGCGACACGGACAGATTAAACTGTACAATCCGGGCACTGGTCTTCTGCGTACAGTTATCAAATTACCAGTCTATTCCGAGATGGGCGACGGACTGATCGGACTGGCAGTTGATCCGCACTGGAGCGACAATCACTGGATTTACCTGTATTACTCTTCAACAGCAGACTCCCTGAATCAGCTTTCCCGCTTTGTTTTCAGGGGCGATACCCTCGACCGAAGTTCTGAAAAGATAATACTGACCATAC
>JAJTFM010000181.1 GCA_021298575.1 Saprospiraceae bacterium | reverse complement strand
TCGGATTTATGAAACTGAAAATCAGTAATGAAACAAGAGTGGCCCTGCTGGCTATTGCCGCCGTGGCATTCGGATTTTGGGGATTTCAATTCCTGAAGGGAAGGAATGTCCTCACTCCATCTCAAACTTTCTACGTCAGATATGCCAATGTGGATCAACTGAGGCCATCCAGCCCCGTCTTTATCAAGGGCTTGCAGATCGGAATGGTAAAAAAACTCTACGTTGACCCCGAAAGTTATCAGTCTATCATCGTGCAACTTTCCATTGAAAGCGGTGTGGATATTCCCAAAGATGCAGTTGCCACTATCGTGGGCTTGTCGCTCATGGGCGGAAAGGCTATCGAGATTGTAGTGGACCACCCCTGTAACGGAGATTGTGCCGACGACGGTGATTTTCTGCAGGGAGCTACCAGGAACTTCCTCGAATCTGTAATCGGCGACCCAGCCCAGATTGACGCATACACCGCCAGAATCAAAGCCGGACTTGAAATTAATATTGACTCTCTGGCAAAGGCTAATCCTGGAGGAATCGCGGGTACAGTTGACGCCCTCGACAACTCGCTCAAAAATCTGGAGCGTGTAACAGCTCAAGTGGACGAAATTCTGCGCCTTGGCCAATCTGGCCGATGTCACCCGTCAACTCAAAGCTGCCGGGCTCGACAAGACCGCGCAGAAGGCATCCGGTGCACTCGATTCCATCACGCTTTCTCTCAACACCCTCCGCACAACCCTCAACTCGTCCACCCGCGCTATCGGCAGAGTGGATTCACTGGCCGAGCGACTCCTTCGCGGAGAGGGTGCCGTCGGCAAGGCACTTACCGAAGAGGAGCTGTACAACAATATCGTGAGCAGTACCAGGCATCTGCACCTGTTGCTGCAGGATCTGAGGATGCACCCTGAACGCTACACCAATGTACGCGTGAAACTGCTTGGCAAGAACAAGCCGTCCAGATATGCCAATCCGATTGACGACCCCGCCTACCAGATACTGGTTGACAGTCTGGAAAAAGACTACAGCAAAAAAGCAAAGCAGTAACTACCAGCCACCGCGGTGGCGGCGCAGGTATGCCTTCGTCAGCAGATATTGTACCAGTTCGGGGAAGAGGCTGTTCAGGAATGCCTGCAGCTTCCCCGGAAAGGTGAATACGTGTTTGAAGCGCCGCGTGCGTATCATCCAGAGTATGTCGTCGGCTACGTCGGCGATAGTCTGCATTCCGAGCATATTAAAGTCGGGTCTCACGAATTTTTCGCCCTTCGCATTGTAAATGGTTTTCCCCTTTTCGTTTTCGGTGATGCCCACGTAGGCTATTCCCGCGTACACGCCCGTGCCCGTGAGTTCGGCTTTCAGGCATTCTGCGAGTGCCCTGAGGCCCATTTTTGCAGAGCTGTACACTGCGTTGATGGGTAGCCCGTGTATTCCGGCCAAACTGGAAACAAACAACACTCCACCCCTGCTTTCTTTCAGTGCCGGAATACAGAGCCGAGTCATGTACAGTGCGCTGAGGTAGTTAATTTCCATGGGAAGGTGCAGCACTTCCGGATCAGTGTCTTCCACTCGGCCGTGCATATTGGCGCCCGCATTGTTAATGAGTACATCAATCCTGCCGTAGTGGCCGAGCGTGGTATCCACCAGCCTGCGACAGTCGTCGAGTTTGCCGACGTTGGCAGCTACGGCTAGTATGTCATATCCTTTGGCCGACAGTTCATCGGCCACCTGCTGCAGTTTCCCGTCGCCCCGGCTGTTTATAACCACTTTGGCGCCCTGTTCGCCCAGTTTGAGTGCAAGTGCTTTACCTATTCCCGAACTGGAACCCGTTACGATCACTACTTTGTTCCTGAAAAAACTCATGGTGTGCTTTTTTTGCAAAATAACAGCAAATCAGCAATAGTTGTTGGCCTTGAGCCACTCGAATTCGGCCTGAATGGCATTTTCGACCGGGGTTTGGGGCATGTCAAGTTCCCGGACGGCTTTTTCGGCGGAGTAAAACTGTTTGCTGCACGACGCCAGAGCTGTAGCGTGACTGAACCCGGGTTTGAAATGAAATAACAGTGCCAGTGCGGTACAGATATACCCGAAAGCGAGTATCAGGAAGTCGGGCAGGTAAATGAAGGGGGGCTTCTGGTGTACAGTTTTTGCTATGGCACCAGTAATTTCGCGATAACTCATATTTCTGTTACCTGCAATGTAGCACTCGCCAACGCGTCCTTTTTTCAGCGCGTTCACGCAAGCGTGCGCCACGTCGCCCGCGTAAACAATATTCTTGCCACCAGAGGTATATCCGGGCACCTTGCCCTTGTAAACGGCGATGATCATCTGTCCGGAACTTGGCAGCGAATCGTACTCTCCGAACATGAAGGTTGGATTGACAATTACAGCCGGGAGAGAGTTGGTGGCGGCCTGTTCGAGTATATGTTTCTGTGCTGCATACTTGGAGGCTATATAGTCGAGCCCGAAGCGATCGCCGTCATAAGGTGACGTTTCTGTTCCGGGGGAGTTTGCGTCTCCACCCCCGAACGAACTTGCCGTACTCACATACACCATACGCCGGAGACCCAGCTCCATTGCCAGATCGGCAACATTTTTCGTTCCTTCGAAGTTTATCTGCCAGCTTCGTTCGGATCTGGTTGGCCATACCATCGTACTCGCTGCGGCGTGTATCACGGCATCGCAGCCCGTCATAGCCTTTCTGAGGCTGTCGGTGTCAAGTATATTTCCGCTTGCACGTTCAACAGGCAGCCCGTCAAGTGTATGAGAAACGCTGTCGGGAAAAACCAGCACCCTTACCTCATAACCTTCTTCCAGCAGCACCCTGACGATATGGCTGCCAAGCAGGCCATCGGGCCCGGTGACCAGTATTTTTTTCACGTTTTCCGTTTACTCAGCGCAGTGCGCTATTGATTTTATCGAGTGCTGACGAGCCTGGGCAGAGTTTATCTTTGCCAAGCTGATTCAGCGGTTGTTCTGCGGTGTTCAGCAAGTAGTGCAGGTCCTTGCTCTCGGTATCAATATAGATCAGGCCCGTCAGGATATCGCCATCAGCCTTGGCCCTGTACAGTCTGGATACGGCGGAATGACGATCCCTCGGATCAAAATCCGGTGAGAGTTTGTTCAGGTGAATGGTGGATCCGTCGTGCAGGGCTACCTCTACAGTATCTCCTTCTGCATATTCTGTGGTAATTTCCTCCATGAACGGAACAAAGTCCACAGCTCCGGTGGCTTCCACGTGTTCGCGGGTGTAGTCATAAGACTTGGTGGAACCCGGATTGTTATTAAAGGTCACGCAGGGTGAAACTACATCAATCAGTGCGAAGCCGGGGTGCGACATGGCGGCCTTGATCAGCGGGATCAGCTGCTGTTTGTCGCCCGAAAAACTGCGTGCCACGAATGTTGCACCCAGTTCCAGTGCCAGTCCGCACATGTCAATGGCATGAAACATATTGGCCGAACCCGATTTATTGACAGAGCCGAAGTCTGCCGTTGCAGAATCCTGTCCCTTGGTCAGTCCGTAGCACCCGTTATTCATGATAATATAGGTGATATTGAGGTTTCTGCGGATGGCGTGTACGAACTGTCCCATGCCGATGGACGCGGAGTCGCCGTCGCCCGACACGCCGATGTACATCAGGTCGCGGTTAGCCATGTAGGCTCCTGTTGCCACCGATGGCATGCGTCCGTGCACCGAGTTAAATCCGTGGGAGTTGGCCAGGAAGTATGTCGGGGTTTTGGAGGAGCAGCCGATACCCGACAGTTTTGCCACCTTGTGGGGTTCCACCGCCATTTCGAAGCACGACTGTATGATAGCGCCGCTGACGGAGTCGTGGCCGCATCCGGCGCAGAGTGTTGAAAGCGCGCCCTCGTAAAACTTGCGGGTATATCCGAGTCTGTTGACTGGCGCATCGGGATGTCGGAAAGTAGGACGAACGAAGGTCATTTAGTGAGTCGTTTTTGCAGTTCTTCCAGTGAAACGCCTTTGGTTTCGGGCATCATTCTCCACACATAGAGCAACTGGAACACCATCATGGCGCTAAAAAACAAGAATATGGGTCCGCCGCCATAAGTGTCGGCGAAGTGAGGAAACACGCTGGTGATGATGGCAGCGAGCACCCAGTGTGTCAGGCTGCCGAGTGCCATTCCGGAGGCGCGCACGGCATTGGGGAATATTTCTGAGATAAAGACCCAGATTACCGCACCCTGCCCGATAGCGTGGGAGGCAATAAATGCAAAAATATAGACCGGAACCATGACATAGGATTCATTGTAGAAGGCCATTCCGGTGAGAGCCAGTGATACGATATAGCCAACCGAACCGATGTACATGAGCACCCGGCGTCCGAAACGGTCAATCAGCCACCAGCCTCCAATGGTGAAAAGCAGGTTGATTACCCCTATCCCGGCGGTGGAGAGCAGGGCAGTTTCCTTCCCCAGGCCAGTCATTTCAAAGATTCGGGGTGCAAAGTATATCACGGCATTGATTCCGGACAACTGGTTGAAAGCCGCGAACAGGAATGCGAGTAATACAGGGACGTTGTACTTCCCCGAAAACAGACTTTCGCGTCTTTTTCCGCCTTCACCAGCCGCCGACTGTCTGATATCCTGAATTGCGGCGTCCACACCTTC
This sequence comes from Saprospiraceae bacterium, assembly GCA_021298575.1. Classification (GTDB taxonomy): domain Bacteria; phylum Bacteroidota; class Bacteroidia; order Chitinophagales; family Saprospiraceae; genus M3007. The sequence continues at coordinate 1,005 of JAJTFM010000181.1, read as the reverse complement.
TTCATTGGTAATTGAAAGTACCTTGCGTGCTGCGGCTTCATCTCCTTTGGTGAGCAGCAGCCAGCGCGGCGTTTCGGGTGTTGTCATCATCATCACCGAAAAGGCCAGCGCGGGAAGAGCGACTACTCCAAGCATCCAGCGCCAGTCGTTGTCGCCACCAACACCCTCCAGCAGGTAGTTCGATACATACGCCAGCAGGATACCCACCACGATGTTCACCTGAAATGAAATTACCATACGTCCCCGGTATTTGGGCGGGGCAATTTCCGAGATATACACCGGAGCAACCACCGAGGAGGCGCCGATACTCAGTCCACCCAGAAAACGGAAAAGCATGAAACTGTAAACATCATTAACCAGGGCAGTGCCGAGAGCAGAAACAAAAAACAGGATACCAATCCAGAGGAGGGTGGGTTTCCTTCCAACTTTGTCGGCAGGGACACCGCCGAATGCTGCGCCGACAACAGTCCCGTATAGTGCCATGGCCACAGCCAGACCATGCTGCCAGCTGTCAAGGTTCCACAATCGCTGGATATCCTGTTCAGCGCCCGAGATAACGGCCGTGTCGAGACCGAAGAGGAAACCGCCCAATCCGACGGTAATTGACCAAAGTACGAGTTTCTTGTTCATTTTTATTTATTCCAGACAGGTTTCAGTTCGTTTACAGACGATGCGGGCAGCAAGGTAACACTTCCGCCCTCCGCAAAAAATTCTATTTCATTAAAGTCTTCGTTGGGAAAAAAAGTTTCGGAGATACACCCTGCCCCGTCGGCCAGAAACAACTCGACTGACGACGCGTCTGCGTACGCGTGCATGCGGAAAACATCACTGAATGACACCGGTGCACTGTGCTTTTTGGGAAACTCGGCGGAAAAGGAGATTTTCCCTGAACCTGAACGGTCAATAGTTACGGTTTTTCCGCTGATATTCACCGTGATAACGACCTGTTCACCGCGGCTGTTTTTCAGTTTATAGCCGTAGGTGGTGGCACTGCATGTTTTCATG
>JAJTFM010000024.1 GCA_021298575.1 Saprospiraceae bacterium | reverse complement strand
TTTCTCCTGATCCGTAAACCCGCTCTGCGTAAGTAAATGCCCTGCCATCCGGATTGCCGATGCACTGATTTACCACTCCAGTCTCTCCAAGTAATACCAGCTCGGGAACCTCCGAGTCTGAACGCAATACCAGTGCACCAAAACGCCCTTCCCGATAACCCGGAATCATGATGTACTCGACTGCTGCCTCTCCGGGCTTCAGTTTAAGTCTTACTTCACCCCAACTGCCCGATTTGACCATTACTGACCTGTCTTTGTAACCCGACTGCTTCACCAGTTGCCGCTCAACTCTCTCGATCTCGGCCTTCAGGCTGGCCAGCCCTTCATGCTCTCCTGCCGGCCTGGATTCGAGGGTGATGGCTCGCTGACGCAAATCAAAGTACTGTTGACTCAGGTCGTTTGTTGCAGGATTTTCTGAATTTCTCCATGACAAGTGTGCGTGTGAGTTGTTTATTCCAAGCAACTCTTTCCTGAACAAGGCCACATCATACAGGAATGAACAAACTGCCGTGTCTGACGGATATTTCAATCCCAGGGAAAGCATATTATTGAAAAACACATCAAAAGCACCCAGGTACGCCTCCTGTTGCTCAAATGTCATGAACGAAAGCCCGTCTGTAATACGACCTACCAGTATGGAATATACTTGGATGAACTGGATAAGTGCTGAATCCGGCTGCCCACGCTCCGAGTAAATCCTCCCGGCATAGTACCTCCATATTGCCATATTAAGGCTCTCCTCACCGTAAGAGCGCTGTATGACCCTCATCCCTTCATTCATGACCTGGTAACAATATGCTATCTGCTCCGGCGTCTCCAGACAGGTCAGAAGATGCTGCTTGTATAACATATACAGCGCAGGGTTCTCCGGCGAATACAGCGAATCCGCCAGTTCTGCTGCTGCGCTCGTCAGTTCACAAGCCTCCTGTGTTTCTCCCATGGCTCTTCTTGCCAGGCCCAGCCGCAAGGTTATATCAGCGAACTGAATACTCTTTCTCATCCCGTATTCATCCAGCTTCTGTCGGAGAAAAATGTACGTTTCAACAGCCTTTTCATACGATCCAGTGTACTCCAGCCAGGTTCCCATCTGCTTGTATGCCATAATGGCCACAGGAGACGGGAGCGCATTGTGTGCCATCGCCAGACGAAAGCCTTCATGCACATACGTACGCATACGCTCGTAGTGTCCGGTTTTACCGTAGTAATCGCACAGGGCCCAATTGTACGCGGCAAGGTTCTGGTGTTCCGTACCGTAAACCTGCCGGGCGATACTCAGTGCCTCCAGCAAAGTATTCTCACTCTCCTCAAAAGATCCGATTCGCAAATAGCAGATACCCTTGTTCATCAGCGTTGAACAGTAATCCGGATGTATCTTTCCAACCAGGTTCTCCGTTTTTTTCAGAGAAATATCCAGATAACTGACCGCCTCCTGCAAACGGCCCAACGACAGATATAAATTGCCCAAATTGTTGCACAGACTCGAATACTCGTAGCGCTCTTCTCCGTGAAGACGCCTTTCAAGTGTTATCGCCTCCTGTAACGGCTTTTCTGCTTTTGAAAGTTCGCCTCGCTGCTGAAAAATCAGACTTGACTGGTTCAACGCGTTCAGCCGCTCATCGGAATTTCGCCATGCCGGTTGATCAAGAATATCAAGAGCCTCCTCAAGCATGGGAATCCAGGTTTCTGCATGTAAACCGGTATATGAACGGGCATGAACCAGGTTGACAAGGGCACCGGCATACCTGATGTGCCTGCCTCCGAATTGTTCCTTCCTGATTTCAAGGCACAAGGCTGCCTTCTCTAATAACTCCGGGGTTACTTCCCAGTAATCGCAGAGCGTAACATCCAGCTCGAGTATGTCTGCCAACTCCCTGCTGCGCAATCCATACCTCTCCGACGCACTGTCGAGGCAAACATGTATCATTCCTATCGCATCCTCAATCCGGTTTGCATCGAGTTCCCGAACTACCCGCTCAATGACATCATTAACCCAAACGGAATCATACGATGATATGAGGGATTCCCGGGGCTGACCTCTCGTACCGGACAAACATAAAATGACGATTCATAGTAAATTGATTAAGAGCTTGTTCAGGATTCTCTGCCGATGGTAAAAACAGGCTGATTTTTTGTCAGTTTTTACATTTTTGAAGGCGCATGGCCGAAGCTACGTAACTGAAAAAAGGTGAAAAATGGCGAAAAACGAGACGTTTTTGACTCGGCGAGAGAATCCTGAACAAGCTCTAACAAAAGATTGAAAAGATTCAAAGGCAATACCCGAAGCTGTGTCTGGTCCCGAATCTGCCTCCAGTAATTTGAAGCCGCAATAATAGTTCATTCATTAAACAGATCAGACAAAATGACCATTTCATTTTCGCCGTAACCGCAGATATGACACCTTGCAGCAGTATTATACTATTATCTCATATATTTGCCGCAACTGAAACAGCAAAAATGCAACAAGGAGACAGAGATTACGAATGGCTCGAGGCTATCAGATCAGGCGACAAAAAGGGCCTGACTCAGCTGTATCAGTATGTTATGCCTTCTATTGTAAAACTGGTCATCCGCTACGGTGGAACGGAAGAACACGCCAGGGATCTCTTCCAGGATACCATACTGATTCTCTACAAAAAACTGCAATACTCCGAAATTACCCTGACCAGCTCCTTCTCTACATTTTTTATTGCTATATGCCGGAATCTTTGGGCAAATCATCTGAAAAAAAAATCAAACAACCATGTCACATTTTCCGATGATATAAAATCAATGTACGATGATCAGCCAGACTGGTATGAAGTGGAGGAACAATCGCTGCAAACCCGCATGCTCTATAAGGCGTTGAATAAACTGGGCGATGACTGCAGACAATTGCTCGAACTTTTTTTCCAAAAGGTACCAATGGACGAAATCATGATCCGCATGAAATACGGGAGCTATGAGTACGTACGTCGTCGTAAGTTCATGTGTAAAAATAAACTGATAGAATTTATCAAAAATGACCCCTCCTACAAGGAACTCACTGAGAATCAAAAAGGAATATTATGAGAAACCCGGAAGAATCTGAGCTCATCGAAAAATATTTATCTGACGATCTTGCAAAAGAAGAACGAATGCTCTTTGAAAAAAGACTGTCTGCCGATCAGGAACTGCTGGAAATGGTGTATCTCCACCAGACGCTCCTCAGGGAACTGGGCGATGCAAAACAGCTCGGTTTGCTCAACTCGCTTCGTGAAATAACGGAAAAACCGTACAGAAAAACCTTCATACCGAATATCAAACAGGTCGTCACGGCAATATTACTCCTTCTGGCATGCATCTGGTGTAGCTGGTATTTTCTCGCCTATAAACCCGGCAACTCATCTAGGCAGATCACCGCTCCGGAACCTGTAACTCCGGATGTCGCACCAGTTATTGATACTCCGAAGATAACTCCGGCCACTCCACTCGCCTCACTCAACCCGGCTGACTTCCAACCCAACCCGTCGCTCGAAGGACTTGTGGGAACTTCATTCAGGGGCGACGAACCTGTTCGGGCATATTTCGCTAAACCGGAACAGGCATCCCGATTATTATCCCGAAACGGAGCTGTAAGGGTAACCATGAAGGGATCCATCCTGACAACAGAAAGTATCGTCAGCAAGGATTTCACGTTGATCGTTTATTCAAACAGGGAAACCGATTTTAATGCCGGAAAATATTTGTTCTCCACTCAAACGATCATACAGCCCGCTTCTGATGGCGAATTCCTCTTTTCAACCTCTCCCCTGATCAAACTGAAACCCGGTTTGTACTATATTGTCCTGACTGAAACCGGCTTCAGCGAGCCCGTTGCCGTCACCAGTTTTCGCGTAGAACAGGAATAAAACACCATGGAATCAATCATACAACAGTTTCTTCATTTCGACCGCCTGGTTAATATTAGTCCCGTCGGCGACGGCAACATCAACGATACCTGGCGTACTACGGTCGAAAATCAGGGGAATACACAGTCATTCATCCTGCAGCGAATTAATCACCGGATTTTCAGGGATCCGGCAGCGGTCATGCAGAATATCGAACGGGTTACCTCTCATATCGCCGGATCCGACTTCCCATACTCCTCGCCCGCACCTGTGCACACGCTCATCTGGACAATACCTGCGTACCTGAAGGTCAGATTACAGAAGATACAGCCTATGAAGCCGCACGCGCGTATGGCGCTTTCACGCGCGCACTGGGCAATTTCCCCGCTCAGGAGCTGTCGGAAACAATTCCCGGGTTTCACGACACCGATCGGCGCTGGGACGCGTTTCTGGAAGTTATAAGCAGTGATCCGGCTGGCCGGGTTGAAGGAAGCCGAAAGGAAATTGAGGCCATGTACGCCGCAAAACCGCTGTTCGACCGAATCAGTGAACTCAAGTCGTCGGGTGCACTGCCGGTTCGGGTGACTCACAATGACACCAAGGCAGGAAATATTCTTTTTGACCGGCAATCCAACAAGGCCGTGGCGGTTATTGATCTTGATACGGTTATGCCAGGCGTAATTTTGTCCGATTTCGGGGATATGGTACGAACTTTCGTGCCCGATCGCCGCGAAGACGCCCCCGGCGAAGTATCAACACGCCCGGAGATGCTCCGCGCTCTGCTGGAAGGGTTTCACTCCTCTACTTCAGGCTTTCTGAATGAAACTGAACAGGAATTGCTCGTAACAGGGGGCGCCTGGATCACCGGTGAGCAGGCGCTGCGTTTTCTGACCGACTGGCTGGCCGGAGATGTTTACTACAAGATTTTACACCCTGAACACAATCTGCTGCGGTCCAGAAACCAGATTTCGCTTTTCAACGCACTCCTGAAGATGAATCAGCTGTAGAGATCATTTAAGGCCTCCTGAACTTCAGGAAATCTGAACCTGAACCCGGCAGATATTACTTTGTCAGCTGAAACCAGGTTGCTGTTCAGTATGACTGCCGACATTTCTCCCAGCACGGCACGTAATACAAAAGCCGGAGCCGGAACTGGAATTGCAGGCCGGTTCATGGCACGTGCGACAGTCTTCACCAACGCCTTGCCGCGCACCGGATGGGGCGCTACCGCGTTGTAAATACCCGACGCCTGTTCGTTTTCCACAGACCATACAATCATATCGCACAGGTCATCAAGGTGAATCCATGACCACCAGGCCTGCCCGTTGCCGAAATAGGCACCAATTCCAAAACGTACAGGGCGGGCTACCTCGGCAAGAGCTCCGCCATCAGGACTGAGTACAATGCCGATTCTGAGTATCACCGTGCGTATGCCCTGTGAAGCAATACGCGATGCAGCTGTTTCCCACTGCTGACAGCAGTCAACCATAAATGACGAATCAGCGGGAGACGTCGTCTCGGACATCATAATTTCCCCCGAGTTCCCATAAATACCTATTGCAGAAGCACTTATATAGGCTGGCGGAGGATTGGTCGTATTTTGAAGAGCTTGTTCCAGAACAGCTGCCGACTGTACCCTGCTGTCAATGAGTTCCTTCTTGCGGGCAGCCGTCCAGGGCTTGTCGGCAATACCGGCCCCGGCAAGATTCACCACTGCATCAATATTTTCCAATGCCTGCGGATCAATGAAATTACGCGACGGATCCCAGGCAAATTCCTCAGACGTCTTTGGCGACCGGGTAAGAATACGGACCTGATAGCCCTTTTGTTGTAAAATTGCCTGAAGACGACGCCCGACGAGACCGGAGCCGCCAGCGATGAGTATGTTTTTCGACATGATCAGTTCTGTGCTTTCTGTTAAAACGCGTTGGGGTTTCAGACACAATCGTCTGAAACCCCAACATCTAACAATAAAGCCGGCTAAAGGTTAATCCTCGTCCTTCTTTTTGCCGAGCAGTTTCTCCTTGTCGGTGACTACGATGGCTTTCCCTCCTTTCAGCTTCCGCGCAATAGCCGAGTAGGGGCCCGTAACCACCGTTTCGCCCTCCTGAAGCCCGGAAAGGATTTCAATGTGGTTATTATCCTGAATACCGGTTTTAACCTCCCTGACGGCCACTGTGTCGCCTACAACCACAAATACAATTTCCTTGACAGCATCTGCGCCGATTGCTTCCTTTTTTTCCTCTTTCTGTGGCCCCTCTTCCTGCTTCTTCATCTTTTTCTGATTTTCATCCTCCTGGGCAGTCACAGAAACAATGGGAACACTGATGGCATTTTCCGCCAGATGTGTATAAATATCCACAGAAGCAGACATACCGGGGCGGAACGGATAGCTGCGTCCATCGCTCACCAGATCCTTGTACGATTCGGGGTCTATCCTGATTTTAACCACAAAGTTGGTAACCTGATCCGAATTCAGGTTCAGCCCGGCCACGGTACCCACATTACTGGCACTACTGGCAATTTCTGTCACTTTTCCGAGCATCTTTCGTCCCAGATAGGCATCCACTTCGATATCCACCCTGTCGTTGAGCGATACTTTGAGGATATCGCTTTCGCTCACTTCCACCTGCACTTCCATGCTGTGCAGGTTGGCGATACGCATCATTTCGGTACCAGCCATCTGCAGGGTACCCACTACGCGCTCACCTTTTTCGACGCTTAATTTGCTGATAATACCGCTTACGGGAGCCGTTATAATGGTTTTTTGCAAACTGGTTTTGAGTTCCTTCAGGCGTGCCGTGGCGCTGTTGATACCGAATTCGGCTACGCGCACATTTTCTTTGGCGCTGCTGAGGCTGCTTTCAGCCGATTTGAGGGTTGCCTCGGCTGCTGCAAGTGCACTTTCGGCTGCTGCAAGGGTATTTTTGGATGTCTCGAACTCGGCAGTTGAAATAATCCCGTCTTTGTACAGGGTTTCATTGCGTTTATGAGCATTTCTTGCCACATCGAGTTGCGAGTCGAGCCTGCGTCGGTCGGCCTTGAGCTGTTCGATCTGAGCGGAACTGCCCTGCACATTGGAGGAAGTGATTTGTCGCTGAGACCGGGCAGTACTCAGCGAGGCCTCACCCTGTTCCACCAGACTCTGGTATTCATCGGGTTTGATTTTGGCAAGTACCTGTCCGGCTACCACCGAGTCGCCCTCCTTCACATAGAGGTCAATGATTTCACCCGATACATCGGAACTGATCTTTACCTCGGTTTCAGGGAAGATTTTCCCGCTGGCGCTTACCGTTTCATTGATGGAGCGACGGGTAACCTGCTCCACGGTGACCTCCTCCCCTTTGGGTTTCTGCCGGGCCTTGTAGATACCTGCCACGACCAGTACTGCGACCGCACCAATCAGGATGTAGAGGAGTTTTCTGTTTTTCTTAGGCGATGTTGTTGCCATTGTATTGATTGCCTTTATTTGTGTCGGAAGTTAGATCAGTCCAGTTTCAGGGGTCTGCCAGCGTAGAAATCCAGGATTTTGAGTTTGAACAGATAGTCGTACCTGGCCACTACCAGATCATTTTCTGCTATATCCCGGTTATTTTTTGATGTGGTGAGGTCCAGCGTGTTTACTGCGCCGAGAGCCAGTCTTTTTTCAGTATTCTGGTAAGCTATACTGGAGGCATCGAAGGTTTTCTGTGCGGCATCCAGTTGTCTTTTAGCTGCTCTGGCATTGGCGATAGCCGTCTGAATATCGTTTTTGAGCGTCTGCTGGGTTTGGGTTTGCTGCATTTCAGCCGACATGGCGTTCAGGCGTGCGCGTTCCACGCTCAGGCGCGTACGACCATTCTGATAGATTGGTATTCCGAGGCTAATCCCGAAACCCTGACCGAAGTTTTGATCTATCTGGTTGAAATATCCCAGTTTTGGAAAAGAATATACATCGTTGACGGCCTGAATATTCAGGGGCTGGCCGTTAACAAGGAATTGTCCGGCAGAGATAGTATCCTGTCTGACGATCGTTCCATTCCGGAAGTCGAGGAAGCGACTGGAATAACTGGAGTTCAGGTTGGCGAAGACCGATAAGGTGGGGTAATAAGCAGACTTTGCAATAGAGATTCCTTCACGGGCGCTGTTGACACGAAAACCTGCAGCTCTGATACCAGGCTGAGTGGTCAGTGCAGACTGGTACAGTGTTGTGAGTGACGCTTCTTCAGGACGGGCATCTGTGGGAACCAGGATATCCGGGCGCTGTACCTGCAGGTTATAGTCGGGCTCCAGCTGAAGATACTGTTTGATGGTCAGGTAAGCCAGATCAACGTTATTTCTTGCCTGAACGGCGATCTGTTCATCGCGGGCTACCTGTGCCAGGAGATTGAATTTTTCTACCGCAGGTGCTGTACCCGCATCAATGAGTTTCTGAGTGGCAGCCAGTTGCGCCTGACTCTGTTCCACCCGTTTTCCTGCGTTATTGAGCTGCTCTTCAGAGAGCAGGATATTCAGATATGCAGAGGCAATGAGCAGACCAAGATCGTTAATGGAGCGCTCGGCATCAGCAATGGCAGCCTGCAGGTTCCAGTTAGCCTGTTTGATGCTGTGGTTGATGATACCGCCACTGAAAACATTCACCCCGCCACTGAGCCCGATACTGCTGAAAGAAGTGGCTTCGGTACTGAACTGGTTACTGGTGGGGTCAATCGTACGACCGAACTGCTCACCAAAATCAACATTGGCTCTGAGACTGGGCAGGCGGGATTCTTTGGCCTGCTGTTTGGTCAGTGCAGCCGTGCGCACATTCGCCTTTGCCTGGCGAATGGTGATATTATTTTCGTTGGCATAGTTGATACAGCGCTCGAGGGTCCAGATTTCCTGAGAAAACAGGCTGCAGGAAACAAGAAGCAGCGACGGCAGCAAAATAATTCTTAACTTGTGTGACATCGGGTTTACAGCAATGTGAAAAGCGGCACAAGGATACGGGCACTTTAATTGCGTATACGAAAAAATATATCAAAGGCCGGATTTGACGGATAAACTATCGGTCAAACAGGATTCCCGCTTGTCACACTACCACCCATACAACGAGCATCAGTAGTCGAGGCGCCACACATCCACGCCCTCAATGAATGAGGACTTCGCTGTCTTGTACGGAATCTTCTGCCCCTCTTCCGTAATGATCACCGAATCGACTCCCTGACGTCCGCCGTACTTCAGCACGGAATAGACAGCATCATACAGTGTACCCTGTACGTCAGATTCCTGCTGTTGAGAACCTGATATTTCGAGCTCGGCACATCCAAATTCCTCCATACCAAAAGTGAAAGCGCCGCCATCACCGGGACGCCCGAAATAAATCCAGCAATACAGCGGAAGTATCTGATTATCAGTCATGTTTCTGGTAGCCGACAAATAGGACTCGCCGGACACAAGCAGGTACTGCGCATTCATATAAACGCCCGCCGAAGTTGTTGAAGCAAGTATGGCTGCTGCTGCCCTGGAGAAGGCGATGTGCATATCGGCACCCGATACGCCATCGCCCACTACAGAAATAACAGCCTGTGAAGTGTGCTTTAGTGCCTGTGTTTCCGCATCCGGCCACCTCCAGGCGAGCCGCGAGGCAGCCCGTATTTCAATATGGTCAACCGGATAATCCAGCTGGGCAATCATGATGGTTATCCTTCCGGAATTGAGAATGATGGTTTTGTCAGAGGTGCTGCTGGAATCTATCCGAAGCTTCCAGTCCTGCGTCATGGTACGCGACAGTTCCCCGACACCGGGCAGTACGGAGCCAGAGAGCAATACGGTACCGGTTATCACCCGGGGAGACTGTCCGGACTGGGCAAAAGACGCGAGGTAACTGGCGGAAAGCAACAGCAGCAGAAGAGTTATAGAGCGCATTGTTTCATGTTTGAACTGAGGACAGACGAAAAAAGCGCGGGAAAGTTCCGCGCTTTTTCCGGCCAAATCAAATTTTGACCTGAATAACGATAAAATGGTTACTTCTTGTCTTGCTGGGCGAACACTTTTTTCAGCAGTTCGCTGGTTCTCAGTTTCGGGTTGGAACGTATGTCCTTCTCCTTTGTCTCTACCAGACCGAACATGCCTGCCAGTGCCTTCTTGGTCACGTGGTCGTCGAGTTCAGGATTGGTTTTCTCCACCAGTGGAATTTTATTGTAGGCCGTTACCGCACTCTTCCAGTACGAACGTGCATTTACCTTGTCCAGCGATTCCTGAATAACAGGCTTGAATTCGTTGTACAGTTGCTGGTAGGTAGTTTTTTCCAGGTAGCGTGTGGCAGCATCCGGATTACCCATCAGTATGTTCAGTGCGTCCTGAAACGACATTTTGGTGATGGCGGATACGAAAATGGGGCCCGCTTTTTTGGCAGCATCCTCGGCAGCGCGGTTCATACGCTCTGTCAGATCTGCCTCCACGTTGGAAAAACCGGGTACATTTTTCAGGCGGGAAACAACTTTCTGAGCCTCCTCGGGAACAAGAATCTTGTACGGGCTTTTGAAATATCCGTCCTGGGCAGACAGGAAACTGACTGCTTCGCTTACGCCGGTATTCAGCGCCTCTTTGAGGCCCTTTCCCGCATCCTCCTGCGACAATGCGCCGCCTGTGGCTTCGGTTACAACGGTTTTGGCTTTTTTCAGCACGTCGCCAATCTGGGCATGGGAAAACTGCGAAACGGCGAGTGCCGCCAGCAGCAAGAGTGATTTTCTGATCATGAGTTGTTTTGTGTTTAATAACTGTACAAATAAACGCAAAAGCCGTCTGCAGGTTACATTCCGGCAGACGGCTTAAGGATAGTTTAACAGACAGACGTCTTACCTCGGCCTTGAACCACGCAAAGCATAGAACAGTATATAGCCGTAGCAGACGAACATAATAGCCAGGAAGGCAGCACGGAAATCGAGCCCCAACCCCGAACGCTCGTACAGCCAGCCATAGAAAGGCGGGATAACCGCTCCGCCCAGAATACCCATAATCAGCAGTGCCGATCCGGTGTTGGTGAAACGACCCAGATCTTTAATGCCAAGCGGGAATATGGCAGGCCACATCACCGCATTGGAGAAGCCCATGGCTGCCAGGCAACCAACTGCCACCGAGCCGGAAGCAAAGTAGGACACCACAGAGAGTACAATACCCAATATTGCCGAAACAGCCAGCCAGCGTTCCTGGGTCACCCGCTTTGGAATCAGGACAATACTTACAAAGTAACCAACCAGCAGTCCGATAAGTCCGAAAGTGGTGAAAAACTTGCTCGTATCTTCAGAGAACCCCAGATTTTTACCGTAAATGGTAATTACATCGCCGGCCATCACCTCCGCACCAACATAGGTAAAGATAGCCAGCGCTCCGAGCAGGGTATGCGGAAACTGGAAAATACTCGTGCGCCCGCGGGAGAGATCAGTATCGCCATCGGCCTCGTGTGAAGCCTGCGAGGAAATATCCGGAAGAGATGAGCGGTAAATGATAATACCGACGATTGCCAGAAAAACAGCCATTACGGAATAAGGCATGACAACCCGGTTGGCCAAATCGCTTAGCAACTGCGCTTTTGCCTCGGCAGTTATCGCAACATCCGACAACTGCTTCTGTATGGCATCTGCATTTTTCAGGAGAAGTGTACCAAACAGCAGGTTGGCCATGATACCGGCAGCTTTGTTACAGATACCCATGATACTGATACGCCTGGCCGCCGATTCAATCGGGCCAATCACGCTCACATACGGGTTGGAGGCCGTCTGAAGCAGGGCCAGTCCGGTACCCAGTACAAACAGTCCGGTAAGGAACATTCCGTAGCTGCGCGCTTCAGCTGCAGGAATAAAAATCAGTGCTCCGGCCGACATGATGAACAACCCCAGTGTCATGCCTTTTTTAGTACCCAGTCGCTCCAAAATCCAGGACGACGGGAGTGCCATAACGAAGTAGGCGAAGAAAAATGCCGTGGCAACATAATAGGCCTGCTGATCGCTCAGCTCGCACGATTTTTTCAGGAATGGAATCAGGATGCTGTTCAGCCACGTAACAAATCCGAAAACAGCAAACAGGATGCCGATTATAGTGATTTGATAGCGGTAGTTTGCATTCGAGTTGGTAGAATTCTGCATACTTTTGCCCTCCGTTTTTGCGGAATTAACAGGATTTTGTGAATGGTTGAAAAATGTCCGGCGTAAAAGTAGAATATTAAGCCAATCGATCCCCATCCTGCAAAAGAATTATCTGCAAAACCACAACAAAACCGAGTTTATCCTTCAGTCATGAATACTATGAAACCAACTCTTTTAATACTTGCAGCGGGCGTGGGCTCCCGGTACGGAGGCCTGAAACAGGTAGACGGCATGGGCCCCGGCGGTGAAGCTATCCTCGAATACTCTGTTTATGATGCCATACGCGCCGGCTTCGGCAAGGTGGTGTTCGTTATCAGGAAAGAAATTGAAGCAGAATTCCGCGAACGCGTAGGCAAACGTATTGAAAGTCAGATTCAGACGGAGTACGCATTTCAGGAGTTCGACACGGCACTCGACTGGCTTGCCACCAAGCCACACCGCGAAAAGCCCTGGGGAACAGGCCATGCCATTCTCTCGGCCAAAACGCTGCTGACAGAGCCGTTCGCCACTATCAATGCAGATGATTTCTACGGTGAACAAGCCTTCCGCACGCTCTCGGATTTTCTCTCAGGTGATTGTTCTGCCAGTCAGTACGGCATGGTGGCCTATCAACTGAGCAATACCCTGTCGGAAAACGGAGCTGTTTCCCGTGGAGTGTGCTCGGTGGACGAACAGGGACTCCTCACTGATGTGGTGGAAAGAACAAAAATCGAGCGCCGGCACAACGGCATTTACTTTACAGACGAAAACGGTGAACAGACGCTTCTGGCCGACAATACCCCGGTTTCCATGAACCTTTGGGGCGTACATCACTCCGCACTGGAGGAATTTGAAAGTCAGTTCAGGGAATTCGTTCATAGCAATACAGATAAACCCAGGGCCGAGTTCTACATCCCGACGGTTATCAATAACCTGCTCGAAGCAGGTAAAATCCGCCTGAAAGTGATGCACTCCGACAGCCAGTGGTACGGCGTGACTTACCCGGAGGACAAGGAAACCGTTCAGAAGGCTCTGGCTGCCATGGATTATCCGAAAGGGCTCTGGAAGTGAACTGAAAACGGTAACGGTTGTTTACACTCGAAATGACAAAAACTGCAAATTCCGGCCCAGGAAATCAGTCCCCCGAGACTGCCGATCAGGAATATATCGAAGTCACAGGCGCCCGTGCGCACAACCTGAAGAACATAGATGTCCGAATCCCGCGCAACCGGCTCGTGGTAATCACCGGTGTCAGCGGCTCCGGAAAGAGTTCTCTCGCTTTTGATACCATCTATGCGGAAGGGCAACGCCGTTTCATGGAAACGCTGTCCAGCTATGCACGCCAGTTCATAGGCGAAATGGAACGCCCCGATGTGGAACAAATCACCGGCCTGTCGCCGGTAATCTCCATTGAACAGAAAACTACCGGCAGAAACCCCCGCTCCACTGTCGGAACAGTCACGGAAGTTTACGATTTTCTCCGGCTTCTTTTCGCACGCGCAGGCGAGGCGTACTCGTATGTCACCGGCGAAAAAATGATTCAATACACGGAGGATCAGATCGTGGAAAATATTTCAACGCGATTTTCCGGCAGCAAGATTGCAGTACTGGCACCGGTTGTCAGATCCAGAAAAGGCCATTACCGCGAACTGTTCGAACAAATACGCAAACAGGGCTACACAAGGGTAAGGATTGACGGTGAAATGCAGGAAATCACCGCCGGTATGCAAGTGGACCGCTATAAAATCCACGATATAGAAATTGTGGTGGATCGCCTTCAAATGGGCGATGATCGCTCGGGCCGACTGGCTGAAAGTGTCAAAACAGCCCTGAAACTGAGCGAAGGACTGCTACAGGTGGTGCCTCTCGACGGAAATGCCGCCGAAGCTGTTTATTCCAGAAATCTGATGTGCCCCGTATCGGGTATTTCTTACGACGAACCATCTCCCAATACGTTCTCCTTCAACTCACCTTACGGAATGTGTCCGAACTGTAAGGGACTGGGTGAGGTGCACGAGGTGGATATGGACCGGGTTATTCCAGACCGGAAGAAAAGTATCAACGAGGTCGGAATCGCTCCGCTGGGTGAAGTCCGTGACAATATGATGTTCAAACAGTTGCGGGCACTCGCCAAAAAATACAGTTTCAGTTTCAGCACCCCCGTTGGTGAACTGCCAGAGAAAGCGCTGCAGGCTATCCTCTTCGGCGGTGAGGAAGATGTCAAAGTGGACGTAACATGGGGCGGCGAAGAGTTTAGCTACAATCTTGCCTACGAAGGCCTGGTGAATATGCTGAAACGGTGGTACACCGAATCCACCTCCGAAAAAATTCGTCAGTGGGCCGAAGATTTCATGGTAGTGGCCAACTGCCCCGATTGTAACGGCGCCCGACTGAAAAAGGAGAGTCTCTGGTTCAAAATTGCCGACATGAACATTTCCGAACTCTCGGAAATGGATCTGAATGAGCTTTATGAGAGAATTCAGCGCATAGAACCCGAGTTATCGGACCGGCAGCGGGCAATTGCCAGGGATGTACTCAAGGAGATTCGGTTCCGACTAAAATTTCTGCTTCAGGTGGGTCTGGATTATCTGGCCCTTAACCGCTCCTCCCGTACTCTTTCCGGCGGAGAAAGCCAGCGTATCAGACTGGCAACTCAGATTGGCTCTCAACTGACAGGTATCACCTATATTCTCGATGAGCCCAGTATTGGTCTTCACCAGCGCGACAACCTGCGCCTTATCGAGGCACTCAAGAATCTGCGGGATATTGGCAATACGGTACTGGTGGTAGAGCACGATCGCGATATCATGCTCGAATCCGACTACCTGATAGATCTGGGGCCCGGAGCAGGTAAACACGGTGGTGAAGTTGTTGATACAGGCAATCCAACAAACTTTCTGAAAAAATCAACTGCCACGAGTGACTATCTGGCCGGCAGAGCCCGACTTGAGATACCCAATGTCCGCAGAACCGGAAAAGGCGGAAACCTGCTTGCTATTGAAGGCTGTACAGGGCATAATCTGAAGGATGTTTCTGTATCCATACCGCTGGGTACGCTTGTGTGCGTAACGGGTGTCTCTGGATCAGGAAAGTCATCGCTCATTAATGAGACTCTCTACCCTATTCTTCAGCACCATTTTCACAGGAGTCTGAAACGCCCGCTTCCCTACCGGAACATAAGCGGATTGGAGTTCCTGGACAAGGTAATTGAAATTGACCAAAGCCCGATCGGCCGCACACCCCGTTCAAATCCGGCTACCTATACCAATGTTTTCGGCGACATCAGAAAACTTTTTGCCGATACACCGGAGGCCAAAATAAGGGGCTACAGCAACGGCAGATTCTCTTTCAATGTCAAGGGAGGAAGATGCGAAGTGTGTGAGGGAGCCGGTCTGCGCACCATTGAAATGAATTTCCTTCCTGATGTGCAGGTTCACTGCGAACGCTGTCAGGGACGCCGCTATAACCGCGAGACACTGGAGGTGTTGTACAAGGGGAAATCCATCTCCGATGTGCTGGATATGACCATTCACGAGGCTGCCGAGTTCTTTGAACCCATTCCCAATATCTTCAGGAAAATCAAAACACTGCAGGATGTGGGTTTGGGCTATATAACACTCGGGCAACAGGCTACTACCCTGTCAGGCGGAGAGGCCCAGCGGGTTAAACTCGCCGAGGAATTGTCGAAAAAAGATACCGGCCGCACCATATATATCCTCGATGAGCCTACCACCGGATTGCATTTTGATGATATCCGCCAGTTGCTGTCGGTACTTAACAAACTTGTGGAAAAGGGAAATACCGTTATTGTCATCGAACACAATCTCGATGTAATCAAGATGGCCGATTACATTATAGACGTAGGTCCCGAGGGTGGTCACCGGGGTGGCACAATTATAGCAGCCGGCACACCGGAGGAGGTGGCGCAGGTTCCGGAGAGTTATACCGGTCGCTTTCTTGTTTCTGAACTGGCACCACGTTCGGAAAACACGCTTTAACCGGGCCGTTTTCGGCACACCTGGAGCCAAGCGTATATTCCGGATATGCTTTTAGCGGCCGAAGGCTTCCAGCCAGGCCAGCATTCCTCCCTTGAGGTTACGAACATTGGTGAAACCGTTCGCCATCAGCAGCCCTTGTGCCATGGCCGAACGCGCGCCCGAGCGGCAATGGACCACAACAGGCTGGTCTTTGTATTCTTCCAGTTCCCACATCTGGTTCATCAGAGAACCGACAGGCACCAGTTTGCCACCAATATTAAACTCCTCGTATTCCCACGGTTCGCGCACGTCAAGAAGCAGGAATTGTTCACCTGAATCGAGTTTCTGACGGAGTTCCTGTACTGTAATATCCATGTGTTGAGTTGATTGAGTTTGATCAGTTATTATCTGCAGGCTTTTCTCTCGTGATATAGAGATCTACCTGCTCGCCTCTTTTCATAGAGCCATTCGGGTCAAATTTCGGAGTTTGCCTGTAAACGTATGCCTCATTGTCATACTTGTCAGTTGTTTCATCGGGAATAATGGAGCCGACAAGCAGGCCATTTGCCTCAATCAGAAACTTGGCAGCGTCGAGCGTCTGGCCCACACAATCCGGGATAAAGGCAGCTGTTACCACTTCCTCGCTCACCACAAAATCTATGATGGAGCCCATTTCAACAGATACCCCCTGTCGCAGTTCACGAGTAATGGTATCGCCGTGATAAATCACATCAATAATGACATTCGGACCAAGACGGGGGTCGGGCATGCGCGCAACAACGCGCGGAGTGAGCCCGAGCCGGGCAATTTTACGGCTGTAGAGTTCATAATCATCACCGCCGGCCAGATCGGGCAGCTTGATAATATCAGGATTGCTTTTGTTTACCGTGAAGTAAATAGTACGTCCCTCCTTGACATCGCTTCCCGGTTTGGGGTCCTGCGCAACAATCTCGCCCGCAGATTTTCCCTGAACATATACAGAGTCACTGATAGCAACTCCAAAATTGCGGGCCCGTGCCTTGCGTGAGGCATCCCGGATGTTCATTCCAATATACTCGGGCACCTTCACGCTGTCGCCGTGCTGAGTGTAGCATTTGAGCCACCAGAATGTAAGCGACAGGATAAACATGACCGTACCCAACATGGCCAGGCAGTTCTTGAAAACAAACGGAGTTGTTATGAATGAGTATAGTTCAACGCCTGTACGCCGGAGCATGTCCAGTATGGAATTGTTCTTCCAGGAGCCTCTTGCCATTGGGTAATGGGTATAATTTGGTGATGTTAGCGGTTTTTCAGTAGCAAAATTAGAATAGTCAGGCGAATTATCGGCCGATTTGTAATCTTTGCTGCGATATTTGCTGTTATTACGGCGAAACATTCTTCTGAAGTCCACTTGCCATGTTCAACAATCCGCATCTTATCCTCGATTCCTCCGCAGCACCCGAACCCGGAAGTATCACCTGGCGTTCTCCAAGTAATATTGCCATCATCAAATACTGGGGCAAATACGGTATTCAATTGCCCAAAAACCCGTCACTGAGCCTGACACTGGCTTCATCCTGTACTGATACGAACCTGGAATATTCTTTCAAAGACGATATGCCGGATGGCCAGATTGATCTTGAATTCTATTTTCACCAGGAAGAGAACGAAGCATTCCGGAAAAAAGTGCTGGAATTTCTGAAAAGTCTGCTACCGGTATTCCCGTTTCTTTCCCAGTTAAACCTGACAGTCAGAACAGGAAACTCATTCCCCCACTCTGCCGGTATTGCCTCTTCTGCTTCAGCCATGTCGGCGCTGGCGCTGTGCCTGTGTTCACTGGAGGACAAACTGTTCGGGACTCTGCGCGACCAGGAGGTTTTTGACCGGAAAGCATCTTATCTGGCACGTCTTGGCAGCGGCTCTGCCTGCCGTTCTGTATTTCCTCATGCAGCAGTATGGGGTGAAACAACACACGTAAAGGGAAGCAGCAATGAGTATGCTGTTCCGGTCGGCAATCAGATTCATGAGGTGTTCAGGAATTACCACGATGATATTCTTATCGTCAGCAGGGCAGAAAAAGCCGTCAGCAGCCGTGCAGGCCATGCACTGATGGACGGCAATCCGTACGCTGAGCCTCGTTATGCGCAGGCGCGGGTGAGACTGGAAGCACTTCTCCACGCCATGAAAACCGGTGACCTTGAAACCTTCGGCAAGATAGCCGAAGATGAGGCCATGACCCTCCATGCATTAATGATGTGCAGCAACCCGTCGTACACCCTGATTCGCCCCGACACACTCGCAATTATTGAAAAAGTGAAACAATACAGGGCCGACACGGGGCATCCGGTATATTTCACCCTCGATGCGGGGCCCAACGTTCACCTGCTCTATCCCGGAGAAATAGTCCACGATGTACGCGCTTTCATTGACGAGCACCTGCTGGAACACTGTGAAGACAACTATGTGCAGCAGGACTGGGTGGGAGAAGGACCGGAGGAATTGTAAGAGATTGTTCAGGATTCTCTGCCGAATCCATTGTGCGAAACCCTACCTTTGTGCCCCCGAAAACCGACTCAAACAGGAATATGTCCAGAGAATCTGTCACACCTTATGGCTCCACAGCCGGCAAGAAAGCGGAAGTTGAACAAATGTTCGACAGCATAGCTCACAAGTACGACCTGCTCAACAGAGTGCTCTCTCTGGGTATAGACGTGGGCTGGCGCAAAAAGGCTATCCGGTACCTCAGGGAAAAGCCGCAGCAGATACTCGATGTGGCAACCGGAACAGCAGATGTAGCCATACTGATGGCACGGATTCTAAAACCAGCTTCCATTATCGGGATAGATATCTCCAACCAGATGCTCGATTTTGGCCGCGTCAAAATCAATGAGGCTGCTCTGTCAGATGTCATCAGCCTGGAAACCGGTGATTCCGAACAGCTGCGTTTTGAGAACGATACATTTGATGCCGTTACGGTAGCTTTCGGTGTTCGGAATTTTGAAAATCTGGAGAAAGGGCTGACGGAGATGTATCGTGTGTTGCGTTCTGATGGCCGGATTGTGATACTGGAATTCTCCAAACCGCATATTTTTCCGTTCAAACAGATATACAATGCGTATTTCAGATACGTTTTACCCCTGATTGGACGTTTAACCAGCAGAGACATGCGCGCCTACACCTATCTGTTCGAGAGTGTACAGGCTTTTCCTGAGGGAAACGACTTCCTTCAGGTGTTAACCAAAACAGGATACAGGAATCCAACATGCGAACGACTAACGCTCGGAATATGCTCTATCTACTCGGCAACGAAATAAAGACAGTCTGCTGCAGCCTGTTGCTGGCACTGCTATTTTTCGCACCGTTCAATGCAAATGCTCAGTACAGTTCAGGCAATAACCTGAACTATATGGATTTCCAGCAGAAACCATACTATTTTGGTATTACGCTGGGTTATAACTCCAGTAACTACAAAATTTTTCACTCCCAGAACTTCATCCGTAACGACTCTTTCGCACGGGCAGAATCGGTTACCGGCCCCGGGTTCAATCTCGGAATCGTATCCAACCTCAAAATCGGGGAATACTTTGATATTCGTTTCCTCCCTACCCTGTCATTTGCAGAACATACCATCCGGTACTCTCCGGCAGGTGGAGAAGGGCGTATCCTTAACCGCCCCATTGAGTCCGTATTCGTCGAACTTCCTTTTCAGGCGCGTTACAAATCGGCTCCCTACCACGATTTCCGACTGTTCATCATTGGTGGTGTGAAGTATTCATTCGATGTGGCCAGTGACTCCAGAACGCGTCAGGCGGCCGGCCTGGTGAGAATTGCCCCCACCGATTTTCAGGTGGAATACGGTGCAGGAATTCAGTTTTTCTTCCCCTACTTTATTTTCTCTCCCGAAATAAAGATATCTCAGGGGTTGAACAACATATTGATTTACAATGACAACCTTCAGCAAAGTACGATTCTTGACAAGGTGACGTCTCGTACATTCACTCTGTCGTTCCACTTCGAAGGCTAAAATTCCCTTCAGAGATGAAAACATTATTGCCCCTTTTTCTCCTTCCGGTACTGATTCCGGGAGCAGAACCCCTCCACGCGCCCGAGTCACACACACGTGAACCCAACACCGCCGTCACATCCAATGTGTCTTTTCAACACGGCGAACAGCTCACGTACAAGATTTATTACAACCTGAATTTTCTATGGGTGCCTGCCGGCGAGGTCACTTTCCGCGTCCTCGATGAGGGCACTCAATACCACTATCAGGCAAAGGGAACTACTTATGACTCGTATGAGTGGTTCTTTACAGTGAATGACGAGTACGACTCCTGGGCAGACAAAAGCACGCTGCTGCCCAATTACTCGGAGCGTTCGGTCAATGAGGGTGATTACCACATCTTCGAGAAAATTTCCTTCAACCAGAGCGCCCGGAAAACTACCGTTTGGCGGGCTCCTCAGCGCGGAGCATCAGAAACCGTTACACAGCATACTGTTCAGCCTCCTGTATATGATGTGCTATCCACACTCTATTTTCTGCGTACGCTGGACTTCTCCGGACAACAGCAAGGCTACAGCGTGCCATTCAGGGTATTCATGGATCAGGAAGAATTTCCGCTTCAGATGCGGTATATGGGGAAAGAGGCCGACAAGAAGGTACACGGAATGGGCCGCTATAAAACCATGAAGTTTCAACCAGAGGTTATTGCAGGAAATGTGTTCAGTGACGACGCCCGCATGAGCGTCTGGGTGTCTGATGACCAGAACCGAATTCCTGTACTGATTGAATCGCCGGTTTCTGTTGGCTCGGTGAAGATGGTATTGAAGCAATATTGGGGCCTTAAGCATGCATTTACGGCAAAGGTTGACTGACAACCGGCTTTCTGCCAGCCCAGCCTATACAGAAACTGAGCGCTATATCCGGACGGAATGTAACCCCCGCATTATTCTGCTGCCACAACCAGTTGAAATCCCTGTTATCGAAATCTGTGGCATCTGCCGGGAGACTGGCCTCAGAAACGCTTAGTCTGCGACGACCAACGCCGAAATAGGTTTCCAGCAGAAAACGCTGATTGCTCCCGAGATAATTCTGAAAACCCGCACAAACAAGCCCGCTCCAAAGATTCAGTCTGCGCTCAAGCAACAACCACTCCGAATACTGGTTACCCTGGCGCGTAACGGAACGATACTCGGCATGCCGTATGATGTGATTTTTAATAACCAGACTCAGATAAACATCTTTTTTCTCTGCTCTTTGCAGATAGAATTTGACAGCAGGCCTGATTTTAATACCCCTGTAATACTCATTTTTGAACTGGGCAAGTGGCTCAGAACCAAGAATAAGCCCCCCACCGGCTTCCAGTGCCCACCTGCGTGCAACTGGAATATCCATTCTGACATCAAAGGAAGTCTGGACAGGGTTCAGGAGCGGGCCCGGAACAATTTTAAATGTAAAAGGGGGTAGTTCCGGAATAACAGTTGCCGACTGCGACCACATCGCAACCGGCAACTGTATGAATATGATAATCAGTAAATTGCGCATCATCACTTGCCAATAGTACCTATTTTCCGGATTTGGGGGAGCTGACTGACGTCAAAAATCTGAAAATCCGTTTTGGTAGACACAATCATCCGCTGGCCATCCACAATCAAATCGTATGGATCGGTCATAGGGACAGTTACCGGAGCCAGTTCGAGTGCCGCAGGATTGGTGATATCGTAAACCACAAGCAAATCGCTTCCCTCATCTTGGATTGGATTTGTTCGACACGTCGTAAACGATCAGGGCACTTTCTGCCGAGATAACCCCGCATATATTTTCGATTACCTTGATCGTGGAATAGGCATAATCCCCGTTCACAGCCACGGGATCGCAACCAGTGAAGCCTACGGTGGAGAGGCGGTCGGACTTGGCCTGAATCACCGGTACTGCCGGATTAGTAATATCGAGGATATACAGGGCCGTGGTGGATCCGAGAAAAAGCGAGTTATCGTAGAACGTAATCGTTTCAAGTCCCCAGTCGGTAGCAAGCCTGTGTTTGAGCACCGGATTTGCCCGGTCGGTTATATCGTAGGTCTGTACCTCGTTCTGGTTCAGGACATACATATAGTTTCCGTTGACGGCAAAGCGTGTGATAGACCCGGACACACCCTGGCCAGGCGCCGATTCGCTCAGGAAATCCTTGGAACAGGCTCCCAGAACAACCACAGACAACATCAGAAGAAGCAGTTTTTTCATCGCGAATTATTTAGAAAGTGGAACATCGTGCATTTTCAAGATAAGCATCTTCCCAGCCAACAACAGCACCTCTGGATTCATCCACACACTCAAATATACCGAAGTAGCCGGGGGGATAAAGTGCCGGGGTGACTACATCCCTGATTCTGTTTGTTTCTCTGATCTGGTACAGGTCGGAGATATCAATGACCACCAGATCACGCCAGCTGTCAGCATACATGATATTGCCGGAAATGACAAAATCAGTGACAGCGGGTATTTTCATAAACGTCAGAACACGCGTATTCAGGGTATCGGCCAGACTGTAAACAAAAACACCGCGCTGTTCGTCGAGCAGGAAGAGTAGTGTATCTCGTAAAAAAATGGTGCCAGACTGTTGTACTGCGCCGGGCAGTTCATTTCTGATATCTTTCAGCTCCGTTTCTGAAACATAAACAGGTCGCTTCCCGTCGCCGGAGAAGAACAGGCGTTCGGGTTTTTCACAACCCGAGAGCAATATCAGCATAAAAATGCCGCAGACCAGATAATTTTTCATTTCAGATGCTAATATCGCCGTTATAGACGTAACAGAATTGAAAAAGGTTGGGGCTGGCTGAAATTTTTCGACAAAATAATCAAAGCGTGTTCATGATTCTCACCTAGAGTCCGGCTGGTGAATAACGTACACCCAGGTAGCCGATCTGCCTCATCATCGGAGCCCACACTTGTGCACCGTTGAAATACGGGCTTTCAGGTTCGTTGGCTGCTATGATGGCGTGGTGCTGCTGGTACCCGGTAATATTTTCACATCCGCCGTAAATCTCCCATTTTTCGCCTATTTTACGGGTAATCTGGGCATTCCACAGGGCGAATACCGGCGATTCTGCCGGGAAGTGGTGAACATAATCGTGCGGAACGAACGAGTTGTCGGGGAGGCGCTGTACACCAATTACCTGCATGTAGGTATTCAGTGTCCACTTTTTATCCGGCGTGGTATAATCCAGATTGACAAGTCCGCGCTGTCTTGCTACCAGTGGAATACGTTTGAGCTGTCCATCGGCAAATTCGGCGCGCACATCGTTTATTTTGTATGCCAGTTTAATATCCAGCCCTTTCAGGAGATTAACCTGAAAATAGGCTAACATGCTGTTGCTGAATGACTTGCCAGGGTTATTGTAAAAAGCGAAGTGAAAGAGATCGCCCTGAGGGGACTGCGCAGGAGCCTGTTCCATATCAACGATAATCTGGCGTACGAAATCAGTGCGATACAGATCAATGCTGAAATTGGCCTGACGGTTGGCGATTTTGAAATCCTGTGTATAGTTGGCTCCATAGTTCCAGCCCTCTTCAGCGCCGAGGTTATCGGCAAATTTCAGGGTTCGGTTGCTAGCCAGGAGGCTGATATTTTCAGCAATCAGATTGGGCGACCGGAAGCCCCTTCCGGCGGAGATACGCACCACGCTTTTTTCAGTAAAATTGTATCGGGCGCTCAACCTGGGAGTAGCCTGCCAGCCAAAGCGGCTGTTATGGTCTATCCTTCCACCCAGTACGAGCACAAAATCAGGTATTTCCATACGGGGGGTTGGTCGGCTGAAGGTATATTCTGCCATTACCCCGGCTACTGTTTCCCTTCTGCTCAGATCGTCTTCATTGACCGACTCAATGATATCATCGTACTGAACGGAGGGGGCCACCACAATTTTGTTGTTCGTATTGCCGATGATATTCTCGACGAGCGTTTGCCAATAGAAAGAGCGTTGCTCAGCCTGATAACCGTTTTTGCCAAAAAGCGAATTGGCCCTGTGCCAGGAGGCACTTACAATATTGCCGAGCTCCATAAACCGCTGTCCGAAAAGTTGCTCTTTACCGTACTTGCCCCACACCTCTACCCTGTCGTTGCGCTGGTCAATAGGGAAAATCTGTCCGGCCTGATTTTCGCGGATTTGCCCGCTCTGCCTTCTGTCAGACAGCGCCTGTACATTTATCTGTGCGCATCCGAGCGGTCCGTCGTAGATAGCCCTGTACATGGCATTCAACTGTTGCCTGTTGGGAGAATCTTTGAAATTATCGTCATTCGTATCCCAGTTGTTTTCCACGATACTTCCGTGCAGATAAATTCCGGAGGATAAAAATTCGCCCTTCTTGTTCAGATGGACATTCAGCTCTCCCCTGCCCTCGGAAGAGGTAAAGGCATTGACGAATACGGGCTTGTCTGACTGAGGCTTTACCAGATCTACATTGACCTGCCCAGTGATACCTGTATTTCCTGTACGCACACTGCTGGCACCCTTGGCGAGTACAATACCATTCAACCACGTACCTGGAACATATTCAAAGGCGAATGGCGTGGCTATACCAGTCATTGTTGGCCGGTTTTCAATGAGGAACTGGCTGTAAATACCGCGCAACCCGAGCAGCTGAATTTCTTTCACGCCCGTGAGCGCATTCGGGTATGTGACGTCAATGGCGCCGTTGGTCTGAAAACTTTCAGAGAGATTGCAGCAGGGTGCTTTCCGGAGCTCCTTGCTGCTGATACTTTCTATATTGCGGGTTTCTATGGTGGATATACGATTGTCGAACCCCTTGCCGGATACAGTTACTTCCTGAAGCTGGGTGATACCGGCAACTTCAATCCATATATTGTTTTCATCAGGCATCACCTCTACTTCAGCAGGAGTGTGTCCGGCGTACTGTACCACCAAAACGGCTGCGTCGGGCCGGCTCTTGAGTCTGAAACGCCCCTCGGCATCAGTAGTGGTACCCTGACGGGTATCTTTCCAGAAGACGGATGCACCAATCAGGATTTCTTCCTTGTCATTGGTAACCAGACCGGTTAGTTCAGTAATTTGTGCATAGAGAGATCCTTGTAACAGGAGGAGAAGGCCCGGAAGGAGCCAGAATATCTTTTTCATCGCTGAAATTTGTTCTTGAAAGAATGAGTTGAACTGCTGAAAAGCAATCACAGTACGAGGTTAACACACCTCACAGTTCGGACATCTAACAGCGAAAAACACCATACCGGATACACATCTGCCGGCCCGACAAGGGTGGAGAATGTGTCAGTGGTGGAAGGGCAGGATAACCTGATTTTATAACCTGTGGAACGACCACAGTCAGAGATGGCACCTGAACCGGAGCCAGATCAGAGGCTGCGGGCAATGGATCGCCCTTCTTCTCGGCAGTGAACTCCGTCTTTAGTTGAAAAACCCGGGTAGTCTTGCTGGTACAACCGTGACCAGATTCACTTTTTTCCGGTTTGGAGCAGCAGGAGCGGGCAGATTTTCTGCAACAGGCATTTTCCTCCGGACGGGAAGTGCAAGCATCTTCGGCTTCAAAGATACCTACCGTTGTTTGCCCCATGCAATAGCAATAAATCTGCTGCACGCTCACACCCATCGTGGAGGCGGATAACGTGAGGGCCCAAAGCCAAACGATTGCTTTTAGTGACTTGCTTGCCATTTGCGGCACAAATTTACGGGCAAAATCAGATAGGTGTATTAAAAAATTGTTGTATTACAGCATACAAGTCACAGATCCGACAAAAACATCACTAACCTGACGTAAGCAGGAAAACACAGCGCATCTCAAAAAAATAAATAATAGCATAAAAAAACGGCCTAATACAATATTCTATATTTTATTCGTTAACAATACAGAATTACACGCTGATAAATAGTCTGAATACGGAATCCGGACAATAATGCCGGTAAGTCTCAGACGATGTAACTTCCCATACTGACATCAACTGGTTACACTCAAAACTGTACTTATGAAATACTCCAAATTACTGATTTTTCTTCTGTTTTTTTCTCCCGAATTATCTTCGCAGTCAGTTTTCGACTCGACTTACACGGTAAAACGGGCTTCCGTTTATTTTGATTCGGGCAAGGCCGAACTGACCAGTTCCGGCAATGCAGTTCTAGATACGCTGGTTGCCGGATTGCGCGCCAATCCATTTGCGCTTTTCATCCGAATCACCGCACATACCGACTCAATAGGGAGTATATCTGCCAACAAGGCTCTTT
This sequence comes from Saprospiraceae bacterium, assembly GCA_021298575.1. Classification (GTDB taxonomy): domain Bacteria; phylum Bacteroidota; class Bacteroidia; order Chitinophagales; family Saprospiraceae; genus M3007. The sequence goes on along the minus strand of JAJTFM010000024.1, from coordinate 23,859 downwards.
CGGCCCGCCGTGCAGAGTCGGTGAGATCCGGGCTGACGGCACGCGGGCTGGTTGCGACGGAAATTGAAATGGCTGGCGAGGGTGAAGACAAGCCGTTATCTTCCAATACTACTGAAGAGGGCAGACAACTCAATAGGAGAGCCACGCTGGAGATTATTCGTGTTGTACCAATGAGTAATGTGACCGGACATGTTAATAATCCGGAAACGGGGAGGGGAATTGCTGATGCACTGATTACATTTAGATCCAAAACCCGCCGCGACTCGGTTCGTACCGATTCTTCCGGAATGTACAGTGTTCGCTTGCCCAAAGACAGCGTTATAAAAGCAGATATACAGGCAGCAGGATTTATGTTTCAGGATAAAATCATGAAAATATACGGCAGTCCGGAGTTATACAAAAAATACCGGATCAGTCCTGATATCGAGCTGAAGCCTGCCAAAGCGGGAGAGAAAGCGGTCTTGCGTGACCTGTTTTTCATTGGTAATCAGGCCGTTCTCCTGAAGGTAAGTGAGCCCGAGTTACCCAAAATTCTCAGATTTATGCAGTTAAATCCGGGTCTTCAGGTGGAGATTGCCGGACATATCAACCATCCGGGTGTAAATCCGGCATTTCTGGAAAAATGGGAGTGGGAGTTGTCTTCCAGACGGGCCAGAGTAGTATATGATTATCTGCTTGCAAATGGCATACCACCGGAGCGCATGAGCTATAAAGGATACGGAAACAAGGAAATGCTGTTTCCCAAGCCCGACAATTCGGAGCAGGAGCAGCAAAACCGCCGGGTAGAGATTCGGGTTCTGAGCATCAAACAGGGCTGATACATACAGAAAACACGTTATTTGCCTATCTTGGCCCTCTAATCGTGCCATAATATGAGCAACAAAGAAAAACCGGTACTACCACCCTACCTGAACAGGACAGAAGATGTTATCCGTTGCGAAACGGAGCATTACCTGAAAGAGCATCGTCTGGCAAACGGGATTGAGGAGCCTGTCCGCAGAGATAATCTGACAGGTATCTGTATCTCGGGTGGTGGTATTCGCTCAGCCACCCTTGGATTAGGGATGATACAGGCATTTATCAGAGAGGGGGTAATGAAGCGATTCGACTATATGAGTACCGTTTCGGGAGGCGGATATATTGGTTCCTGTCTGAGTTCACTGTTAAGCAGAGAGCCGGAGGTGCGCACCAAGAAAAACGCGCCTGAGGAAATCAGGAATAACAACCAGCGTTTTAATGTATCTGATTACGGGCTTGAGGGACACAACTCTCCCTTTACCAACGAGGTGTATGAATATGAAGAGGCAGAAAAAGCCAGACTGAATGCCAGACAGCAACTGATGCACCTGCGTCAGCACGGTGAGTATCTGGCGCCGCACAGAAGCATCAAAGACTGGGATTTGCACAGACTGGTTGGTGCTGTTTTTGGTGGTGTGGTCACCAATGTCTCCATATTCCTGATGGTTCTCTGTACAGTAGTGGTACTGCACCACCTGCTTCTGTCGGTGATGTCGGGAGGAAATTTCATGAAAGTACTGCGGGAACCCGCACCAATGGCCAGCAAATTACAGGCATACAACGATTCACTGCGTCTTGCCGAGTTCAGACTTGACAGTGAAAAATGGATAAATACAGGGAGAGAAATACCGTCGGAACAACCGAAAATTGATACCGGCAGTTATTACAAGCCACTTGACAAGTTGCTGAAATCCAGGCAGCCGGTAAGTACATACGAACAGTTGAGCCTGTGGGTTAAAAATCAACTGGAGCCTCAGTTATATATGATCTGGATGGGGGTCAGGGCAAACTGGATGCTGGCACTCCTTTTCGGACTGGTCGGCTCTGTTACTTCTTTTTTCTTCCTTTGGTGGGCCCACAGAATACCTTTCAAGGTTATTAAACAGGAGCAGGACGAACAAAACATACAGGAGGGCAACCCCGACAAAGGCCGGATATATGAAAGAAAGCCGGAGCAGGATATGCTCGACCTGCTGGAAAGTCCGCTAATCAGAAGTTTCTTCATTATCGGACTGATTGCGGTGCCCTTTATTGCTTACGTTACTACTGCCTGCATGACATGGCTGAATCCGGATTTCAATTTCTTCGTGATGTTAGCTCTCCCGCTGTGCTTTTCAGTCGGTTTGTACGTCGCGCTGCATCTGGTCAACATGTATTTCATCAACTCGCATAATCACGAGAAAGTGAGTGGATGGCTATACCGCTCATTTTATTCAGGGATGCAGGGGGGAGCACTCCTGATGATTCTGGTCACCGTAATTTTCCCATTGGCGATTGTATTGTTGTTCGGCGAACACGGTATTGCTCTGAAGCTGTCTTTATCCCTGTTACCTGTGGCAGCAGCGTACTACTTTACTGTACAGTCTTTTGCCGATAAAAAAGGGATGATTTCCAATCTGATGAAACGGCTTCAGAATCCACTGTTGAACATGACCATATTTTTGTTCACGGGACTTGCTTTTGCCTGGGTTTCAGTGGGAATACTCAATTTTGAGGAATGGCTGTATGTTAAATCGCCCGGCATGGAAAGTTTATTTCCCGGCAATGCGAGAACAGCCCTGCTCTTTTTCCTGTTCCTCGGCGGCTCCCTGTTGCTCATATTTCTGGGATTTGTGGTGAATGCCAATGATACCTCTCTCCATTTTTTTTACCGGGATCGTCTGTCGGAAGCATATCTGAGAACAATTGGCAAGGTCTCTTCTCCCGTCTCATCTCCTGCCGGCAGAAACAGTCTGCAACGGGTAACCATGAGAAACCATGGAGATATCAGGCTGGCAGACCTTGGGGAGGGCAGTTACAAGGCCCCCTATCACCTGCTGCTGACAGCGCTGAACATGCAGGGATCGCACGACCTTTCAGCCAAGACGCTGAAAAGTGAACATTTCATTTTTTCCAAATTTTATATAGGCTCCCGTTCAACAGGATACGCCAGTACCAGGGATTATCACTACGGTTCGGCAAAGCTCAGTACCGCCATGGCTATTTCGGCAGCAGCCGTTTCGAGCGGTATGGGACCACTCGGATTTGCAGCTTCCAATTTTTACATGACGCTGTTCAATTTCAGAACAGGTTACTGGATAGACAATCCCAGAGCATTTTTCAATCGGAAACAGATGGATGAACAGCTCATCCGGGAAACAACCGGTTTCAACTGGAAGTTAAAGATAAAAAGACTTTGGGCCAACTGGTGTTATCGGAACCCGTTCTGGCTGTATTACATTGGCAGGGAGCTGACCGGAAGCCTGGGAACTAACAGTCCCCGGATTTATGTCTCTGATGGTGGGCATACTGGCGACAATCTCGGTCTGCTGCCACTTATCCAGCGCCAGTGCTGCACGATTGTGGTGGCTGACTTTGAAGAAGATGGCGAATTTTCATTCGATTCGTTCAATCAGGCTGCCACTTATCCAGCGCCAGTGCTGCACGATTGTGGTGGCTGACTTTGAAGAAGATGGCGAATTTTCATTCGATTCGTTCAATCAGGCTGTCAGGCTGGCCAAATCGGTTTATAACGCCGATATTTCCATTGACCTGTCCAGACTGATACCCATTGAAGGACCACAGGGTACGTATTACAGTCCGTCGAGCGTGGCTGTTGGTACGATTACATATAATGATGTAGCCCGGACAGCCGACGGCGGCACAAAGGTCAGTATCAGAAAGGGTCAGCTGATTTACATGAAATCCTCCATCGGTTCACCGGATGCCATACGGGAGGTGTTCAGCGAGGACAAAACCTCCGGGCAACACGACACGAACAGTTCGGCACCGGTATTTGTACTGAACTACCACAAAAAGAACCCGCACTTCCCACACCACAGTACGACCGACCAGTTTTTCGACGAGGTACAGTTTGAGGCGTACCGGATGCTGGGCGAGCATATCGGGAAGCAGGCTGCACCGAAAGTCAGGTTCGACCCGCTTCAGGAGGTGGCATGAGCTTGAAAAGCTATTTTATTTTACACTGCAGCAGGTGTTGACCTTCGATATAACCGTCGAGCGTATCGCCAATTTGTATGGGGCCCACGCCCGCGGGCGTACCCGTGAACACATAGTCGCCCGTGTGTAGCGTGAAATAGCGCGAAATGTGGCAGATCAGCGTATCAAAAGAGAAAATAAGATCTTTTGTGTTGCCATGCTGAACTACCTCTCCATTCTTCAGGAGTTGGAAATCAATGGCTGCCGGGTCTTTCAGGTCGGTGAGCGGGACAAATTTACTGAGCGGTGCCGAGCGGTCGAAGCCCTTGGCAATTTCCCAGGGTTGTCCTTTCGCCTTCAGTCTGTCCTGAATATCACGGGCCGTGAAATCAATCCCGAAAGCGACAGCATCATAGTAGCGCGAGGCGAATTCGGGCTGAACCGAACGACCATTCTTACAGATGCGAAGCACAATTTCCCCCTCATAGTGAATATTGTTGCTGTAATCGGGGTGATAGAACGGCCTGTTGCTGATTAGCAGTGCCGTGGGGGGCTTCATAAAAATGAGCGGCTCCGTGGTAGGAACCGGGTTGTTGAGCTCTTTGGCGTGATCAACATAATTTCTGCCAATGCAAAATATCTTCATTTCTCCTGAAATCGTTTAGAACATCAGTCCGGCAAGTGTTGCAGAAAGGTAGGATGCCAGTGTACCTGCAATCAGGGCACGGAATCCGAGTTTGGCCAGATCGGCCCTCCTGGAGGGTTCCAGCGCGGAAATACCGCCAATCTGAATACCTACCGAGCCAAAGTTGGCAAAACCGCATAGTGCAAAACTGACGATTGCGATTGTTTTGGGTGAAAGTGCTTCTGAGGCGATGATATCCTTGAGTTGCAGATACGCCACGAATTCATTGGCTACCAGTTTCGTGCCCATGAGTGCGCCCGCCTGCGAGGCTTCTGCCCAAGGTACGCCCATTGACCAGGCAAAAACCGAGAACAGGCTGCCCAGAACAGTATTCAGGCTGAGCGTACACGGATCCCAGCCGAAGAGTACATCTTTGGTCAGACCGATATAATTCATTGAACCACCTACTTTGAGAAGCAGAAAATTAATCAGGGCAATCAGTGCGAGAAAGCCCACCAACATAGCCAGTACATTCAGGCCTACCTTGAGTCCGTCGGAGCAGCCGGCAGAAATGGCATCTACAATATTGGAGTGCTCCTTGCCCACTTTCAGTTTGACAACGCCCTTTGTCTCGGATGGCTCCGTTTCGGGGTGCATAATCTTGGCAATAGCCAGGGCTCCCGGAGCGGCCATGATACTCGCTGCAATCAGATACTCTGCCTTGACACCGAAAAGGATGTAGGTTGCCATCACACCGCCAGCGATACAGGCAAAACTGCCGGTCATGGAAGCCATGAGCTCCGACATCGTCATACCCCGCAGATAGGGTTTGATCATAATCTGAGCCTCCACCTGACCAACGAACGCACTGGAGATATTGCTGAGCGATTCGGCGCCGCTTACGCGCATGAAAAAATTCATCCCCTTTGCCAATACTTCCACCACCCGCTGGATGATGCCGAGGTGGTAGAAAATATTCACCAGGCAGGCTACAAAAATGATTGTCGGGATAATCTTGAAGAAGAATATGAATCCTCCATAGAAGGCCGGATTTCCAAGACTGTCGGTATTCCAGGGCTGTGGGCCGATTTCGGGGTTGGCGGCTGTTGCAGCCAGTACGTTGCCGAATGCTACCTGATCGGCCAGAATACCGAATACGAACTGCGCACCATCGTCGCTGAAATTGAGTACTTTGGTAACAGCCTGCCCCAGTTTTTCGAACATCATTTTTCCCAAAGGAACTTTCAGGATGAAGACGGCAAGTACCGTCTGAAGCAGGAGGCCCATACCGACCGTGCGGTAGTTAATAGCCTTGCGGTTATTGGACAGCAGATACGCCAGACCAAGAATAAGAACAATACCCAGGAAACCAGTCATCGTTAGTTGTGTTTTTCAGGGCGAAAAGTACGCTAACCGATCGGTTATCAAAAAAATTTCAACAGATAACATACATTCGCAACTGAATTACGTTCAACAAAACAAAAAAGTAATGACTCCATACGTTATTGGCATCTGTGGCGGCAGTGGAAGCGGCAAAACAAGCTTCGTCAGAAGACTGAGAGAGCAGTTCACGGAATCAGAGGTTTGCATCGTGTCTCAGGATGATTATTACCTGCCCAGAGACATGCAGCAGCAGGATGAACAGGGCAGGCACAATTTTGACCTGCCACAATCTTTCGACAAAAAAGGGTTCAAAAGGGACATCCAGTCACTGATTGGCGGGCAAGTGGTACAAAAAAAAGAACACGTTTTCAACAACCCGAATGTAGAGCCACGGATACTCACTTTCAACCCGGCTCCGGTGGTTATCATTGAAGGCCTGTTCGTTCTCCATTTCAGGAAAATTCAACCATTTCTCAACCTCAAGGTATTCATTAATGCCAAGGAAAACCTCAAGGTTATACGACGTATTGTGCGGGATCAGATTGAAAGAGGATACCCGATTGAGGACGTGCTTTATCAGTATCAGTACCATGTTCTGCCCTCTTTCGAGCGTTATATCCAGCCTTACAAAGATGAAGCCGATATCGTCATCAATAACAACCAGAGTTTCGACAGAGGGCTGGATGTCATTTCAGGCTTTATCCGCGACAAACTTTCATCCATGTAAAATCCCCCTTTTTAATGGTAAAGTACAGTAAAGTTTTGCTCCTCCTGACTGCTTCCCTGGCCATCACACTGGTCGCATGGCAAACAGGAGGCCCTTCTGACAAAATTGAATATGTAGCAACCTCAGCTGACACATCGGTTTTTCTTGAGAAACGCCGGTTTGCAGAAGCTGACGCCCCGGTGGCAAATCGCTGCCTGTCAGTTGCAAAGTCCTTTCTGGGCGCACCTTATGTGACAGGCGTGCTCGACCGAAATCAGGGAGAAGTGCTTACCGTCAATCTCCGGGAGCTCGACTGCTGGACCTTTATGGAAAACTGTCTGGCTATTTCCCTTACCGACGACGACAGCATGGAGAGCATGGCGCGTCAGATCAGGGGAATGAGGTACTGGGGAGGCATCATTGACGGATACGGCTCAAGAATACACTACTTCACAGGATGGCTTCTGCAGGCTGAGAAATCAGGCTTGATGAGAGATCTGACAAAAGATCTGGGAGGCAGGCCTTACGAAAAAAAAGTGGGCTACATATCTGCGCGCCCGCACAAATACCCGAAAATAAACGATGAAGAGACGCTTCGAGATATCCGGAATGCAGAAAAAAGGATTAATGCACACCAGTGGTATTACATCCCCCAGCACGAAATTATCGGTATGGAACACCTGATTCAGGATGGTGATATTATATGCCTGACATCTGTCAAACCGGATCTGGACGTTGCCCACCAGGGATTTGCAGTTCGGAAAGGAAACAGGGTTCATTTGATGCACGCATCTTCACTGGCTAAAAAGGTAATAATCAGCGGTCAGCCGCTGGCAGAATATGTACTTGCACAACCGGGCCAATCGGGAATCATGGTAGCAAGGCTCAACTGAACATCAACACTGAAAAAATGACAAAAATTTCGCTTCATATCACCCTTTTCATTTCCGTTCTGGCTATTTTTTCGATTATCGCCTGCCAGGATACATTTGTTTATAAAGAAAGAAAAGAGATTCCCAACAACAGCTGGGCCTATTCAGACTCCCTGGAGTACCGGATTTCAGTCACTGACACCTCTGCACTCTATAACCTGTATGCTGAATTTGAATACGCTGACACTTTCCCTGTACAAAATCTGTATCTGAAGTTATTCACCACTTTCCCGGGCGGCAAAAGGGTTGAGAGAATGCGTTCATTCGATTTATTTGACAACCTGGGCAATCCTGCCGGAAAGCGTTCAGGCGGGAGGTGTACACTGCGAACAATGTTGCAGAATAACGTCTATTTCAATGAAAAAGGCGATTATAAAATCACAATGGAGCAGTTCACAAGAACCAGTCCGCTGCCGGGCATTTCCGGAGTGACCTTGCTGCTTGAGGATACCGGGAAAAAACGGTAGTGGTCAGGCCCGAAACGGAGAGTTTTCGAGGTGCTCCCGAATCAGGGGTTCGCAATAATACAGACAGATGTAAACTGATACGGCCCCCAGCATAGACAGGCCGCCCGATAATTGTTGCATGACGAGGAAGTCGTAAACGCCATGCAGGACAATGGAGATACCCAATCCTTTGGCTATCAGATACCATTTTCTCCCGGGCATAAACCTCGCGCGCCCCAGGTAATAGCCCTGTACGATAGCAAATACAAGGTGAGCGGGAACGGCGGTAAACGCTCTGAGGATAGTGGTGTTAATCCCATAAGCAGCCGCGTACAGTATATTCTCGACTGTGGCGTAGCCCATAGCCAATACAACCGCATAAACAATACCATCCAGCGGTTCGTTGAAAAAACGACGATTGAAAACACCCAGATAAAAAGCCAGACATTTAAATACCTCCTCACTGACTGCGACCACACCAAAAGAAGCTCCGAGCGTGAAAAGGATACCCGGATTCGACGGTATCGGGGTCATTCCGGAAGAATACTGCAGCAGTACTGCCGGTAACGTAGCCAGTACACCGAGACAAAACGCCATCAACATGGCCCAAAGAGGTTCGCGCTCATACCTGTCAACCCTGAAAATCAGGTAGCAGATTATTAATCCGGGCAAAACTGCCAGTATTTGGACAAGTAAGGACAAATCCGGTTTTTTAATTCATGGTAAAGCTACCCCTTGTAAAACAGCCACTTGCCTATTTCCCTGAAAGTGACTTTTTTACCGTACATCAGAATACCTACCCTGTAAATGCGTCCGGCCAGCCAAACGAAAAGTACAGCAGTGGCAAGTACCAGAACGATTGAAAGAGCCACCTCATACCACGGAGGATTGAAAGCCATCCTGAAAGGCATGGCGATTGGAGAAAACAGTGGAAAAATAGATGCGAAAACCATCAGACCGCTGTCAGGATTCCGCCAGCCTGCCATGGAAACGATATAGAATGCGAGTATCAGTGGCAGTGTGGCAGGTAGCGTCAGTGCCTGACCTTCGCCGCTGTCATCGCCCATGGCCGATCCTACGGCAGCAAACATGGAAGCATAAATAAAGTATCCTCCGAGGAAGAAGATGATGAAAGAGGTGGTTATCAGCAGCCAGTTCTGCTTGCTTAACTCTGACATGATGCGAGTAATCATATCCTGCACCATCTCGGGATCAGCCTGACCGGCACTCTCCATAGCTCCCGGAGGCGGGCTGTCGAGACCAAAAATCATGGGCACCAGAAATGAAACAGCCCCGCTGAGTACCACCCAGGCTACTACCTGCGTAAGCCCTACCAGTCCGGCACCAACAATTTTGCCCATCATCAGGTCGAAGGGCCTGACTGATGACATGATTACCTCGACAATACGGTTTGTTTTTTCCTCCATAACGGAGCGCATAACCATCTGACCATACATCAATACCATGAAAAAGAGCAGGAATGTCATGATTCCACCAATCGCCAGGCCCACACCCACGGTGTACTTGCTCTGATCATCCTTGTCCTCACCAGTCAGGGACTCAGGGTCTATTGAGACCTCGGAATCGAGCAATTTAAGTTGTTCGACGTCCAGACGAAGCGAATCCATTTTAAAGTCGCGGATTTTGGTTGCCAGCCTGCGTTCGATCAGTTCACTTTTTTCGGGGGCCAGCTTATCTTCGGAATAATAATATACCGTGTGATCTGTCTGCTTGAAGTTGGCCAGAGGGGGTACCCGGAGAACGCCATCAATTTTGCGCTCCATCACCTCCTGTTTCAGCTGGTCGAGGTTTTTATTGGCTGCAGGTATAAATCGCACGCCGCGCTCATCGGGGATTTGATTAATCATTCCGGCCTCATCGAGTATGGCTACCCTGACTTCATCGCCTCCCTGATAGGCAGAGAGCCCGACGATGACCAGCATATAAACCAGCAAACCTACCGGCGCCAGCAGTGTACCAATGATGAAAGATTTCTTCCTGACGCGCGTGAGATATTCGCGCTTGATAATGAGTGACAGTTTTGACATAATTCGGACTTATGGCGTTTATCAGGCAGTCGTTTCCGTTTCTGCCACCCTTTGGATGAATATTTCGTTAAATGAGGGAAGTATTTCCTGAAACCTCACCACTCTGGCTGGCTGCTGAAGGAAGAACCTGAGCAAATCGCTACTGGTTTCTTCGCGATCAAGTTGAAAGGTATAGGTATTTTTTTCGTGTTTCACGACCGGGAAAGGTACCTGTGCGCCATCGGGTAACACTCCATCTGTTTCCACTTCATAAAGATTCTTCTTGTACTGCTTCTTGATAGTCTGTACATCGCCATACAGTACGTTTTTCCCTTTGTTGATCAGCACAATGTGATTGCACATCTCTTCTACCTGTTCCATCCTGTGTGTACTGAAGATAATACTTATGCCCGATTCGTTCAGCAAACGGATTTCATCTTTTATCAGGTTGGTATTGATCGGATCGAGCCCGGTGAACGGCTCATCGAGGATGAGGAGCCTGGGCCGGTGAAGGATAGTGGCGATGAACTGGATCTTCTGCTGCATACCCTTGGAAAGGTCTTCCACCTTCTTTTCCCACCAGTCGGTAATCTCGAATCTGTTCAGCCAGTAGTCTATGGCGTCTTTAGCCTGTTTCTCTGTAAGCCCCTTGAGCTGGGCCAGATAAAGCAGCTGCTCTCCCACCTTCATTTTTTTATACAGTCCCCTTTCTTCCGGCATGTAACCGATTTTTTCAGGTGATCGGGAATTCAGCAGTTCTCCATCGAGGTATATTTTACCCTCATCAGGTGCTGTAATGGTAGTAATCATCCGGATGAGAGAGGTTTTGCCGGCTCCATTCGGCCCCAGCATACCGAACACGGTACCTTTGGGCACTTCCAGACTAACATCATCGACGGCCCTATAGGTTCCGTAGGTTTTCACCACATGCTGTACAGAGAGAATCATTTTTCGCTTTTTTTATAAGTGATGCGAAATTATTACACCTTGGACGTATCCACCGGGTATTTCGGCCAACTCACCGAAGAAGCCAATTGAAAGGCCGAAACAGGCGACAGACGCCGGTAGCTACTCGTTCAAGTCTATTTTTTTACTTTTACCTATACCCAGTTTTTCAAGGCCGCGATCGAAGCCCCAGAACACCACAGGAACTACTATCAGCGAAAGCAGCATGGAGGAGTTGAGGCCTCCTATGATTGCCCATGCCAAACCGTTTTTCCAATCGGAACCGGAGCCCTGTGCAAAAGCAATGGGCAGCAGACCAATTACCATGGCTATATTGGTCATGAGTACCGGACGGAAGCGGAGCCGTGTTGACTCGAGCAGGGCTTCGCGGAGAGGCACCCCTTTGTCGCGCAACTGATTGGCAAAATCTACCACCAGAATGGCATTTTTACCGACAAGTCCGACCAGCATGAGCAGTCCGAGTCCGGTGAACACCGTGAGGTTTTCACCGGCCAGTGCAAGTGCAAGGAATGCACCAATTACGGCCAGTGGTATTGAAACAAGCACGACGAGCGGATATATCCAGTTATCGTACAGTGCCACCATAATCAGGTAAACCAGTAGCAGGGATGTCCACAGGGCGAATCCCATTGTTCCTATACCCTGTTGCTGGAGGCGAAGATCACCGCCGTATTTCACTTGCGCGCCTGCGGGGAGCGCCAGTGCATCCACCCTCGCCTTTACCTCTCGGCCCACGGTACCTTTCGGGCGACCGATGACCTGTGCGCTAAGCTTGACAGACGGCATCCGGTCGCGGCGTTCGAGGCGGGTGGGAGCGGCATCCTCTCTCACTTCGGCAAACTGTTTCAGATAAACGGTACTTCCCAGCGGATTGACGAAGGATATATTTCTGATATCCTCTGCACTGCGTCTGTTGAAAGCATCAAGGCCAATTCTGATGGGATACTCATAATCGCCAGAGCGAAACTTGGCATCTGTGTTACCACTGAAGGCTGTCTGGAGCGTAAGCCCTACCTGTGCCATAGCAAGACCATTATCGGCCATACGCTGGCGGTTTACTTCCACCTTGACCTCGGGATTTCCCGGCTCCACGGAGGCTGCTATCTCCACGCAGCCATTCACCATTTCCATTTCACGGCGTACCCGTTCCGACAGACTGAGCAGGCTGTCGAGATCGGGACCATTCAGCATCACCTCGATCGGCATAACCGAGAGACCGAGGATATCAATGGGATTTGTGCGTATACGTGCGCCTGCGACAATTTCCTCGAGCTTTACTTTTGTTTTACGGGCATAAACCTGTGTGGATTCGGTTCGTCCGTGGCCATAGGGCGACAAAAAGACCTGTACTTCGGCCACATACGGAGAACTTTGTCCGAACAGTTTGTTGCTGTACCCCACAGAAGCGAAAGTGTGCATCACATGTTCCTGTTCCCTGAGCCATGATTCCACTCTTTTAGTGGTGGCATCGGTTTGAGCCAGAGAGGCATCTTTCGGCATTTCTATTTCGACGATAAATTCGCCGCGTTCACCGTTATCCATGAACGCACTTCCAATCAGGCCGGAACTTATCAGGCCGAATGATGCGCCGAAAAGCCCAATGGCAAGTGCAAGCGTAATGATTTTCGAATATGAATTCCGAAGTGCCAGAGAAAGTAACTGCACGAAGCCGTCAGAGATACGATCGAGAAATGCTTCGAAGTTCACAATGATCTTGCCGGCAACATTATTCCCCTTGAATTTGTGCAACTTGCCGAGTCTGGAAGTCAGCCACGGAACCAGCGTAAAAGACACAAGCAGCGACATCAGCGTGGAGGTTACCACTGTCATACAGAACTGGCGCAGGAGGTTCGGTACGATTCCCGAACTGAAAACGATGGGGAGGAACACCACCACGTCAACCAGCGTGATACTAATCGCGGTGTAGCCGATCTCCATACGGCCGTCGTAGCTGGCCTGCACCCTGTTCTTTCCCATCTCCAGATGCCTGTATATATTCTCGATGACCACGATGGCATCATCTACCAGAATACCGATCGCGAGCGACAGGCCGAGGAGCGACATCAGGTTGAGGGAATATCCGAAAACATTCATCATCAGGAAAGTACTGATGACCGAAGTGGGAATGGATACCAGCACGATTGCAGCATTCCGCATACTGTGCAGGAACAGCAGCATTACCAGAGCAACCAGCAATATGGCCAGTCCCAGATCTTCCAGTACGGCGGTAGTAGCTTTTTCGGTGAATGTACTACTGTTGGCAACAACTTCAAACTTTAGTCCCTGAGTGGAATATGCACCTTCCAGAACGGCGAGCTTTTCAAGTACCTTCCTGGACATCTCCACAGCGTTGGCATCTCCCTGTTTTCTGATGGTAATACCTACTGCGGGTGTGCCGTCATAACGACAAACCATATCGGGATCTCTGACACCATCCTGTACCTCGGCAATATCTTTCAGAAAAATAGATGAGCCGAAGCGGCTCTTGCCTACTACCAGATTCCGGATGTCTTCCACATCGAGAAATTTTCCTGCCAAACGAATACGCATCTGGCTCTCCTCTCCTGTCACCTTGCCCGTGGGGAAGTCCAGATTGGCAGTCTGTACCGCCTGTGCCACCTGTAACAGTGACAGGCCATACTGTTCAAGACGAGTACTGGAGATATTTATTTTAATTTCACGCTCTTCACCCCCGAGTACACTTACCTGTGCAACTCCTTTTACCTGCGATATCTCCGACACCACCCTGTTTTTCACCAGATCATAGAAATCGGTACCGGCGAGATTGGCAGAAATAGCCAGTTTGAGAATTGGCAGCTCATCAAGTGCGAATTTGTTAATTACAGGGGGGCGTACTTCCTTGGGCAAAGTGGCCTGTAACTGGTTGATCTTGCGCTGCATCTCCTGTACAGCCTTGTCGAGGTCAACAGACTGTTCAAAGTCAATCGCGATAAAAGAGGAACTTTCCTGCGATCCCACCTGTATCTGGCTGATTCCCTGTACGGATGATACAGCATCTTCTATCGGCTTACTGACAGCATTTTCCACTTCCCCGGGCGATGCACCGGGGTAAATAGTAATAATAGTGATTACCGGGGCGCTGAATTTGGGCACCAACTCGATAGGAAGACGGAAATAACTCGCCGCCCCCATGAAGGTCAGTACGGTGAACGCCACAATGATTAATGACGGGCGTTTGATGGATATGGCAGTAAGATTCATAAAATCGGTGCGAATGTACGCAGTTAACCGCCTTGAAAAGATAAATATCTGTGCAGTTGGTACAGATATTTCATATTAAGTTAAAATGAATCAACTTCCCGGTATGATTTTACAAGCGACAGCTCACCGTCCTTGCCCGGGAAAAAGTTGCCATGTTCCATTCCAAGAATACCGGTAAACCCTTTGGAATGAATATGTCTGAATACATTTTTATAGTTTATTTCTCCTGTAGTTGGCTCCTTTCTTCCCGGATTGTCGCCAATCTGGAAGTAGGCCGTTTCGTCCCATGCCGCATCAATATTCGGAATAATATTCCCGATTTGAATCTGGGCATGATAAATGTCGTACAGAATTTTGCAAGACGGGCTGTCAACAGCTTTGCATATTGCATGTGCCTGTGGCACATCGGTGAGGAAAAGCCCCGGGTGATCTCTGAAATTCAGCGGTTCAAGTACCATGACCAGTCCGTGTGGTTCCAGAATATCACAAGCCTGTTTCAGCGACTCGACAACGTGAGCGGTCTGGAAACCCATATCCTGCCGGAGGTCCTTGAAGCCTGGCACGACCGTCACCCACTTTGCATTCACTCTTTTGGCAATTTCGACAGACTTTCTGATATCTTCGAGAAATTCCTTTCGCTTATCGGCATTTCCGCTTGCCAGATTGGGTTCTGACCAGTAAATTTTATGAGCAACAAAAACACCCATCTGAATATTCAGGCGACTCATGAGTGCAGCCATTTTTTCCTGTGTAGAGGTATCGCGGCCCGACATACCGTTATCTTCGAATGCTGCAAAGCCCTGATCTGCCATAAACCTCAGCTGATCCAGGATATCATCACCGGCAGAGTGCCTGAACATTCCGTCGTGAGGAGCATATTTTAGTTTGAACGATGTTCCGGCTGGTGTTTCAGATATGATTTCTCCTGCAGTAACACTGGCAGGACCTGATGCCAGGGCGGCTGTGCCGATCAGGCTGTTTCGAAGGAAATTTCTTCTTTTCATTGAGTAATCGTTTAAAGTGGCGATTCAGATATCCAGACTTTGATTTCTGGTTTTCTTTTCAGCTTGTGCCACCCTTTTTCTCCCATCACGGAAATGGCGGTGGCCCATGCGTCAGCGGTTGTAGCATTTTGTGCGAGTACTGTTACCTGCGTTCGGTGTGTAAGCGGCTGGCCGGTTCGGGGGTCAACTATATGGGAGTAGCGCTTTCCATCCAGTTCGAGATATCTGTATGCAGCTCCGGAAGTAGTAATTCCACAATTTTTCAGCGTCATCAGTCTGCTTCCATCTGCCGATGGTATTTCAATTTGCCAGCCTTCCCTGCCCGGAGGAGGGTCTCCCAGTGCGATATCACCGCCTGCATCAACCAGGGCAGTATTGACACCGTTACTTCGGAGTATGCCAAGACAATCATCTGCGGTCCAACCCTGAGCGATACCACCCAGATCAAGCATCATGCCCTTTTGACGCAGGCGTACGCATGACGTACCCGGACACATACAGATATTTCTCCAGCCAACCGTTTTCAGTGCCGAGGAAATCCGTTTCGGCTCCGGGAGTTCCTTCAGATTCCTGGAACGGCGCCAAAGCCTCGTGAGCGCCCCTACAGTAACATCAAAAGCCCCCCGGCTTTGTCTGGCACAGATGACCGACTTGTGAAGAACATCAGCGAGATCGGTAGATACCCTGCAACACCCCTTCGCTCCGGCTTTCTGACAAAGCATATTAAGTTCACTTTCGGGTAGCCAGTCGGAGAAGTGTGCGTTCAGCGTATCAATTCTGTCAAAGACAGTTTTGGCCAGCGCATTCGCATCTGATGAGTCCTGATTCGAGTAGAACACCAGCCGGAATACAGTTCCCATTTGGGGGTGACTGAATTCGAAGCGGTTCTGAGTCCATGCTGTTATGCCCATTTGAAGGCATAACAGCATGATTATCAGTTTATTCATATAACCTTTGTGACACCTGGCACAGAACACGGATAGATTCCGTCGGAGCCGGGCAACACTTTTGGAAGGGCATCCCATGCAAGTTTTTCCGGAGCCAGAATGATTTCCGATTTCATGGCGGCATCCCATTCGATTACCTGTCCGGAGTAAGTTGCCAGACGGCCCATAATGGCAGTCATAGTACTTTTGGCTGCATTCTCTGCATCGGCGAATTTGAATTCACCTTTTGCGATTGCTTCGAAGAGCTCATCATGTTCGATCTGATAGGGATTTCCGTCATTCTTGCTGTCGTGTTCCCAGATTGTATGACCGCTGCGCGTCAGTATTTTCCCGGGCCAGGGTGCCGTGCCATTTGTTCCATGGAACCCTTCAGTTACGGCGTCTTTTGTTCCGGGGATCTGCCGGCACTGGCTGAACATCCTTGATCCATCGGCGTATTCAAACTCCACCACGTGGTGGTCGTAAATTTCGCCGTAATCTTTTCCGATACGCACCTGACGCCCCCCGCTTCCGTAAGCCTTGACAGGGTATGCCTGCTTGACCCAGTTGGAAACATCCAGATTGTGTACGTGCTGTTCTACGATATGATCGCCGCAAAGCCAGGTGAAATAATACCAGTTATCCATCTGATATTCCATTTCCGTCTGACCCTGTTTACGGGGGTGTACCCACAGGGCACCCATATTCCAGTAAACGCGCGATGCCATAATATCGCCGATCACTCCTTCCTGCAGCTTTTCCACCCAGCGGCGGTAAACAGTCTGATAATGGCGCTGCAAGCCTACCACCACATTGAGTTTTTTCTTTTTTGCCTCTTCTGCAGCAGCCAGTACCTGTCTGATTCCTGCCGGATCAACAGCTACCGGTTTTTCCATGAAGATCTGCTTCCCCTGAGCAACCGCTTCACTGAAATGCGCCGGTCTGAATCCGGGAGGCGTGGTGAGGATGACCACGTCTGCGTGTTTCATCGCCTTTTTATAGGCATCAAAACCTACATATCTGCGCTCTTCCGGTACATCCACGCGGTTTTTCACACTACCCTCCACACCGAGCGAGTCGGTCAGATCGTCTGCTGTCAGACTTTTGTAGGCATCGTCGAGCCGGTGTTTAAAGGCATCGGCCATAGCAACGAGCCTGACATTCTGTTTGGTCATGAGCGCCTGTAATGCGGCACCAGTACCGCGACCGCCACATCCTATGAGTGCTACTTTGATGGTGTCGTCCACTAAACTGTTGGCAGCCTGGGACAGCGGCATTGAACTGAGCATGGCACCGCCTGTCAGCATCGTTGATGTTTTGAGGAAATCGCGTCTGGAAGTTTTACTCATGGTTGTGCAATTGTTTTAAGTACAATTATTGTATGTCGGAATCAGACAAGGCAGTCAGTCCCGGATCCATTTTTCGAAGAACGCATCGCGTTCGGATTTACTTATCCTGTTTGTCTCCCTGACAATTCTGAAACCCGCAAAGGGAGATTCAGGGTTCCACCACTTGCTTTTGGGTATCTGCGGATCACGTGCCTGCCATTTGGGATCACTTTTACGGCGCGCTGCACTGCGTAACGCCGCGGTATAGTCCTCAAAACAGCCACCTTTCAGGGTTCTGGAATATTTTTTAACAGGCGGAATCATCGGGTTGACCGATGAGGAATCAAGTCTGGAGAAGTAGTCGGTTACATAAAAATCCAGACAATATTCCATCACATTGCCGTGCATGTCATACAATCCCCATGGATTGGGCTTTTTTGAGCCAACTTTCTGATAAGATCCTGAACTATTGTCGTAGAACCAGGCATATTCACCTGCTTTTGCCGGGTCGTTACCCCAGTGCCATGCGGTGGTCGTACCTGCCCTGCAGGCATATTCCCACTCTGCTTCTGTTGGCAAACGATAGAAATCGCCGGTTTTATCTGACAGCCACTGGCAGTAACGCAGAGCAGCCTGCTGTGTCATTGTTGTAGCCGGGTAACCGCCGGCCTTGCCTCTGCCATAGGTGAAATCATAATATGGAGGAGAAGGGCGGGCCACTGCATCAGCACTGAAACCGGATGTAGCGGCGGCATCCGAGTCAGAACTTCTGAACTGAAAGAGGAAGAACTCGTCAAAAGTCACCTCACAGATACCGATCCAGAAACTGTCAATAGTTACCTCGTGTAATCCTTCATCGGCTCCTCTGCCTATTTCCGATTCAGCAGAACCCATAACAAACTTGCCTCCGGGAATCAGCGCCATTTTATATCCAACCGAGGAGCCCGGTATTATTTCTGATTTTACAACAGGTGTCATTTGCGCCAATAAGGTCAATGGCAGCAACAGGGATAGGATTAAAAGTATTTTTTTCATGATTTTTACTTTTTCAGTCCTATTTCACGCAGGCGTTCATCAAGATATTCACCGGCAGTTATGGGTTCATACTGAAGTGGGTTATTGCTGGCAATACACTGCTCCAGGCAGTTTAGTGCCATTGATCCAACGGGGTGCAGGAAAAAGGGAATACTGAGTCTGGGCAGGTGCCATTCTTCGCGAGGGGGATTTACTACCCGGTGTGTAGTACTTTTCAGATAATTATTAGTCAGCCTTTGAAGCATATCACCGACGTTTATAACGATTTCGTCGGCCTCGGGCATAACAGCCACCCATTTGTTATCAGAGGTAAGGAGTTGGAGCCCTCCCGCGCTTGCGCCCACAAGCAGCGTAATCAGGTTAATATCCTCGTGTTGTTCCGCCCTGATTGCCGATGCCGGTTCGCTGGTAATTGGCGGGTAGTGAATACTGCGGAGAATGGAATTTCCACCACTGATATACTGGTCAAAATAGTCATCCGGGAGGTTCAGGTGAATTGCGATTGCCCGGAGCAGGTATCCACCGGCCTTTTCAAACTCCCTGTACAGCTGACGACCGGTATCAACAAATCCGGGTTCTTCGGCGACGTCAATATTATCCGGGCACTCAGATTTGAGTGGGTTACTATCCGGAAGTTCCTGTCCGATCTGATAGAACTCTTTCAGATCAGCTACATTTGACTGTTTGGCATGTTCTTTTCCGAAGGAGGTATAACCACGCTGGCCGGCCATACCGGGGATTTCGTATTTTTTCTTTACTTCGACAGGTAACGCGAAGAATGCTTTTGAAGCATTAAAAAAACTCTCAATCAGTGACTTGGGAATGCCATGGCCTTCAACGGCGACAAAGCCAACCTCATGGAATGCCTTTCCAAGATCTTCTGCAAACTGACGACGATCGTACTCATTGCCGTGAACAAACTTGGACAAATTGACCGTTGGTACACCTTTTTCCATTTTTTTGACAAATTAAGCCGGAAATCAGCACTTTCTCCGGCGATTCAAAACCATCCGGAAAAACATCCGGAAATGACGGTCGAAAAGTCGGAAAAAAATTGGTTTCTACCAATCTTTTTTTGTCTGGCTTGCGGGTTTCTGTCTGGCAGTACGGTATTTTTGAGCATTTCGCTGGTCTTCAGACTCGATAGCTGTTTCGAGCAACCTCTTTGCCTCCTCTCTTGATTTTTGTTCGGGTGTTTGTTGTTTTTGGCCGGGTTGCTGGCCGGATTCCGGCTTTTTTCCTGGTTGAGGGGGCTCTTCGTCAGGGGGCTGATTTTGTTGTTGTTTTTCCTGATTTTGTTGATCCTGTTGTTGCCTCTTTTGTTGATCCTGCTGTTGTTTTTTCAATTTTTTGAGTGCCAGCTGCAGGTTTTTCCTGGTATCCGTATTATCGGTCATATACCGGAGGCTTTGTTTGTAGGCATTTACAGCCGCATCATATTGTTGTTGCTGCAATCTGGCATTTCCCAGATTATGGAGTGCATCGGCCTTTTTATCGGCAGATTTGAATCCTTTAGATGCTGTTTCAAATTGTTTGGCGGCATCTTCCCATTTTCCTTGCTGATAGAGTGCATTGCCGAGGTTATAGATTGCTGAAGCATTACCCGGATTTATTTTTCCTGCAGACTGGTATTGATTTTCCGCTTGCCGATATTTTTCCTGATCGTAAAGTTTATCGCCTTCAAGCAAAAAATCGTGTGCCTGCTGGGCACTTGTCAGCAAAGGAAGCAGTACAAACAACAGCCATCCATTATTAAAAAACGATTGTTTCATATTCAGGCTTTATATCTGAATAACCATAGTTGCAGTAACAGCAGCAAGAGTGCAGGTAACACAAAGAACTGGAATCTTGCTTCAGAAGAGACAAACCTTTGCGACTTTATCATTTTTCCTCCGGTACCCTTCACCAGATCCGAGATTGCACTGATAGCTGCATCACCCTGATTTACATGAAATGATTTGCCTCCTCCCGCAGCAGCAATCTCGCGCAGGGCGGCTTCATTCAGACCTGTGATTACCGGTTGTCCGTTCTCATCCTTTTTGTATTGTCCGTTTCCGACCGGGATTGGCCCTCCGGCTTCAGAGCCGGCTCCTACGGTACTTATTGTGAGTCCTTTTTCCAGAGCGGCGGCGGCTCCTTCCACGGAATCATCGTCGTGCACCTCTCCATCGGTCAGAATAACCATGACGGCACCTTGTGTCTCATCCTGATCGAGTGATTCCTCTGCGACGGCGATAGCCTCTGCGATATTGGTACCCTGATTGGTCAGCAGATCGGTAGTTGCGCTTTGAATACTTTGCTGAATAAAGCCGTAATCATTGGAGAGTGGCATTTGCAGAAATGCGGTACCGGCGAAAAAAACAAGTCCTACCCGTTGTCCTTCAAGAGAACTGACCAGTTTTCGGGCGAACAGTTTTGCGATTTCGAGACGGTCAGGCGCAATATCCTGACAGAGCATACTTTTGGAGATATCCAGCGCGATGATAACATCGGAGGATTTGCGGGATACTGTTTCATTATGTACACCCCACTGTGGTTCGGCCCATGCAATAACGAGCAGCGAGATAACGCCAGCGAGTGTACCCACTCCAACGATGAATCTTCTGGATGTGAAAGGTGGAATGATCAATTCGGCACCATTAAGCCTTTTGATCATTCTAGAGCGCCAGCTCCAGTAGCTGAAAGCAGACAGGGCTACTGCTGGCAGAGCCAGCAGTAGCCAGAGATGTCCGGGATGAGCAAATTTGAACATCTGTTTTTGATTTTATTTCAGTCTGACCCTCATGAATGCCCCCAGTTGTTCGTGTGCATTTTTCCATTCATCATTGGTAAAGACCCAGAGTCCCTTTCGGTATCCTTTGGTAATGAGATAGAAAATATTTTGTGCGCGCCAGATATGGGGTCTAAGCCCCATATCATTGACTATTTCGAGTACTTCCACGATCCATTTTATTCTTGGAACCGAAGAAGCACTTGATTCTATTCTTTCGATTTCAGTTTCCGTTCTTCTGCCAATGGTATGATTGAGCAGTTCCTCGTCGTTGAGGCGGATATTCCATCGTTTGATATCCTGTGAAATACGTTTGAGGGTTCTGAGATCGCCCATGGCCGGATCATTGAAGAAATCCACCAGTTCTGCGTTAAGCACATAGGATGCGATATCGCCCCAAGTTGATGGGAGTGGCATTTTGGCCTCTTCCAGTGCTGTCATCAGCTGATAGTTATCTCGGAAAACATTTTGGAAGGTTGACTTTGCGGTATGGAGGCTATTTTTGGTAATTTCTCCGATAATTTTAATTTTCTCATCGGAGAAGAGACTTGAAAGAGTAAACTTTTCGGGACCGAAATATTCCTGCAGCGTTCCGATGACTTCGCCCAGATTGGCTGCTTTGAAAGCTGTATTTGTTCGTCTGAACATTTCATCGAACCTGGACCTTGTCATGGTGGCGGATATATTGCCGATGATATGTTGCTGGCCCAGATATAAAACGGCGTAGCAGAAAGTTTGTTCGGCCTGACTTATCCTCGACTGAATCCTGAGTTTTCCGGCGGCGAATCTGGGTGTTCCGGCGTCTATTCTGTCAAAAAAGTCAACTTTGGCAGTATAATTGAATAGATTAAGGCTTTCCGGATTACTCTCGAACAGGGAGGCAACTGCGAAGTGCGTGGCTACGCGTTCGAGCGTCACCCTGGTGGGGGTAACATTTTCGTGAAAGCTGACAGCGCCGTTTTCGAACACATTACTTGGAGCGGTTGCGAGGCGTTTTGAGAATTCAGGTTTCAGGTCAACGCCGAAAACATCCAGAGCATAATCCATTGCTCTGAGAGCGTACTGAAGAATCTGATTTGTTTCAATTCCGGATATTTCGTCGAAGAACCAGCCACAGCTGGTGTACATCAGAATTGAAAACCGCTGAATTTCCATCATTCTGAGTACGGCAATTTTCTCAAGCTGGCTTAATTCGCGGCGTGCGTGTTTTTGAATAAAAAGCTGAATATTTTCGTCTGACCTGTCCAGAACGATTCCTATATAGTCGTTTCTGGCCGCCCATGCATCCCTGAGCAAGCGGTTTCCTTCTCTTTCAAAGAGCGGAACGAGTTGATCCCTGAGCCAGTCGAGTGTATCTCTGAGTGGCTTTCTCCACTTCTGATGCCAGCCGGTTCCGCCGCTGTTACAGCCGCAGTCGGAGCGCCATCTTTCAACTCCGTGTACACAGCTCCAGGATGATTTTTCGTGGATTATAGCTTCCCACACCGGTGGGTGTAGTTCCAGAAACTGTCCGTAATTAGTAAGTTGGACGTCTGGATTATTTTCTATGCAGTTTAGTGCATCGGCGAGGGCCATTTCTCCGTATCGGTGGTGGTGTCCGTAGCTTTCACCGTCAGTAGCAGTATGCGATAATTGCGGTTCTGCGTTATCGTCGAATGTAGTGCACAATCGGTTGGCAAGAGCCTTACCGCTGTTCAGGAGTCCGCCGAAGGCCACTTCCTGGGCTACTTTTCCATCATAGAAGAAGAGCGCAATTTTTCTTCCGCTTGGCAGTACACACCAGTAAGCCTGGCGGGTATCGATTGTTTCTGTTTGAACAGGTTTCCAGTCGGTAGTAACATCTGCGGCAATTTTTCTGACAGCTTTTGCCTGTCTGGGAGCCAGAATAGTAAATTTGACTCCATGAGCAGCTAGCACTTCGAGAGAATCTGTATCAACGGCTGTTTCAGCGAGCCACATACCTTCCGGTTTTCTGCCAAACCGGGCTTCGAAGTCGCTGATACCCCAGTGTACCTGCGTGACCTTGTCGCGGTAATTTGCCAGAGGCATGATGAGGTGACTATAAACCTGCGCGACGGCAGAGCCGTGACCTTTGAACAATTCCGTGCTTCTTTTATCCGATTTCAGGACAAGTGAGTATGCTTCCGGGTCATTTTCGGCGAGCCAGCTGAGCAGTGTGGGGCCGAAGTTGAAGGAGATACGATTATAATTATTTCTGATTTTGGATATCCACCCGGATTCGTCGAGGATACGGGCGGCGGCGTTGGGTGCGTAGCATTCGAAGTTAATTCTGGAATTCCAGTCGTGGAAGGGGTGAGCGGACTCTTGTCGTTCGACAGTTTCGAGCCAGGCATTTTCGCGTGGGGGCTGGTAGAAATGCCCGTGGATACACACGTATTTATATTTCTTTGACATGGTGCAAAGTTACGAAAGTAGGCAGGTAAAAAAACAAAGCCTCCGCTGCGAATGCAACGGAGGCTTGTTAATTTGAGTTGGCACCGACCTACTCTCCCGGGACATCTGACCCAGTACCATCGGCGCTGGCGGGCTTAA